>JAYVCL010000143.1:0-12746 GCA_043749975.1 Burkholderiales bacterium
TCGGCACCGTCCACGGCCCGCTGCTGCAGCAAGTGCCGCTGCCGTACGAATTCTCGCTCGAAATTTGAACCGGCACGCCTTTCCCCACTTCACCACCCGCCCCGATGCGCGAATTGTTCATCTACTACCGCCTGGCATCGGCCCACGCAGCAGCAGCCCAGGCGGCGGTGCTGAAAATGCAAACCACCTTGAGCGCCGACCATCCCGGCTTGCAGGCGCGGCTGCTGTGCCGGCCCGAGATCCACGACGGCCAACAAACGTGGATGGAGGCGTATGCACTTTGCGGCGGCGAGGGCATCACGCCCGCGCTGCAAGCCAGCATCGCCGCCGCCGCCCAAGCCCTGCCCGCCTGCCTGGCCGTGCCGCGCCACACCGAGGTCTTCATCGCATGTGCCTGATCGCGCTGGCCATCGACTGCGACCGGCGCTTCCCGCTGGTGGTGGCGGCGAATCGAGACGAGTTCTTTGATCGGCCTGCGACGCGACTGGGCTGGTGGTCGCCCGGCCCCGGCCAGCCCGATGTGCTGAGCGGTCGCGATCTGCGCTCGGGCGGCACCTGGCTGGGCCTGACCGCGCAGGGCCGGCTGGCCTTGCTGACGAATGTGCGCCTGCCCTCGCAGCTTGACCCACAGGCCCCGTCGCGCGGACAGATCGTGCCCGACTGGTTGTCCGCTGTGCAGCCCACCGACCGCTTCTGGATGCGCACCGCCCTGACGGGCCACAACCCGTTCAATCTGGTGGCGGCGGACTTTCGGCGGGGGGAGTGCTTTTGGGCCTCCAACACCGGCGCGTACCCGGTGCGCCTGGAGCGCGGCGTGTACGGCGTGTCGAACGCGTCGCTCGACACGCCGTGGCCCAAGGTCAACGGTCTCAAGTCGGTGTTGAAACAGGCGCTGTCGAGTGCCGCTTCGCTGGACGCGCTGTCTTCGCGGCTGTTCGATGCCCTGGCCGATCGCAGCACACCGCCCGACGCCGACCTGCCCTCCACCGGCGTGCCGCTGGACACCGAACGCATGCTGGCCAGCGCCTTCATCCGTTCGCCCGACATGCGCTACGGCACCCGCTGCTCCACCCTCATCATCACCGAGCGGACCAAGCGCCATCTGGTCACGCACGTGCTGGAGCGCAGCTTCAGCGGCATCGGCGGCGTGGCCTTGCTGCGGCGCGCCACACTCAAGGATTGGCCGCCTCGCTACACCGACACACACGCATTCAGCCCGCGCGAAAACGAACCGGTGTCAGAGACCGAGCTGCCCGCAGACGCGCATGCCGACGCCGCCGTGACACCCGTGAAACGCACCCGCGTGCGCAGTCTGTTGAAGCCCGAACGGAAGCGCAAGCGCCGCGCCTGATCGGCCCGCCGCGTTCACACGGTGCGCGTCATTTCGATGTGCACGATGCCGGCTTCATTGAACGGCAGGCCGTGTTCGACGAAGCCAGCGCGGCGGTAAAAAGACGCGGCGGACGACTGCGCGTGCAGCAGCACACTGTGGTCGCCACGCTTGGCGGCCGCAGTCGTCAGAGCGTCGAGCACCAGGCGCCCGACGCCGCTGCCGCGCAGTGCCTGCGTGACCGCCATTCGACCGATGCAGCCGATGTGGTCGGTGCGGCCGGTGCGCGCCACGCCCGAACCGTCCGGCGCAGACTGCAGCAACCGACCGGTGGCCACGGGCGAGCCGAAGCGGTTGTAGCCCACCGCGTGCAGGGCGGTGTGATCGGCGTCGTCCCATTCCATCTCGACGGGAATGTTTTGTTCGTTCACGAATACCTCGGTGCGCAGCGCGCGGGCATCGGCTCCGAGTTCGGCCCACGGGCCCAGGCGCACCTCGACCATCGGCTGCCCGGCCTCGAACGACTCGAACACGTCTCGCAGGAGGGGTGGCACCGGCTTGGCCATTTGGGCCTCCGGGTCGGCAAACACATAGATCAACTCGCCCGACACCAGCAACTGGTCGTGCCGGAACACGGCCGCAGAAAACAGCATCGACGACCTGCCGACGCGGGCGCAGCGCACGCCGACATCCAACACATCGTCGTATCGCGCCGAGGCATGGTATTCAAGGCTCGCCTTGCGCACGAATATGTCGCCGGCCAGGCGCTCCATGGTCTGCGCGTACGGCATCGCCAGCGCCCGCCAGTAGCCCGCCACGGCGGTGTCGAAGTACATCAGGTAGTGGGCGTTGAAGACGATCTTCTGCGCGTCGATCTCGGCCCAGCGCACGCGCAGGCGGTCAAGAAAACGGAAGTCGCTGCTTATCATTCGGCGGGGTTGCGGTGGGCGAGAACCAGGGGCGCTTCATTCTCGCAGCCCCGCTGCGTGCCGGCTCAATGAAACAGCACCGGCGTCTCGAAGCGCTGCAAGCCCGGCCTGGCGACAGCCTGAGCGGCCAAGTCGTCGAGCAGTTGGTCGATCAGTGCCGGCGCGAGCGGGCGCGACAGATGAAACCCCTGGCCCGCCGTGCAGCCCATCTGCAGCAACTGTTCCATCTGCGCCGGGGTTTCGATGCCTTCGGCAATGATCGTCTTGCCCAGCGAGTTGCCGAGCAGCACGATGGCGCGCACGACAGCCGCTTCGTTGGAGCCGCGCTGCAGATCGGCCACGAAGGCACGGTCGATCTTCAGGCTGTTCACCGGCAGGCTGGACAGGTGGCGCAAGGACGAATAACCCGTGCCGAAGTCGTCAACGCTCAAGCCGACGCCCAGCCGGCGCAGTTCGGTCAGCTTCGGCAGTGCGGCCTCCAGGCGCTCCATCAAGATGTTTTCGGTGAGCTCCAGCGACAGGTGCTGCGGCTGCAATTGCGCCTCTGCGACGGCGGTGATCACGCGGGTGACAAAGGCTGCGTGGGCAATGTCGTTGCCCGACACATTGACGTGCATGCCCAGGTCAGCGAATTCGCGATGTCGCAGTTGCCATTGCCTGAGCTGGTTGCAGGCGCTGCGCAACACGAAGTCGGTCAGGCCCACCATCAGGCCAGCGTCCTCGGCCACGGCAATGAAGGCCATCGGGCTGATGGTGCCCAACTCGGGGTGTTCCCAACGCGCCAGCGCCTCGAAGCCGGTGACTCGTTTCGAGCTCAGGTCGAACAGCGGCTGGTAGGCCACCGACAGTTGCCCGGCTGCCAGCGCCCGGCGCAAGTCGCCCTCCAACCGCAAGCGATGCGACACCTCGATGTGCAGCCCCGTGTCGAACAGCGCGTACCTAGCCTTGCCGCCCGCCTTGGCCTTGTACATGGCGGTGTCGGCGTCGCGCAGCATCTCGGCCGGTGTCGCGTAGCCCATGCCGCTGAAGGTGATGCCGATGCTCGCGCTGGTGGTGATGTCGGTGCCCGCGATCTGGATCGGCTGGCGCAGCACTTCCAACAGGCGCTCGGCCAGGGTCACGGCGTAGTGCTCGCAGTCGAGGTCTTCGGCCAGGATCGCGAATTCATCGCCACCCAGGCGCGCCACGATGTCGGTCGGACGCACGTGGCTTCGAATGCGGCGCGCGACCTGCACCAGGAATTCGTCGCCTGCAGCGTGCCCCAGGCTGTCGTTGATCAGTTTGAAGCGGTCGAAATCGAGAAACATCAGACCGAAATGTCGCTGCGGATTGGCGCCGACGCGGTCCAGCGCTTGAACCAGGTGCTCATGAAAACGGCGGCGGTTCGGCAGGCCGGTCAGGGCGTCGTGGAAGGCGATGTGGTGCAGGTCGGCCTCGGCTTGCCGGCGCGCAGTGATGTCTTGCACCTGCAGGATCAGGCACGGAGCGTCTGAATCGATCTCGGAAAAAAGACTGCCGTGTACCGCAGCCCACACCTGGATGCCGTCTCGGTGGCGCAGGCGCAACTCGACCGCGAACGACTGGATCTGTTGCAAATTGAGTTGCGAGAGGCGCTCGTTCAACATCGTGGTGTCATCGGCGTCGACGAAGTCGCTGAACAGTTGTTGTGCGATGGACTGGCCGTCGTCGACGCCCAGCAGCACCCGCAGCGCAGCGTTCACCTGCAACACACGGGCGTCGAAAGACACCAGCGCCATGCCGATCGAAGCGTGCGTGAAGGCGCTGTGGAAGCGCCGCTCGCTGACCTCGAGCGCGTGCACGTGGTGCGCGGCGAGTTCTGCCTCACGCTCGATCGCAACCAGGTGCCCCAGGCGGGCCGCTTCGTCGGCCTCCTGCTGGCGGAAGAAGTAATGCAGCGTGGTCAGCAACATCGCGATGATCGGCGCGGCCGCCATCAGCACGCCGAGGCCCGTTTTCTGGAACGTCAGGAACAACAGGCACGCCACCGAGGCGCTGCCGGCGTAGGTGATTCCCACCCAGCCGAAGTTGCCGAACATCTCCCGCGATGTCGGCCACTGGTTGCGCTTGAGGTACGGCACCGCCGTGATCAGCAGCGTGCTGACCACGAAGTACAGCACCGCGCACAGCATGGTCGCCACCAACAGCAGCCCGGCGCTGTACAGCCCCAGCGTTCGCGCACCGGTGATGACTGCCTGTAGCAGCGAACCAGTGCTGAACATGGCGACGCAGGCAATCGCCGGACTGGCGATGCGGCTGGTCCAGCGCTTGGAGGTGCGCCACGAGCCGATGAGCCCCTCGCCTGCCGCGGCCAACGCCGCCGCCGCCGGGTTGTGCAGCAAGAGCAGCAGAAAGATGAAAATTTCGCCGGCCGCAAACGAGTTCTTCGAGCGCGGGATGCGCACCGGAAACAAGCCAGCCAGCATCGCGATCGCCGCACCGGCACCGACCTGCACCAAATCTGGTGCCGACAGCGTCAGCAGCGATCGCAGCGTGTACGCCAGGATCGTCGCGCCGAGCAGAACCGTCACCCACCAGTAGGTCGTGGCCTTGCGGTTGTAGTCCGGCATCAAGGCACGATGCGAGCGCACCCACCACGGTGTCGCTCCAGTGTCGGCCACCGCTGTCACGGCTGAGTTCATGAAGTCCTCTTCCTGCGCAAGGGTTCAGGTTGGAGTGGGCTGCCTTGTCCGGTGCATCAGGGTTCACCGAGCACCAGGCCTTCGCTCAAGACCAGGCCTTCACTCAGCACCAGGCCCTCGCTGAGCACCAGCCCTTCGCTCAAGACCAACCCTTCGCTGAGCACGAGGCCCTCGCTGAGCACCAGGCCTTCGCTCAATACCAGGCCATTGCTCAAGACAAAGCCGGTGCCGAGCACCAGGCCGCTGCCACTGACGAGCCAACTGGACAATGTGGACGCAGGGATGAATGCGCCGGTCTTGCCGATCAACGAAGTGGCACCCGTGAGCGAGTCGGCGGCGATGACGCTGGCGGTGAGCAGGGTCAGGTTCGGTGCCGCAGCGTCGGTGAACGACTTCGCGAAGGTGTTGACGGCAATGCCGGTACCGGACCAGTAAATCGCCTGGCGCTTGCGCACAACGCCGCTGGCCCAGGTCAGGCGCGGGTCCCAGATCGACTGGTACTTGGTGAACAGCGCAGTGCCGCTGACCACGTGGTTTCCGCCGACGAAGACGATTCGCGACCAGTTGAAAGTTTGGCCGTTCACCGTCGACGTGGCCGCTGGCAGGCTCTGGGCGTTGATCGCCTGGCCGCTGCTGTATCCGTCGGCGGCGATCTTGGTCGACAGATCGGTCTTCAGCGCCTTGGCCAACAGAACCGCGCCGTCCACGTTCAACAGTCCTGCACCCTGTTGCAGCAGGTTGGCGTTCGCCAAAGGCTGCGCGGTGTACTGGAGGATGGCCTTGACCAGCGGCGGCGTCAGGCCGGGATTGGCCTGCAACATCAGCGCGGCGGCACCCGCCACGGCAGGCGCGGCGATCGAGGTGCCGCTCATCAGCATCTGCGTCTCGGCCAGAGTGGCCGCGATGCCCAGCGGCGTGACCAAGGTGCTGGCATAGGTGTTGGCAAGGTAGTTCCACGACAGCGCGTTGCTGGCCGTGGCCGCGGCGCCGACCACTCGGTTGCCCGGTGCCACCAGGTCGGGTTTGAGCAGGTTGTCGACACGGCGAACACCGCTGGCGTCGACCAGCGCTCCGCGCGTCGGGCCGCGAGAACTGAAAAAGTTCACGCTGTCGTCACTGCGTGCCGTCGTGCCTTTGAAGTTGGCGGCTCCGACCGTGATGACCGACGGGTCGTTGCCCGGCGAGCTGATCCGACCATAGGTTTCCTTACCCAGCGAGTTGTTTCCGAAATTGCCTGCCGCCACCACCACCGTGATGCCGGCAGCGCTCGCGCTGCGCACCGCAATGCACAGCGGGTCGGTCTGCCAGCTCTCGGTCGAGCTGGCGGCCAGACTCAGGTTGAGCACGCGAATGTTGTATTCCTTGGCGTGGTAGATGACCCACTGGATGCCTTCGAGCGTGTCGCTCAGCGAGCCCCTGCCGAGGTTGTCGAGCACCCTCACGTCGTAGATGTTGGCGTTGGGCGCGATGCCGTTGATGTCTTGCGATGTGCTGGCTGCGGGAGCGTAGTAGCGCCCCGCCGCCACCGTGGCGACATGGGTGCCGTGGCCGTAGGCGTCCTGCGTCGTCACTGAATCGGCAGCAATCGCGGCCTCGTAGCTGGTGAGTGCAGCGCTGCCTGGCATCAGCGATGTCGCGGTGCCGGCAGCGGTGGCCCAGTTGGCCAGGTTCGCGTTGAGCATGTTGACGTTGCGCTTGACGCGGGGGGCGCCGCTCGCGTCGGCGAACGTGTCGTGCAACTTCATGACGCCGGAGTCGAGCACCGCGATGCCGATGCCGGTGCCGTCCATGCCGGTGTAACTGGTCTTGGAACTGTAGGTGCGCACATTGCTCGTCAACGCGCCGGTGATCGATTCGAGCGTGCTGAAGGTGCGCAGGGTGACCCGATTCGGCGAGACGCTGACCACATCGCTGCGCTGCGACAGCGCACGCACCTGGCTGGCCTTGATCTGCACCGTCAGCGCATGCACCGCCGCGTGCACGGCGTGCACCGAACCACCAATGCGCAGCACGTGAGCTTGCAGCGCGGACATTTCGGGATCGGCAGAGTTGCTGACGACAACGGCCTGGACGTGGCGTACGCCGTTCACGTCGCGCGCCCACTTGGCTTTCGGCTGCTTGGCTTCAGAAAGTTCGTCGTCTAGGTCGCGCGCCACCTTGGCGTGCTTTTCTGAGCCCAGCGCTTGCGCATGTGCCGCCTTGGGGCCGAATAACCCGGCCAGCAGCGCCAGCGACGTCAGCGTCAACGCCAGCGCGCCGCGCAGTCGGCGCCTTTCGATCAGGACGATGAACTTGGAGATTGCATTCATTTTTGTGAATTCCGTGGAAGGTGGTTGCCCGAAACCGAAGCTGCGTCGCGGTGATTCAGAGAACTGGCATCACTTCGACTCATCTGTGAGCAATTGTTAATGGGCGCTTCCATGTGTGCACACGACTCATTCGAGAAATGGGACTTTGTTACGGTGCTTTTCCTCGCTTCAAAATCATCAAAAACTGTCGACCCAACAGCCGCTTTTCGTCTTCGGCATGTCGCCGGCGAACTTAAGTGCGGTCGATCAAAAAAACCGGCAGGCGTGGCAACGCCAGAAACTAAAAAGCCCGAAGGCAGGTGGCCTTCGGGCTTGTCTGGACGGCCGCAGCTTGCGGCCTTCCGATGCGACGCTGACTGCTTCGATCAGCCGTGCTTCTGGTCGAAGAACTGCTCGTCTTCGGTGGAACCTTTCAGTGCGCCCGTGGACGCATCGCGCTCAATGGTGGTGGTCACGGCATCGAAATACCCGGTGCCCACTTCACGCTGGTGCTTGACGGCGGTGAAGCCCTTTTCGGCGGCGGCGAACTCGGCCTCTTGCAGCTCGACGAAGGCGCTCATGTTGTTGCGCGCATAGCCGTGCGCCAGATTGAACATCGAATAGTTCAGGCTGTGGAAACCGGCCAAGGTGATGAACTGGAACTTGTAGCCCATCGCGCCGAGTTCGCGCTGGAACTTGGCGATGGTCGCGTCGTCGAGGTTCTTCTTCCAGTTGAACGACGGCGAGCAGTTGTAGGCGAGCAGCTTGCCCGGATATTTTTTGTGGATCGCGTCGGCGAACTGCTTGGCGTAGGCCAGGTCGGGCTTGCCGGTTTCGCACCACACCATGTCGGCGACAGCGGCGTATGCCAAGCCGCGCGAGATCGCCTGGTCGAGCCCCGGCTTGCTGCGGTAGAAACCTTCGACCGTGCGCTCGCCGGTCAAAAACGGCTTGTCGTTGTCGTCCACATCGCTCGTCACCAGGTCGGCGGCTTCGGCGTCGGTGCGGGCGATCACCAAAGTCGGCGTGCCCATCACGTCGGCCGCCAGACGCGCGGCTTGCAGCTTGGCCACCGCTTCACGCGTGGGCACCAGCACCTTGCCGCCCATGTGGCCGCACTTTTTCACCGACGCAAGCTGGTCTTCGAAGTGCACGCCCGATGCACCCGCGTCGATCATCGACTTCATCAGCTCGAAGGCGTTCAGCACGCCACCGAAACCGGCTTCTGCATCGGCCACGATGGGCGCGAAGAAGTCGGTGTCGTTCTTGCCTTCCGACCACTGGATCTGGTCGGCGCGGGTGAAGGTGTTGTTGATGCGCTTGACCACCATCGGCACCGAGTTGGCCGGGTACAGCGACTGGTCGGGGTACATCTCGCCGGCCAGGTTGGCGTCGCCCGCCACCTGCCAGCCCGACAGGTAGATCGCCTTCAGGCCGGCCTTGACCTGCTGCATGGCCTGGTTGCCGGTCAGCGCACCGAGCGTGTTGACAAAGGGCTCGGTGTTGAGCAGGTTCCACAACTTCTCGGAGCCGCGCTTGGCCAACGTGTGCTCGACCGGCAGCGAGCCGCGCAGGCGCACCACGTCGGCCGCGCTGTAGCTGCGGTGGATGCCCTTCCAGCGCGGGTTCTCAGCCCAGTCTTTTGCAAGAGCGGCGGCTTGTTGTTCACGGGTCGGTTGGGTCATTGAAAGCTCCAGAAGTTGAATGGACACGAAGGAAAACGTGTTGAGACGAAGAATACGGCGTCCGCCTGGCGTTGCGAAGACTTATGTCTTATATAAGACATAAAAATAGACCCAATGAATTCAATGGGTTGCGGGCGAAATTGCATGATACGGAACGCAATTCTTCTTCGTGAAAAGAAATGCGGCGGTGCAACAACTCACGTTCTCGCGATGCGGAATGTTGAAGTCGGCTGGTGAAATCGAGCCTTGCTTGCGAACGCCTGCGAAGGGCCCTCTCGTATCATCGCGCCGCTGTTGCACCACCGGCCACGCTGATGACTTCATTCGCATTCCTCTCCAACAACGCGTTTCTCAAAGTGCCCGGGGCCAGCGATGCCACGCCCTTCGCGGTGGCCGGTATTGCCTGGGACGGCTGCGTGACGAATCGGCCCGGCGCGCGCTTCGGCCCGCGCGCCATTCGCGAGGCCAGCCACATGCTGTGCGACGGCATCCATCCGCACTTCAACACCACGCCGGTCGGCCTGCTGGGCGATGCGGGCGACCTGCCCTTGCCCAACACCAGCCTGGAGCGCATGCGGTCTGCCATGGCACCGCAGGTCGAGCGCTTGATACGTGCCCACCACATGGCCTGGCTGGGCGGTGACCATTCGATCACCCTGCCCTTGTTGCGCGCCTACACCGCGTGCTTGGGCCGACCGCTGGCGGTGATTCACTTCGACGCGCATTGCGACACCTGGCAAGACCACTTCGGCGAGCCCAGCGGCCACGGCACCTGGGTCTGCGAAGCGATTCAAGAAGGCCTGGTCGTCAAGCAATGCTTCACTCAACTGGGCATTCGCTCGGCCGGTGAGCGTGCAGCGCGCGAGTACGTGAGCGACGAGGGCGGACAAATTTTTACCGCACGCTCGCTGCGCGGGCTCGACAGCCCGGCCCAGTTGCGGCCAGTGCTGGAGGCCATTTGCGAACGGCTGGCTGCGCATGGCAACCCGCCTGTGTACCTGAGCCTGGACATCGACTGTCTCGACCCCGCCTTCGCCCCCGGCACCGGCACACCCGAACCCGGCGGCATGACGACGAACCAGGTGCTCAGCGTGCTGGAAGAACTGGCCCACCTGCCCTTCGTCGGCATGGACTGCGTCGAGGTGTCTCCGCCCTATGACCACGCCGAGTTGACCAGCCAGGCGGCGGCGAATTTTGTTTGGACTTACTTGTGTGGGCGAGTGGCGAGCGGCGCGCACCGAGTGGGTGGTTAGCGCAAAGTCAAGCATGAAGATCATCTTCTATTCGCGCGCCTGGCTCCAGGCTCACACCTCGTTGGACAAGGCTCGGTATTGACCCAAGCCGCTCACAGCCCTATCCTGCGCGCCATGCCGTTGACGCCCCACCGCCTGCTTAAGCGCTGCCTTGTCGCCACTGTGTTTTTCGCAGCCAGCACAGCAGCGTTCAGCGAACCCGAACAAGCATCCGAACCGGCCCCAGACGCTGTCACCCGCCTGCTGATCGAAAAAGGACTGCTGGCCGACAACGCCGTGTCATCTGAGTCGCCGCTGGTTCGCCAGATGCGCGACGCGGCCTCCGACATGGTCATCACCGCGATGAACTTTCTCGGTGTGCCATACCGACGCGGCGGTTCGAGTGAAAACGACGGCTTCGACTGCAGCGGATTCACACGCCATATTTTCGAGATGAGTCTGGGCCGGGTGCTGCCACGGCGTGCCGACGAACAGGCCAGCGCGCCCGGGTTTTTGCAGGTCTCGCGCGACGATCTCAAACCTGGCGATCTGGTGTTCTTCAACACGCTGAAACGGACCTTCTCGCACGTGGGCATCTACATCGGCGAGGGCAAATTCATTCACTCGCCGCGCACCGGTGGCCAGGTGCGGGTCGAAGACATGCGCTTCGCCTATTGGCACCAGCGGTTTACCGGCGCACGCCGCGTCGACACCGCGGCCGAGGTTCCCGCCGCCACGCCAGACGCGACCGCCGCCGCGCGCTGAAGCCCGTCGCAGGGCTTACCCCGCGAAGGCACAATCGCGGCATGGCAGACAAAGTGATTCCTCTCGCCGATCACCGCTACGCAGCGGCTGTTCCGCACATTCCCGGCCTCTTGCATGCGCCCACGGGATTACTGGCCGACACGCTGGCGCGGCCGCTGCGTGACCTGCGCATCTCCGTCACCGACCGCTGCAACTTTCGCTGCAGCTACTGCATGCCGAAGGAAGTGTTCGACAAGCACTACAGCTTCCTGCCGCAAACCTCGTTGTTGAGCTTCGAGGAAATCACCCGCACCGCGCGACTCTTCGTGGCGCATGGCGTGCAAAAAATTCGCCTGACCGGTGGTGAGCCGTTGTTGCGCAAGCACCTCGAAGTGTTGATCGGCATGTTGAGCCAATTGCGCACGCCCGACGGCGCGCGGCTGGACCTCACGCTGACCACCAACGCGTCGGTGCTGGCCAAAAAAGCGCAGGCCTTGAAAGACGCCGGCCTGCAGCGCATCACCGTCAGCCTGGACGCGCTGGACGACACCATTTTCAGCCGCATGAACGACGCCGACTTTCCGGTCGCCGAGGTGCTGCAGGGCATCGAAGCGGCCGAGCGCGTGGGGCTCGGACCGATCAAGGTGAACATGGTCGTCAAGCGCGGCACCAACGACGCCGAGATCGTGCCGATGGCGCGCCACTTCAAAGGCTCGTCGGTGATCTTGCGCTTCATCGAATACATGGACGTGGGTGCCACCAACGGCTGGCGCATGGACGAGGTGATGCCGTCCGCCCACGTGCTTGAGCGCGTCAACGCCGTGTTTGCGCTGCAAGCCATCGGTGCGAACACGCTGGGCGAGACGTCCGAGCGCTGGCGCTACGTTGACGGCGGCGGCGAGGTGGGCGTGATCTCCAGCGTCACACAGGCGTTTTGCCACGACTGCAACCGGGCCCGGCTGTCCACCGAGGGCAAGCTGTTCTTGTGCCTGTTCGCCAGCCACGGCCACGACCTGCGCGCGCTGCTGCGCGGGGACTACAGCGACGCGCAAATCAGCGCCGCCATCGGCCACATCTGGCAGCGCCGCGATGACCGATATTCCGAGCTTCGCAGCGCCGGTGTGCCCGACCTGAACGCTGGCGAGAAGCGCGTCGAAATGCACTACATCGGGGGTTGAGCGGCCATGTCTGGCATCAGCAAAGAAGACATCACCGGCCTGATCCTGGCCGGTGGCCGCGGCAGCCGCATGGGCGGCGTCGACAAAGGTTTGCAGAATCACCTGGGCATCCCGATGGCCATGCACGCGCTGATGCGCCTGGGGCCGCAGGTCGAGCACGTGATGATCAACGCCAACCGCAACTTGGGGGCCTACGAGGCCTTTGGCGTGCCGGTGTGGCCCGATGCCCTGCCCGACCAGCCGGGGCCGCTGGCGGGCTTCCTGACGGGGCTGGAGCGCTGTGAAACGCCCTACCTCGTGACCGTGCCCTGCGACACGCCCGACTTTCCTGACGACCTGGTAGCGCGCCTGGCCGCAGCGCTGGTCGCGCAGGATGCCGACATCGCGATGGCCGCCACCCCAAGCGATGACGGGGTGCAAGTGCAGCCGGTGTTTTGCCTGATGAAGTCCACGCTGATGGAAAGCCTGATGGCATTCACCCAATCGGGCCAGCGCAAGATCGACAAGTGGACGGCGCAGCACCGCTGCATCAACGTGCTGTTCAGCGATGCCGATGCCTTCTTCAACGCCAACACCGCCGAGGAGCTTCGGCAGTTGCAACAGCGGCATGGTTGAGAGGCTGAGAGGCAATCGGATGCACCCGCGTGAGACCCCAAAACGGGCCCAATCTAGGCGCAAAGCGCAGCCGGGGTTGGGCCCC
>JAYVCL010000144.1:0-3372 GCA_043749975.1 Burkholderiales bacterium
CGGGCCCAAATACACTGGCCTCGTCTACAACGGATCGACGCTCCGCGCGTCCCCGAGGTCAGGCCTCTCCAGGCTCATACCTCGTTTGGAAATGACTTCCAGAGACCCCGCCTCACCAATTCGCCTCCCGCTCCGGCGTGGCTCCGATGCGGTGAATCGACAAGTCGGCACCGTCGTATTCCTCCTCCAGCGTCAACCTCAGCGATGTCACGGCCTTCAACCCGCCGTAGACGAGCAGGCCCGCAACCAAAGCCCAGCCGACGCCCATCAGCGTGCCGATTGCCTGCGCGCCAAAGCTCACGCCGCCGACGCCGCCCAGCGCCTTGGCACCGAAGATGCCGCAGGCGATGCCGCCCCAGGCACCGCACAGGCCGTGCAGCGGCCAGACGCCGAGCACGTCGTCGATCTTCCAGCGGTTCTGCGTCAAGGTGAACATCGAGACGAAGATCGCGCTCGCCACACCACCCACCACCAGCGCGCCGGCCGGGTGCATCACGTCCGAGCCCGCGCACACCGCCACCAGACCGGCCAGCGGGCCGTTGTAGGTGAAGCCAGGGTCGTTGCGGCCGAGCAGCGCCGCCACCAGGGTGCCGCCGGCCATCGCCATCAGCGAATTCACTGCCACCAAGCCTGAAATCTTGTCGATGGTCTGGGCGCTCATCACGTTGAAGCCGAACCAGCCCACCGAGAGCACCCACGCACCGAGCGCGAGGAACGGAATGCTCGACGGCGGGTGTGCGCTGATGCCGCCGTCTTTGCGGTAGCGGTTGCTGCGCGCACCCAGCAACAGCACCGCCACCAGGCCGACCCAGCCGCCGAAGGCATGCACCACCACGCTGCCGGCGAAGTCGTGGAACTCAGCCCCGGTCAGCTCTTTGATCCAGCCCTGCACACCGAACTTGTTGCCCCAGACCACGCCTTCGAGCAGCGGGTACGCCAGCCCGACCAATAAAGCGGTGGCCGCGAGCTGCGGGCCGAAGCGCGCGCGCTCGGCAATGCCGCCGGAGACGATGGCCGGAATGGCGGCGGCAAAGGTGAGCAGAAAGAAGAAGCGCACCAGCTCGAAGCCGTTTTTCTGCATCAAGGTTTCAGCGCCGGTGAGGAACCCGATGCCGTAGGCCACGCTGTAGCCGATGAAAAAATACACGATGGTCGAGACCGAAAAGTCGACCAGAATTTTCACCAGCGCGTTGACCTGGTTTTTCTTGCGCACGGTGCCGAGTTCAAGAAACGCGAAGCCCGCGTGCATCGCCAGCACCATCACCGCGCCCAGCAGAATGAAGAGCGCGTCGGTGCCCTGTTTGACCTGATCCATGGATGTCTCCCGCGTGCTTTTATTTGGAGCCTCTCGCACTGCGCGAGAGGTTTGTTGCACCAAACAAGCGTATCACCGGGACAGAACGCAGCGCTGACGCGGCCTGGCGCGCATCACGGGAGCGCTTCGCTGCGAAGGCCCCCATCCCAACCTTCCCCCAGCGGGGGAAGGAGCAACACTGAAAACCTCTGATGTTTTCAATCGCGTTCGGGCGCGATCTCGGTGGCGTAGTCGACCAGCGCGCCCAGAATTTCTTGCCCGCGTTCGTCGGCGTTCTCTTGCAAGGCGTCGATCTGCTCGAAGAACGCCGTCAGCGTCTGGCTGCCGCCCGCGCCATCGTGCAGCCGATGCGCGCAGTGGGCCTGCCACTGCAATTGTTCGGCGTCGGTCAGCGTGGCGGAGAAATTGCGCGCGCGGTAGCGGAACAGCAATTCGTCCAGGCGCTTGTCCGCAAAGGCCGGCCGCTTGTCGGCCAGTTGCTCGGGGCTCAAACCTCGCAGCCGCTGCAGGCTGCGGCGGTCTTCGTTGCCGATGAAGCCACCGTAAAGATCTTCGTCCACGTCGACAGCGCCCTGTGCAGGCCGCTCGAACACGCAGGTCCACATGCCGGCCAAGGTGTTGCCTTTTTTGGCGATCAGCTCGGCGTGGCGATGGGCCAGGTCGGCATCGAGCCCCCATTTGGCAGCCGTGTCCAGGCTCAGCGTCTTCAGGTTGCCGATCACGATCGGCGACTTGTTGATGTGAATGGTCTTGATCGGCAGGCGCGTGACACCTTCGGGCAATTCGTCGGCTTTGCTGAACATGCGCTGGCGGATCGCCTCTGCGTTCAGCGTGAACAGTTCGCTCGGGTCCGCCGCCAGGTCCCACACGACGATCTCGTTCTTGTTGGTCGGGTGCGGTGCCAGCGGCCACACCAGAGCCATGCAGCCGCGCTCGGTGCCGTACATGCCGGACACGTGCAAAAACGGTTTGCCAACGCCCATCTCACGCACCACCTCGTCCTTGCGGCGCAGGCGCAGGCAAAAGTCCCACAGCTTGGGTTGTCGGGTTTTGATGAGCCGGGCCAGCGCGATGGTGGCGCGCACGTCGGACAAGGCGTCGTGCGCCGCGTCGTGCGACAGGCCGTTCGCGCGCGTCAAATGTTCCAGCTTGAACGATGGCTTGCCGTCTTCGTGCAGCGGCCACTGGATGCCTTCGGGGCGCAGCGCCCAGGTGACGCGCACCACGTCGAGCAAGTCCCAGCGGCCGCATTGGTTTTGCCATTCGCGCGCGTAGGGATCGAGCAGGTTGCGCCAGAACAAATGGCGCGTCACCTCGTCGTCGAAACGGATCGAGTTGTAGCCCACACCCACGGTGCCGGGCTGGGCCAAGGCGGCCTCGACGGCATCGGCGAAGGCGTGCTCGGGCACGCCGCGCTGCCGGCACAGTTGCGGTGTGATGCCGGTCAGCAAACAGGCCTCGGGGTCGGGCAGACAGTCGGGCGTGGGTTGGCAATACAGCATCAGGGGCGCGCCAATCTCGTTCAGTTGGGCGTCGGTGCGCAGACCGGCAAATTGGGCCGGCCGGTCGCGCCGCGGCACGCGCCCGAAGGTTTCGTAGTCGTGCCAGAAGAAGGTGAACTCGCTCATCCGCGCAAGATACCCGATCGGTGCTGCCCGCCATGGGCCGGTTCTCCAAGTAATCCCCAATGTCGCGGGCAGCGCAACACCGCCACGATGGCGACCGTTTTAACCACGAAAGCCGTCATGAAAATCTTCGCACTCGGCAGCGTTGTTGCCGCCACCGCCTTGCTCGCAGCCTGCGGCGGCTCCGACGATCCGGCACCGACGCGTGGCGCCTTGATCGACGCCCCGGTCTCCGTGACAACGCTGAGCGCCGCGCAGATCGACGCTGGCACCGCTCAGAGCGGTCTGCAAGCCCTCAGTGGCGCGGCCAAGTGCGATGTCAAGGTCGTGGCGCTGAACTACAAGACACCCGGCGTCAAAGGCGAAGATTCGAACGCGTCGGCGGTGATGCTGGTGCCTGCCGGCAACGCCGCCTGCACCGCCGCTTCGGCC
>JAYVCL010000145.1:0-3944 GCA_043749975.1 Burkholderiales bacterium
CATCGGCGTCGACCTGAACCCTGCGCGTGAAGCCATGGCGCGCAAGTTCGGCATGACGCACTTCATCAACCCGAACACGACCGAGAACGTGGTCGACGCCATTGTTCAGCTCACCGACGGTGGTGCCGACTACAGCTTCGAGTGCGTCGGCAGCACCAAGCTGATGCGCCAGGCGCTGGAGTGCACGCACAAGGGCTGGGGCCGCAGTCTGATCATCGGCGTGGCCGAGGCGGGGGCTGAAATCAGCACCCGGCCGTTTCAGCTCGTCACCGGGCGCAAGTGGGAAGGTTCGGCCTTCGGCGGTGCACGTGGCCGCACCGACGTGCCGAAGATCGTCGACTGGTACATGGAAGGCAAGATCAACATCGACGACCTGATCACGCACCACCTCAAACTCGAAGACATCAACCAAGGTTTCGACTTGATGAAGAGCGGCGAATCGATCCGCTCGGTGGTGATGTTTTGATGGAACTGATCAGCGAACACGCCTGCTTCGGCGGCACACAAGGCTTCTACCGTCACGAGTCGCAGGTCATCGGCCTGCCGATGCGCTTCGGCGTCTTCGTGCCGCCGCAGGCCAGGCACGCGCCCGTGCCGGTGCTGTTCTTCTTGGCCGGCCTCACGTGCACCGAAGAAACCTTTGCGATCAAGGCCGGTGCGCAGCAATTCGCCGCGCAGCACGGCTTGATGCTGGTAATGCCCGACACCAGCCCGCGCCACACCGGTGTCGAAGGTGCCGATGCGGCCTGGGACTTCGGCACCGGTGCCGGCTTCTACCTCGACGCCGTGCAAGCGCCGTGGTCGACCCACTGGCGCATGGGTTCGTACGTGGCGCAGGAACTGCGCCAACTGGTGCTGTCGAAGTTCGCGGCGCGCGCCGACCGCGTCGGCATCTTTGGCCACTCGATGGGCGGGCACGGCGCGCTGACCTTGGCGCAGAAGAACCCGGGCAACTACCAGAGCGTGTCGGCCTTCGCGCCGATCGCCGCACCGATGCAATGCCCGTGGGGCAGCAAGGCGTTCAGCGGCTACCTCGGCGATGACAGAAAAGCCTGGGCCCGCCACGACGCCACCGAACTGGTCAAGGCCGGCGCGCGCGTTGCGCCGGTGTTGATCGACCAGGGGCTGGCCGATAAATTCCTGGCCGAACAGTTGCACCCGCATCTGTTCCAGGCAGCCTGCATCGACGCCGGCCAGCCGCTCACGCTGCGCATGCACGAGGGCTTCGACCACGGCTACTATTTCATCGCCACTTTCATGGCCGACCACATCGCGCACCACGCGAAGTACCTCAACGCATGAAGCTGTCAGTGCTCGACCAATCGGCTGCGCTGACGGGCCGCAGCGAAGCAGACTCGATCCGCGAAACGCTGGCGCTCGCGAGCTTTTGCGAATCGCTGGGCTACCACCGTTTCTGGCTCAGCGAGCACCACAACCTCGCCGCCATCGTCGGCACTGCACCTGAAATCTTGATGGCCGCCATCGCCGCCACCACGCAGCGCATTCGCATCGGCAGCGCAGGCGTGATGCTGCCGCACTACAGCGCCTTGAAAGTGGCCGAGCAGTTCCGCGTGCTGGAGGCGCTGGCACCGGGCCGCATCGACCTCGGCCTGGGTCGCGCGCCGGGTGGCGACATGCGCACCGCGCAGGCGCTGAACCCGAACGCCTACGGTGCTGCCGACAACTTCCCGCAGCAGGTGCGTGACCTGCAGGCTTGGGTGAGTGCACGCGAAGGTGAGGCGTACCAGGGCATTCACGCGCATCCGCACGGCCCCACGTCGCCCGAGATGTGGATTCTGGGCAGTTCCGACTACGGCGCGCAGCTTGCCGCTCACTTCGGCCTGCCCTATGCGTTCGCTTATTTCTTCACCGACGGGCAGGGTGCCGAGCAGGCGCTCGACCTGTACCGCCGCCTGTACCAGCCGAGTGCGCGCCACCCGAAGCCCGAGCCCACCTTGTGCGTGTGGGCGTTGGCCGCCGACACCGAACAGCAGGCACGACACCATGCGCTGAGCCGCGACCGCTGGCGCGTGGATCGCCAGCGCGGTGTGTTCGGCCCGCTGCAAGCGCCCGACGTGGTGGCCGCGCAAGGGTTCAGCCCCGCCGACCAGCCCACGCTCGACGCGATGCACCAGCGCGTCTTTGTCGGCACCGCCGTTCAGGTCGGCACCCAGTTGCGCGCGCTGGCCGATGCGATGCAACTCGATGAACTGGTGGTCAACACCTGGGCCCACGACCCGGCCGTGCGCCGCCATTCGTATGCGCTGCTGGCGCGCGAGTTCGCGCTCGACGCCCCGTCACCATTGCCCTCATGCAACTGATAACCTTCCCGTTGCGCGGCGATTTCATCCCGCTCGACGCCTTGCTCAAAGCCACTGGCATTGCGCCGAGCGGCGGCTTTGCCAAAAGCATGGTCGCGGCCGGCAAGGTGCAGGTCGACGGCCAACTGGAACTGCGCAAGACCTGCAAACTGCGCGCCGGCCAGGTGGTGAGCCTGGCCGGTGTGCGGGTTCGCATCGAAGCGCCACGCAACGAAGAACCTCAACCAACCCAGACGGACAAGACGATGTTTGAAACCACCCTGGCTGGCAGCCTGCCCAAACCCGCGTGGCTGTCGGAGACGCAAAAACTGTGGCCGCAGTGGAAGCTGGCCGGCGATGAACTGGCCGCTGCCAAGCGCGACGCGACGCTGCTGTGGATCAAGGCGCAAGAGGACGCGGGCCTGGACATCGTGAGCGACGGTGAACAATCGCGCCAGCATTTCGTGCACGGCTTTCTGGAGCAGGTCGAGGGCATCGACTTCGAGCACAAGGTCACCATGGGCATCCGCAACAACCGCTACGACGCGCAGGTGCCGCAGGTGGTTTCGGCCTTGCGTCTGCGTGGCCGGGTGCACGCAACCGAAGCGCAGCTCGCGCGTACCCACACGAAGAAGAAATTGAAGTTCACCGTGCCCGGCCCGATGACCATCGTCGACACCGTGGCCGACCGTTTCTATGGCGACAGGGTGGCGATGGCGATGGCTTTCGCCGAGCTGCTGAACCAGGAAGCGATGGCCTTGCAGGCCGACGGCGTTGACGTGATCCAGTTCGACGAACCCGCCTTCAATGTCTACATGGCCGACGCAGCCGACTGGGGCGTGAAGGCGCTGGAGCGTGCTGCCCAGGGCCTGACGTGCACGACGGCAGTGCACATCTGCTACGGCTACGGCATTCAGGCCAACAACGACTGGAAGACCACGCTGGGCCAGGAGTGGCGGCAGTACGAGGCGGTGTTTCCCGCGCTGGCACGCAGTTGCATCGACCAGGTGTCGCTCGAGTGCTATCACTCGCGCGTGCCGCCCGAATTGATGGGTCTGCTGGCGGGCAAGGACGTGCTGGTGGGCGTGATCGACGTGGCCAGCGACGTGATCGAGACGCCGGAACAGGTGGCCGACACGATCGGCCGCGCCTTGCAATGGGTGCCGAAGCAGCGTCTGTTCCCGTGCACCAACTGCGGCCTGGCACCGATGAGCCGCGAGGTGGCTGAAAAGAAGCTGCAGGCGCTGGTGCAAGGGGCTGCGCTGGCGCGCCAGCGCTTTGGTTGAACCGAAATTTTCAGCTCTTTTTTGCTTTCTCGCCCGCAGTCGACTTGTCGACCGGGGGTTTGTAGTCGCCCAAGGTGGTCTTGACCGGGCAAACCGAAAACACAGGGCACTTCTTGCAGCCGACGGCGATGGCGATGGGACAAATGGTCATGGTGTCTCCATTAAACCTAAAAACCGCAGTTGACCGCTTTCTTCCGCTGGACTCACCGCATGAATGCACACATTCCCGCCCACGATATCCATCACCTCATGGGTGAACGCGCTACACACCCGAGCGAGCCACGCTGCGGCGCGCTGGCGGCGTTGCTCCGCCTTGCGGGCATGAGCCCGCCGCATCGTCGCGCCTTGCCAGCGCACC
>JAYVCL010000146.1:0-6760 GCA_043749975.1 Burkholderiales bacterium
GACCCTCTGCCAAAGGGCCTACCCCCTCACCTGGGGCTTGGCGTACTTTGCGATCCGTTTTCCAAGGCGACCCCGGTATCGCCACAGGGCATCGCGACCCGGCTTGATGCGCGTCAAGGCGAATGCAGGATGCCTGCCTAGACTTGTTTCACCGTGCAGGCATTCCCAGGCGTGCCGCGCGAGCCCACCCATGCACCCCACCCTGAGCCACTGTGGCGTTCTGGCCTTCGACCCCATCGCGCCACGCGACGTGAGCGTCGTGCTGGAGCACGCCCGCGCGCTTCGGCTCGCGGCACAAGCCGGCGAACTTCGGACCCCCCTTCGCGGCTGTAAGCTGGGCTTGCTGTGCGAGATCGACACCAATGCCGACACCGACATCTTTGCCGACATCGAAGGCGATGCCGCCCTGTTCCGCCGCGCTGCGCTGGAGTTGGGCGCGAATGTGGCGCGCATTCGGCCGAGCCTGAACGAACTGAGCACGCCGCGCGAGGTGCAGCACACCGCCAGCATGCTGGGCCGCCTGTACGACGCGGTCGAGTGTCAGGGCATGGCTGCTGATCTGGTGCACCAGATGGGCGTCGATGCCGGCGTGCCGGTCTATGACGGCGTGGCGTCAAAAGGGCACCCTACCGCCAGGCTTGCCGATCTGCTCGACGGCGACGCCTCAAAGCTGGACAAGCGACGCTTTGTGCTTCAGGCCGTGCTGTTGAGCACGATTGCTTGAGAGCGCGGCGCGACGACCGCAGCGCGCCGAACTACGCGTCGAGCTCCCCTGCATCGAGCGCACGGTCGAACTCCACCTGCTCGCTGGACAGCGGTGGACCTTTCAGGGCGTCGAGCGGCCTGAACACGCGACTTCGCAGTTCACCGAGACGCTCGGAATGCGCCAGCGCCTGGAGAACCGCCGAAGGGTCGGTCATCATGGCAAACGGGTTCGCGGCATGTTGGGGCTTGCGCATGAGGCTCTCCTGCGGTCGGGATCGATGTTTCGAACTGTAAGCAGGCGCTGCAAAAACGCCAGTCGGCGCAGACGCGGTGTGCGTGTCGGACGAGGCCCACAAACGTGTGGGACGCTTTTCAGCGGGCCAGTTGCGCCAACCGCTGGCTGAGTGCCTCGCGCCCGCCCAGCCGCGCAAAGTCTGCGGCGCGCAAGCCCGCGTCGTTGGCGTGCTTCACGTCGGCACCGCGGGCCAACAGCAGATCGACGGACGCCTCGGTGCCGTAGCGCGCGGCCATCATCAAAGGCGTGCTGAGGTTGGGTGCTTCGGCCTCGATGTTCGCGCCACGTGACAACAGCAGCGCAACGGCCTTGGGCTCGGGACCGGTGGCGGCGTAATGCAGCGGCGACCAGCCCGCCTGGTCGACCTTTGCGCCGCGCTTGAGCAGCCGCTCGCACCAGCCGAGCTGCCCGCTCAGTGCGGCAATCATCAACGGCGATTCGCCCTGCTGGTTGAGGGCGTTCACATCGAGCAAGGCAGATTCCAGCAGCGCCTCAGCGGCCCGCAGCGACTGTTTTTGCAGGGCGATGAACAGGCCGACCTGGCCTTTCGGATCGCGCGCGTTGGGATCGAACCCACGCTGCAGCAGCGCAGTGACGGCGCTGCGGTCGTCACGTTGAATCGCGACGAAAAAGTCTTCGTACGAACCTGCGGTTGCGGCGCTGGAGCCGATCAAAAGCAGCACACAGCACAGCGCATCAAGCCACTTTTTCAGCATCTTCACGCTCCTTGGCCGGGCCGAGCACCGCAGGGAACAGACGCTCGAAATTGGCGCTGGTGGCGGCCGCCACCGCTTCCACGCCAAGGCCCTTCAGTTCAGCGATTTGACGCGCCACCCAAGGCACGTTGGCGGGTGAATTGGTCTTGCCACGGTGCGGCACCGGTGCCAGATACGGGCTGTCGGTTTCGATCAGGCAGCGGTCCATCGGCACCATGCGCGCCACCTCGCGCAGGTCGTTTGCGGTCTTGAAAGTCAGGATGCCCGAGAACGAGATGTAAAAGCCCAGATCGAGCGCGGCGCGCGCCACGGCTTGCGTTTCGGTGAAGCAGTGAAACACCCCGTTCGATGCGCCCGCCTCGCGCAGCAAGCCGAGCGTGTCGTCCGAGGCGCTGCGGGTGTGGATCACCAAGGGCAGGCCGGTCAGGCGGCTGGCCTCGATGTGCACCCTGAAGCGGTCGCGCTGCCAAGCCATGTCGGCCACGCTGCGGCCGTTCAGACGGAAATAATCGAGCCCGGTCTCGCCGATGGCGACCACCCGCGGCCTCGACGCCAGCGCGACGAGGTCGGCCACGCTGGGCTCGCGCACGCCTTCGTTGTCGGGGTGAACGCCGGCGCTGGCCCAGAAGTTGTCGTACTTCACTGCCAGCGCATGCACCAGATCGAACTCTTCGAGCGTGGTGCAAATGCACAGCGCTCGGCCCACCTGCGCGGCCTGCATGTCAGCGCGGATCGCATCGATGCGGGCATGCAATTCTGGAAAACCGAGATGGCAGTGGGAATCGACGAACATGAACAGATGGAGATAAAAAACCGCGCCGCGCCGCGATGTTCAGCCTGGGCTCAGATGGTCTGCGTGGGCTTGGCCGACGAGATGGACGTGCCGAGGATTTCTTCGATCTTCAGCCTCAGCAAGCGGGTTTTCTGGTCGCCCGGAAATCGTACGCCGACGCCCTGCGTGCGGCCGCCCGATGCGTTCGCCGGCGTGATCCACGACACCTTGCCGGCCACCGGGTAGCGCTGCGGATCATCGGGCAGCGAAAGCAGCAGGTAGATGTCGTCGCCCAGCCGATAGTCGCGCAGCGTGGGCACGAACAAGCCGCCTTCGCTGAACACCGGAATGAAGGCGGCGTAGAGCGCGCCCTTCTCACGAAAAACCAACTGGATCACGCTCGGCCGCGGCCCGCCAGACAGTGACGTCGGGCTCGGCAGGTTGGGGCGGGCGGCGGGTTCGCTCATGCGGTCAGTGTACCGAAGCACTGCGCGCGGACGCACTCGGCAAGGCCTCGTCCGCCATGGCAAGCCGCGCCTTCGACACCAGGGCCTCGACCATCAGGCCGGCGTTCCAGGGATGCTCTGCATGCGCCACCTGGGCTTGCAGTTCGACCGACCAACGGTTCAGCCTTGCCAGGCGGGCACCCGCAGCCAGTGAGGCCGCCGGAAAATAACGCGGCGCTGCGCCCACCGCGTTGCGCAGCAGGTCATGACACAGCTTTTGCAGCATGTCGATCACGCGCGGCAGCGGCCAGGCAGCCAGTGCGCCGGCGTCGCCACGCGCCATTTGCCGCGGCAGCGCCAGCCAGGTGGCAGCGTCGATGCCCTCACCCACCCATTGCAAGGCCTCCTGCGGCTGGCCCCCCGTGGCGGCCAGCATTACCTCGGGGTGTGCCACGCCCTGCGCCGCCAGCCATTGCGTGGCCGCTGCCGCATCGGGCAAGGGCAGCGGCACGGCCTGACAGCGGCTGCGGATGGTGGGCAGCAGCGACTCGGCAGCCGCCGTGCTGAGCACCAGCCGTGCCGCGCCTGCGGGCTCTTCCAGTGTCTTCAGCAGCGCGTTGGCCGAGGCCATGTTCATGCGCTCGGCCGGATGCAGCACCACCACCTTGGCACGCTCGCGTGCCGAGGTGGTTTGCGCAAACGCCACCGCCAGGCGCACCTCGTCGATGCGAATGTCTTTGCTGGGCTTGCGCTTGGCCGACTTGTCCGACGTGGCCACCGCGTTGCCCTCGCCCCCGCCCTCGCTCTCGTCGTCGCCGGCCACGGCCCAACCCAATGCGTCGCGCAGGGCTTCGGGCAGCAGCACCAGCAGGTCGGGGTGCGAATGGGCCTGCACCAGCTTGCAGGCCGCACATTGGCCGCACGGTTTCGGCAGCGACGGGCTTTCGCACAGCCAGCCCTGGGCCAACGCCAGCGAGAGTTCGAACTGGCCGACTCCGCGCGGCCCGTGCACCAACAGCGCATGCGAGCGTTGCGTGGCCAGCGCGGCGTGCAACGGCGCTGCCAGCCAGGGCAGCGGCAGCAGCCCGTCGGGCCCTACCACTGGCGGGCTTCCAGAATGGCTTCGATCCGGCGCGTCACGGCTGCCTGCTCGAGCGAGGCGTCGACGCGCACGATGCGCTGCGGCAGCGCCTGCGCGCGCGCCGCATAGCCGCTGCGCACGCGCTCGAAAAAAGCCGCGTCCTGTTGCTCGAAGCGATCCGGCGCTCTGACTGCGGCACGCCGTTGGGCGGCCATTTCTATCGGCAGGTCGAACCACAGCGTCAGGTCGGGTTGGACATCGGCGTGGACCCAGGTCTCAAGCGTGGCCAGCACCTGCAAGTCGAAGCCCCGGCCGCCGCCCTGGTAGGCAAAGGTGGCGTCGGTGAAGCGGTCGCACAGCACGGTGTCGCCGCGCGCCAGGGCCGGCGCGATGACTTGCGCAACGTGGTCGCGGCGGGCGGCGAACACCAGCAACGCCTCGGACAGTGCGTCCATCGGCGCATGCAAAAGTATCTCGCGCAGGCGCTCTGCCAAGGGTGTTCCGCCGGGCTCGCGGGTCAACACCACCGGGGTGCCGCGTTCGCGCATGTGCGTGGCCACGGTCTCGATGTGGGTCGATTTGCCGGCACCGTCGATGCCCTCGAAGGTGATGAAACGAGCTGTCATTGAGCCTGTCACGGCGTCTGCTTTCCCGGCGGCCGCTTGCGTTGAAACTGATTGACGGCGCGATTATGCGCGGCCAGTGTTTCGCTGAATTCGCTGCTGCCGTCGCCGCGTGACACGAAGTACAAAGCGCGGGTGGCCTCGGGCAGCACGGCGGCTTGAAGGGACGCCCTGCCCGGCATCGCGATCGGCGTGGGCGGCAAGCCGTTGCGGGTGTAGGTGTTGTACGGCGTGTCGGCCAGCAGGTCGCGCTTGCGCAGGTTGCCGTCGTACTTCGCACCCAGGCCGTAGATCACGCTCGGATCGGTCTGCAATGGCATGCCCATGCGCAGGCGGTTGTTGAACACCCCGGCCACCTTGCCGCGGTCAGCCGCCACAGCGGTCTCCTTCTCGACAATCGAGGCCAAGGTCAGCGCCTCGTCGGCACTGCGCAAGGGCGAGTCAGCAGCACGCTCGGCCCAGACGGTGCTCAGCCGTTGCCGCATCGCATGGTGGGCCCGCTTGAGCACGGCGATGTCGTTCGTGCCCTTGCTGTAGGCGTAGGTGTCGGGGTAGAAGCGACCCTCGGGTGCCGCCCCGGGTTCGCCCAGGGCCGCCATGATCTCGGCGTCGCTCATGGCGGCGGTGCTGGGTTTCAGGCTGTCGGCCTTGGCCAACTCGGCGCGAAACTGGCGAAAGGTCCAGCCTTCGATCAGGCGCACCACGGCCAGCGTTTCGTCGCCGCGCACCATCCGGCTCAGCAACTGCCGGGGCGTGGTGCCGCGGTTGATTTCGTAGCTGCCCGCGCGGATCTTGCGCGCGTCTCCCGACCAGCGAAACCATTCGTACAGCAGCCACGGCGATGACTGCACACCGGCCTGTACCCATCCCTGTGCTGTTTCGCGCGGCGAGTTGCCTTGTTCGACCGACAGCTCGACCGAATCTGCCGCCAAACTCAGCGGCTGGTTCAGCCACCACGCCGTCAGGCCGACCGCGCAGGCGATGGCGATCAAGGCGGCGAACACGGTGACACGCAGCAGTTTGCGCAGATAGCTCATGGCCAAAACCAAAACATGGGGGCTGATGATAATGGGCAGATGAACACGCAAATTAACATCGACGGGGCCATCGCGCTCACCCACTGGGGCGTGATCCGCGCGAAGGGCGACGAGGCCGCTTCTTTCTTGCAAGGCCAGTTGACACAAGACGTGTTCAAGCTGGACGCGACGGACGCCGCGCTGGCGGGCTACTGCTCGGCCAAAGGGCGCCTTCTGGCCAGCTTCGTGATGTGGAAGCCTGCCGCCGACGAGCTGCTGTTGGCCTGCCATGCCAGCGTGCTGCCGGCCACCTTGAAGCGGCTGTCGATGTTCGTGATGCGGGCCCGCTGCAAGCTGAGCGATGCCAGCGCCGAACTGCCACTGCGCGGCGCGGTGGGCGAGTCAGCGGCTTCGCTGCTGGGCGACACGGCCGTTTGGGGACGGCGCGACCACAACGATGCGACTTGCATCCGCCTGCCCGACGCCACCGGCTTGCCGCGCGCGCTCATCGCTGGCGGCAGCACCCTGCCCTCGCTGCCCCGGATCGAACTCGACGCCTGGAAGTGGCTCGAGGTGCGCAGCGGCATTGCCACCATCGAGGCCGCCACGGCCGACCGCTTCGTACCGCAGATGCTGAACTTCGAACAGGTCGGCGGCGTCAATTTCCAGAAGGGCTGCTACCCCGGGCAAGAGGTGGTGGCGCGCAGCCAGTTTCGCGGCAGCATCAAACGCCGCGCCTACCTGTTCGACACCGACAGTCCCGTTGCGGCCGGTCAAGAGGTGTTCCACAGCGCCGACGCGTCGCAACCGGCTGGCCAGGTGGTCAATGCCGCCGCAAGCATCAGTGGCAGCGGCTTCAGCGCGCTGGTGGAGGTGAAGACGGCGGTGCTGGGGAGCGGCAGTCTGCATGTCGGCAGCGTCGACGGCCCGCTGCTGCAGCAAGTGCCGCTGCCGTACGATTTCTCGCTCGAAATTTGAACCGGCACGCCTTTCTCCCTTCACCACCCGCTCCGATGCGCGAATTGTTCATCTACTACCGCCTGGCATCAGCCCACGCCGCAGCGGCCCAGTCGGCGGTGCTGAAAATGCAAACCACCTTGAGCGCC
>JAYVCL010000147.1:0-10338 GCA_043749975.1 Burkholderiales bacterium
TGGTTCAGCGCGATCACCGACATCAGCGGCGCGCCGGCCTGCACGCGCGCGCCGAGCTGCACGCTGCGCTTGGCCACATAACCATCGACGGGCGCCAGCAGGTCGGCGCGCTTCATCGCCAGCCAGGCCTCGCGCACGCGGGCCGAGGCGCGCAGCACGTTCGGGTGCTGCTCGACCGCAATGCCGTCGGTCATTGTCTGGTTCGAGGCGAGCTGCTCGCGCGCCGCCACCACCGCCGACTGGGCTGCTGCGACGCCGCTCTTCGACGCCGTCAGTGCCGAGGTCACGTGATTGAATTCTTCCTTGCCGACCGCCCCGCTGGCCAGCAGCGGCGCGCGCCGCGCCACGTCGTCCTGGGCGCGCGCGACATCGCTCTGGGCCCGCGCCAGGTCGGCCTCGCGCAGCGCGATCTGGGCCCGCAAGGTGCTGTTGTTGGCGTACAGGGTGCGCACTTCGCGCACCGTTTGCGCGAGCTGCGCCTCGGCCTGGTCGAGCGCGATCTGGGCGTCGGCCGGGTCAAGTCTGACGAGCAGTTGACCGGCCTTCACATGGTCGGTGTCATCGGCATTGATGGCGATCACGGTGCCGCTCAGTTGTGGCGTTATCTGCACCACATTACCCTGCACGTAGGCGTTGTCGGTGGACTCGAAATGGTTCAGCACCATGGCCCAATAGATGCCGTAGGCGATACCGGCAACGGCGACAGTGGCGGCCACCGCCGTCAACGCTTTCTTGCGCGCCGGGTTGCCGGCCGGCGTGACAGCGGTGGCGGCGGTGGTTGTGGCAACGGTGGTGGTTTCGGGGGACGTCATGAAGTGGCTCCGGGATTCGTGTAGCCGCCCCCGAGGGAGCGAATCAAGGCAATCTGCGTGTCGAGCGCGCGCGCCTTCAGGTCGGCCGACTGGCGGCGCTGCGCCAGCACCGTGGCCTCGGCGTTCAGCACCGTCAGGTAGGTGCCCAGACCGGCCTTGTAGCGCTGCGTCGACAGGTCGTAGGCCGACTCGGCGGCGGCCTGTGCGCGCGCCTGCTCGACCTGCTGGCGATCGATCGAGCGCAGGCTGGCGATCTGGTCGGCCACGTCGTGCACGGCATCGAGCACGGCGCCGTTGTAGCTCTCGATCGCGGCGTCGAGGTCGGCCGTCTTCACGCTCAGGTTGGCGCGCAGCCGGCCTGAATCGAAGATCGGCAGGCGGACCGCCGGGCCGGCGCCGTACTGCTCGCTGCCCGACTTGATGAGCTGGTCCAGGCCGATGCTGGCCAGGCCGACGAAGGCCGTCAGGTTGATGTTCGGATAAAACTGCGCTTTCGCGCTTTTCGCGTCACCGGTCGCCGCCTCGATGCGCCAGCGCGCGGCCGCGATGTCGGCGCGCCTGCCCAGAAGATCGGCCGGCACGCCGGCTGGCAGCGGCACCGCCTGCACGCTGCGCAGCGGCACGATCAGCGTGTCGAGCGCGCTCGGTGCCTGCACGGTCAATGCGGCCAGTGCGTGGCGGGTCAGCGCGATCTGCTCGTCGAGCGCCTCGATCTGCTGACGCGATTCGGGCAGCGCGCCTTCGCCCTGGCGCTGCTCGACCGTGGTGTCCAGGCCGCCCTGCACACGCTGGCGGATCAAGGCCAGGATCTCGTCGCGCTGTGTGAGCGAGCGCTGCGCGACCTCGCGCTGCGCGAACAGCCGACCCAGTTGCACATAGGTGCGCGCGACGTTGCTGGCGAGCAGGTTGCGCGCGGCCTGCGCGTCGGCCTGGGCGGCGCGCTGCGTGCCCACGGCGGCGTCGATGGCGGCGCGGTTGCGGCCGAAGAAGTCAAGCTCCCACGAGCCACCGATCTGCGCCGTGCCGAGCGTGCGAATCGAGCCGCCGATCGGCGGCGGGTAGATGCTGGTGGCGCTGAAGCGTTGCCGAGTCAGGTCGAGCGAGCCGTTCACCTGCGGGCCGTCGGCAGCCTGCGCGCCGCTCACGGCCGCTTCACCGCGGGCCAGGCGCGCCTGCGCGACCTTCAGGCTCGGGTTGTCGGCGAGCGCGCGCTCGACCAGGCCGGTCAATTCCGGGTCGCCGAAGCTGCGCCACCAGTCGGTGGCAATCGCGGGCACGACCGCAGGCCCAGCAGAAGACGTGTCGAGGCCGATGCTGATCGGCGCGATGGCCTGCGCCGTGCTGGCGATGCCGGCGCTGCTGGCACAGCCGCTGAGCGTGAGGACGACGCTGGAGACGATCGCCAGCACGATCACGCCGAGCGCGGGCAGGTTGGCCAGCACACCGCAAGCCGCGTGTTCCGAAGGCGGCGTTGCCTGATCGGATTTTGTAAGTAGTTGTTGGGGCTTCATTTGCTTAGGCAATTATCTCGGCGCAGTGCGTCCCGGTGGGCGAGAGGGGTTTTGCGCGGCTGCGGTCAGCCCGCGTCGCGCATCGCCTCGCCGGTTTTCAGGATGCGTTGCAGGTAGGTCGTCAAGGCCTGCCATTCGGTCTTCGAGAAGCCCGCCAGGTGGGCATTCATGACCTCGGCCAACACCGCAGGCACGTGGCAGATCGCAGCCTCGCCGTCGGGTGTGAGCTCGACCTGCACGACACGCCGGTCGGCGGTCGAGCGAACCCGCTTGCACAGGCCCTTTTTTTCCAATCGGTCGAGCAGGCGGGTCATCGCGCCGGCGTCGATCTGAAGCCAGCGCGCAAGTTCGGCCACGGTCGAGCCGCCGGTGTTTCGAAGCCGCAGCAGCGGACCCCACTGCGCGCTGGTGAGGTCGTGGACTTCGAGACGCTTGTCAGCCTGGTAGACCACCGACAGCATGACCCGCTTCATCAGGTAGCCGACGCTCTCCTCGGCGCAGTAGCGCTCGGGACAGTAGAAGGCGGCAGGCGGGGCGGTTCGGGGCACGGCAATATTCCGGATGAGGGCAGGCGGCGGCAAGAAATATGAATCTACTTGCCTAAGCAACCTTTGTCAAGGCGGCTTGTTTCAAACCCTGCCAGGGCATCGGTAAGGCAGCGCCGCGCGGGCTCGCGCCGATACACTGGCGCCATGTCCGCACCCACCCTGCCCCAGCTCGAAACCGTGGCCAAGGCCTCTTCCACCTCGTCGGCCACCGCGGCGGCAGCCACACCGCCCGCAGGCCCTGCGCGCAACGTCAAGTCGCTCAGCGGCCTACTGCCTTTCCTGCGGCCTTACCACGCCCGCATCGCGCTCGCAGTGTTGTTTTTGGTGATGGCGGCCGTCAGCACGCTGGTGTTTCCGGTGGCGCTGAAATCGCTGATCGACCAGGGCATCGTCGCCACCGACCCCGGCGCGCGGGTGATGGCGCTGCGCGAACATTTTTTCGCGCTGTTCGGCGTCGGCGCGGCGTTGGGATTGTTCTCGGCGCTGCGCTTCTACATGGTGACCTGGCTGGGCGAGCGGGTCACGGCCGACCTGCGCAACGCGGTGTATGCCCACGTGGTGAAGCAGAGCCCGCAGTTTTTCGAGACCACCCAAACCGGTGAGGTGCTGAGCCGACTGACCACCGACACCACGCTGGTGCAAACGGTGGTGGGTTCGTCGCTGAGCATGGGCCTGCGCAACGCGGTGATGGGCATCGGCGCGATGACGATGCTGATCATCACCAACCCGTATGTGATGTCGCAGGTGTTGGGCATTCTGGTGCTGGTGGTGCTGCCGTCGATCTTCTTCGGGCGGCGCATTCGCAAGCTGAGCCGCGCCAGCCAGGACCGCGTGGCCGATTCGAGCGCGATTGCGGCCGAGGTGCTTAACGCGATTCCGGTGGTCCAAAGCTTCACCCAGGAGGCACGCGAAGCGAAGCGATTCGACGAATCGACCGAGAACGCCTTCGGCACCGCCATCAGCCGCACCCGCATGCGCTCTGCGCTGGTGGGCTTCATCATCACCGCCACCTTCGGCGCGCTGTTGTGGGGCTTGTATCAAGGCACCCAGGCGGTGGCGCGCGGCGAAATCACCGCCGGCCACCTGGGGCAAACCGTGGTCTACGTGATCATCCTGGTCAGCGGCGTGGCGGTGCTGGCCGAGGTCTACGGCGACCTGCTGCGCGCAGCCGGCGCCACCGAGCGGCTGATGGAGCTGCTGGCCACGCAGTCGCCCATCAAATCGCCGGCGCACCCCACCGCGCTGCCGGCGGTGCACCGCGGCTCGTCTCTGGCGCTGCACGCGGTGAGCTTTCGCTACCCGTCACGCCCCACGCAGGCGGCGCTGTCGCACTTCACGCTCGACATCCAGCCCGGTGAGACGGTGGCGTTGGTGGGGCCCAGCGGCGCGGGCAAGAGCACGGTGTTTCAACTGCTGCTGCGCTTCTACGACGTGACCGACGGCACGGTCAGCATCGACGGTGTGGCGGTGAAAGACCTGGCGCTGGATGACTTGCGCGGGCGCATCGGCATCGTGCCGCAGGACAGCGTGATCTTCAGCGCCAACGCGATGGAAAACATCCGCTACGGCCGGCCCCAGGCCAGCGATGCGGAAGTGATCGCCGCGGCCAGTGCCGCCTTCGCGCACGACTTCATCAGCGCGCTGCCCGAGGGCTACCAGACCTTTCTGGGCGAACGCGGTGTGCGCCTGAGTGGCGGCCAGCGGCAGCGCATCAGCATTGCCCGCGCGATGCTGAAGAACCCGCCGCTGCTGCTGCTCGACGAAGCCACCAGCGCGCTCGACGCAGAGAGCGAACGCATGGTGCAGGCTGCGCTGGAGACGGCCATGAAGGACCGCACCACGCTGGTCATTGCGCACCGCCTGTCGACCGTCCAGCGGGCCGACCGCATCGTGGTGATGGAGGCCGGTGAAATCGTTGAAACCGGCACCCACGCCGAGCTGTCGGCGTCGGGCGGTTTGTATGCGCGGCTGGCGGCCTTGCAGTTCGAGCCGTGAGTGTTGCCGTGCCTGTAACACGCACAAGCCCAAGCCGTTACGTAGGCATTCGCTGACAGTCAACGCCGCCCGCGTCCGATACGTTTGAACGGCAGCTCGCGGCAAACTCGATTTGCGTCGCCGTACCGGTCGGCCGTGAACCTCAGGAGAACAGCATGTCGAATTCTCAGATCCCCCGCTCTGCCTTGTTCAGTGTTTGTAGCATTTCAGCGGCTGCCGTGTTGATCTCCGGCTGTGCCAACATGAGCGAGCGTGAACTGGGCACGGCCAAAGGCGCTGGCATCGGCGCCGTTGCCGGTGCGGTGCTCAGTTCGGTCACCGGCGGCAACGCGGGCACCGGCGCTGTCATCGGCGGCGCGCTCGGTGCGGTCGGCGGCAACCTTTGGTCCAAGCGCATGGAAGACCGCCGCACCGCGATGGAGCGCGCCACCCGCGGCACCGGCGTCGAAGTCAGCCGCACGGCCGATAACAAGCTCAAGCTGAACGTGCCCAATGATGTTTCGTTCAGCACCAACAGCGCGGCCATCAAGCCCGAATTGCGTGGTGTGCTCGACCCGTTTGCGTCCAGCCTGCACGACGATCCGAATGCCCGCATCGAAATCATCGGCCACACCGACAGCACCGGCTCCGAAGCCGTCAACAATCCGCTGTCAGAAGAGCGGGCACAGAGCGTTCGCGACTACCTGGCCGCACGCGGCGTGGCAGCAAGCCGCATCCAGACGGCAGGCCGCGGCGAACGCGAACCCGTGGCCGACAACGGCACCGATGCAGGCCGCGCGCGCAACCGCCGGGTCGAAATTTTTCTGCGCGAACCGGCTTGAGTTGATCTGCCGCTGATCGGCGGCAGATTTCCCCACGATGCTGCATATCCGTCATGTGGCGTCATGTGGGCCTGGTTAGGGCATACTTCATGCGCATAACTCATGGAGGCCCGCCATGCTTCGGCGCACAGATTCCGTCAAACGACCCACCAACCTCAGCCTGACTGCCAAGGTTCTCGATGCGGCCCGCGAACTGGGCATGAACGTTTCACAAACCGTCGACGAGTTGCTGGCCGAAGAGGTCAAACGACGCTACTGGGCGCGCTGGAATGAGGACAACAAGGAAGCGATCGCGGCGTACAACGCCCGCATCGAGCGCGAAGGCGTTCCGCTCGCGAAATACCGAACCTTCATGAAAGCGGGCTGATCGGTGGCCCGCTTCGACGTGTTTGCCAATCCGACGGCGGGCGAGCGAAAGCACACGCCCTACTTCATTGATGTGCAAAACGATTTCATCGACGCATTGAACACCCGCGTGGTGGTTCCGCTGCGTCGTGAAGCTGCCTTTGGCATCCGTGCCCGAAATTTGAACCCGGCCTTTTTGGTGGGAACCAACACCGTCATCCTGGACACGGCCGCACTCGGCGCTGTTCCGGTCAACGCACTGCGAAAGCCGGTGCTGAACCTCAGTGCATCGCGCGCCGAAGTTCAGGAAGCGCTGGACACGCTGTTCGGATCGTTTTAAACCCCCGCGTGACGAGTGCCTCCCATCGTGACCGCCCCTGCCCCCATCCGCAGCCAATACGAAGACTTGATGCGCCACGTGCACACGCACGGCGTGTTCAAGGCCGACCGCACCGGCACCGGCACGAAGAGCGTTTTCGGCCACCAGATGCGCTTCGACCTGAAGCAAGGTTTCCCGCTGGTGACCACCAAGAAGGTGCACGTCAAATCGGTCATTCTCGAACTGCTGTGGTTCTTGCGCGGCGATGGCAACGCCACCTGGCTGCAAGAACGCGGCGTCAGCATCTGGAACGAATGGGCCAAACCTGACGGCGACCTCGGCCCCGTGTACGGCGTGCAATGGCGCAGTTGGCCCACGCCCGACGGCGGGCACATCGACCAGATCGCCGAGGTGATGCGCACGCTCAAGACCAACCCCGATTCGCGCCGCATCATCGTAAGCGCCTGGAACGTGGCCGAGCTGTCGAAGATGGCGCTGCAGCCCTGCCATGCGTTCTTTCAGTTCTACGTTGCCGAAGGACGGCTGAGCTGCCAGCTCTACCAACGCAGTGCCGACATTTTTTTGGGCGTTCCGTTCAACATCGCCAGCTACGCGCTGTTGACGCACATGGTGGCGCAGCAGTGCGGCCTGGGCGTCGGCGACTTCATCTGGACCGGTGGCGATTGCCACATCTACAGCAACCACGCCGAACAGGTCGAGCTGCAACTCACGCGCCAGCCCAGGCCGTACCCAACGCTGAACATCAAGCGCCGGCCAACCTCGATCTTCGACTACGCGTATGAAGACTTCGAGGTGCTGGGTTACGAGCCGCACGCCGCCATCAAGGCATCTGTGGCGGTGTAGCCGCAGCGCTGGTCACACCGACAGCGCCTGAACGATGTCGGGCGGTGCCTGCACCAACTCGATCAGCACGCCTTCGCCGCCGACTGGAAACTCGTCGTTGCTCTTCGGGTGAACGAAGCAGATGTCGTAGCCCGCCGCGCCCTTGCGAATGCCGCCCGGTGCAAAGCGAACGCCGTTCGCACTGAGCCACTCCACCGCGGCAGCCAAGTCGTCGATCCACAGGCCGACGTGGTTCAGCGGCGTGGTGTGCACAGCGGGCTTTTTGTCGGGGTCCAGCGGCTGCATCAGGTCGACCTCGACCTTGAACGCTCCGTGGCCGATGGCGCAGATGTCTTCATCCACGTTCTCGCGTTCGCTGACAAAGTTGCCGGTGACTTCGAGCCCCAGCTTGTCGACCCACAACGTGCGAAGGCGGTCCTTGCTGGTGCCACCGATGGCGATCTGCTGGACGCCGAGGACTTTGAAAGGACGTGTGTTCATGGGAACCCTCTTCTATGCGCAAGCGGCTGGGGGGCCAACTACTGAAACCTGATGATGATCTGATCGACCGACAAGCTGTCCCCCTTGCGCGCCGCCACTTCAAGCACCACACCGTCTTGCGTGGCAAGCAGGATGTTTTCCATTTTCATCGCCTCGATCACGGCCAGTTTCTCACCCGCCCGCACCGCTTGCCCGACCTCGACCGTCACTTCGACGAGCAGGCCCGGCATCGGCGACAGCAAAAACTTCGACAGGTCGGGCGGTGCCTTGAACGGCATCAGCAAGCTGAGTTCGGCAGCACGTGGGGTCAGGACTTGCGCGTCGATCTGGCTGCCGTTGTGGCTGACACGGTAGGCCAGGCCGCGTCGCTCGATCTGGGCTACAAAGGGCTCGCCGTTGCAGACGCCTGCGATCACGATGTCGCGCAAATCGGCGTGCAGTTCGATGGCGTAGGCCTTGCCGCCCGCATGCACGTCGAATCGTTTGCCGTGCATTGCCACGGTCACTGGCAGATGCACCGGTGCCGTGTCGCCCTCACGGGTCGTCACCACGAAAGCATCGCCCACTTCGAACTCATGGCCCGGCAACTGGCCCGAAATGCCGGTGGCCCGCGCCAGGTGCAAGCGGTTCGCCACGGCCGCCAGCACACGCAGAAAATCGGGCTCGGCATGGACCGCGGCGGCGGCTGAAAACCCCTTCGAAAAGTGCTCGGCGATGAAGCCGGTATTGAAGTCGCCGGAGACGAACTTCGGGTGCGCCAGCAGCGCTGCCTGGAAAGGAATATTCGAACTGATGCCGCGGATGGCGAAGCCGTTCAGCGCCTGGCGCATCTTGGCGATGGCGTCCGTCCGGTTGCTGCCATGCACGATCAGCTTGGCGATCATCGAGTCATAGAACATCGGAATCTCGCCGCCCTCGACGACGCCGGTGTCGACGCGCACGCCATTGATTTCGGCCGGCGGCGCGTACTTCACCAGCCGCCCGATGCTGGGCAAAAAATTGCGGAACGGATCTTCGGCGTTGATGCGGCATTCCATCGCCCATCCCTCGCGTTTGACCTGAGCCTGGGTGAACGGCAGCGACTCGCCCGCGGCCACGCGAATCATCAGTTCGACCAGGTCGAGGCCGGTGATGGCCTCGGTCACAGGGTGCTCCACTTGCAGCCGCGTATTCATCTCAAGAAAGAAAAAACTCTTGTCTTTGCCGACTACGAACTCGACTGTGCCGGCCGACTGGTAGTTCACGGCGCGGGCCAGCGCCACCGCCTGTTCGCCCATCGCCTTGCGCGTGGCGTCATCCAGGAAGGGGCTCGGCGCTTCTTCGATGACCTTTTGGTGCCGGCGCTGAATGGAGCATTCGCGCTCGTTCAAGTAGACGCAGTGGCCATGCGCATCGCCAAGCACCTGGATCTCGATGTGGCGCGGCTCTTCGACAAATTTTTCGATGAACACGCGGTCGTCGCCAAAGCTGTTGCGCGCTTCGTTCTGGCAGGCGGTGAAGCCTTCGAAGGTTTGCGCGTCGTCGAAGGCCACACGCAGGCCCTTGCCGCCGCCGCCGGCCGAAGCCTTGATCATCACCGGGTAGCCGATGCCTTGGGCGATTTCAACCGCGTGCGCTGCGGTGTCGATCGCGGCGTTGTGGCCAGGAATGGTGTTGACCTTGGCGGCAGCCGCCAGCTTCTTGCTTTCGATCTTGTCGCCCATGGCCGAGATCGACGCGTGCTTCGGGCCGATGAAGACGATGCCTTCTTCCTCGACCCGCTTCGCGAACGCGGCGTTCTCGCTCAGGAAGCCATAGCCAGGGTGCACCGCTTGTGCGCCGGTGCGCTTGCAGGCGTCGATGATCTTGTCGATCACCAGGTACGACTCGCGCGACGGTGCCGGGCCGATAAACACCGCCTCATCGGCCAGTACCACATGCAGCGCGTCGCGGTCGGCCTCGGAGTAAACAGCGACCGTCGCGATGCCCATTTTTTTCGCGGTCTTGATGACGCGGCAGGCAATCTCGCCACGGTTGGCGATCAGGATTTTTGTGAACATGGGGAGGGCCTCTGAGGGCTATTTATTTGATCGCGAAGAACGCAAAGGGACGCGAAGAACGCGAAGCAGAGCCATAAGAACAAACTGGCTTTCCTTGGCGTCCTTGGCGTCCTTTGCGCCCTTCGCGTTCTTTGTGCTCAAAAACAAACGTGCCGCCAAGCAGAACCTTCACAGAGGAATGTTCCCGTGCTTGCGCCACGGGTTCTCGACCTTCTTGTCGCGCAACATCACCAGCGAACGGCAGATGCGCTTGCGGGTTTCGTGCGGCTGGATCACGTCGTCGATGAAACCGCGCGCACCGGCGATGAAAGGGTTGGCGAACTTGGCCTTGTACTCGAGCTCGCGCGCGGCGATCTTCGCTGCATCGCCCTTCTCGTCGCGAAAGATGATCTCCACCGCGCCCTTCGCCCCCATCACCGCGATCTCGGCGTGCGGCCACGCGAAGTTCACGTCGCCGCGCAGGTGCTTCGAGCTCATCACGTCGTAGGCACCGCCATACGCCTTGCGCGTGATGACGGTGATTTTGGGCACCGTGCATTCGGCATACGCGTACAGCAACTTCGCGCCATGCTTGATGATGCCGCCGTGCTCTTGCGCCGTGCCG
>JAYVCL010000148.1:0-7658 GCA_043749975.1 Burkholderiales bacterium
CCGTTCGACTTGCATGTGTAAGGCATGCCGCCAGCGTTCAATCTGAGCCAGGATCAAACTCTTCAGTTCGATCTTGATAAATTACTCAAAGAATTGATAGAAACTTCACTTGCATGAATTTCCATTTTCAGTGAGCGTTTAAGGTCCATGAGACCTCGACTCTCCAGGCTTCCCCGGTTCGTCTTGGCACTCGCCTTCAAACGCCCACACTTATCGGCTGTTAGTTTTTAAAGAGCTGCGACTTTTTTCGTCGCGCCGTTTGAATCAATTTCTTGTTTCAACCGGGAGAGCGATTTTGACATGTTCATGTAAACCCTGTCAATCACTAGGCTTTTTAGCGCCTCTCGCTGCTTGCAGGCCGGAGTTGCATTTCTGCGCTACCGGCTGCTTTTTAGCGAAGAGAGCGAATGTAGCACGCTTTTTCGGACATGCTTCGGCACGCAATCCAGAGCGCCGTCAGACAGATATTGCCTCGGTTGCTGAGGACGGCGCGTTGGTCATCGCGCGATGCACGATTCCGTAGGCGGCCTGCGGATCTTCGGCTTGCAGCACGTGTTCAAGATTGGCTGCCCATCGCGTCGCGTCGGTGCGCAATACCCGCTGCTTGACCAACAACACCTGTGATGGGTGCATGGAAAAGCTGCGCAAGCCCATAGCCAACAAGACTTCTGTAAAGCTTGGATCACCTGCCATTTCTCCGCAGACCGACACGTCTTTGCCAGCGATGCGCGCCTGCGCAATGGTCTGTGCGATGAGCTGCAGCACGGCCGGGTGCCAGGGATCGTAGAGGTGTGCAACTGCTTCATCGGCCCGGTCAATGGCGAGCGTGTATTGAATGAGGTCATTGGTGCCGATGGAGACGAAATCGAACAGACGCAACAAGCTGGGCAGCATCAGCGCCGCCGCCGGCACCTCGACCATGGCACCAACCTGAACGTCGGTGAACGCGCGGCCCGCTTCGCGCAATTGCTGCTTCGCACGCGCGAGGGATTCGAGCGTCTGGCGCGCCTCGCTGAGGTGGGCCACCATGGGTATAAGGAGCTTGACTTTGCCGAATGCACTGGCGCGGAGGATGGCCCGCAGTTGCTGTCTGAACATGCCCGGCTCCGACAGACTCCAGCGTATGGCGCGCAGCCCAAGCGCCGGGTTGAGCGCATGTTCATGGCGCAGTTCGTTGACCGACATGCGTTCAAGCGGCTTGTCGGCACCGATGTCGACCGTGCGGATCGTGACCGGCAGTCCTTTCATGGCCACGACAGCCGCCTTGTAGGCCTCGAATTGTTCATCTTCTCCGGGCAGTTCTCCGTCACGGTTCATGAACAGAAACTCACTACGGAACAAGCCGACTCCGACCGCCCCGGCGTCGAGCGCGGCGGGCGCATCGCCCGGCAACTCGATGTTCGCGAGCAATTCGACGCGTTCGCCATCGAGCGTGATCGCCGGTGTGTGCCGCAACCTGGACAGGCGGGCCCGCTCCAGCTCACTCTGTCGCTGCCTGAACCGATATTCCTCAAGCAGGATCGGCGAGGGGCTAACGATCACGATGCCCGCGTCGCCATCGATCACCACCCAGTCGTCCTGCCGGATGATGCGGCTGGCCTCGCGTGCTCCGACCACGGCAGGGATGTCAAGACTGCGCGCGACGATGGCCGTATGAGACGTCTTGCCACCCACGTCGGTGATGAAACCGGTGAACACACTGCGCTTGAATTGCAGCATGTCAGCCGGTGCGATGTCGTTGGCCACCAGAACCAGAGGATCTTCGCCCGCGAAGTCTCGATGACTCGGTGCCGGTCCCGGAACCGACGGCAGGACGGGTGCCGAGGCAACGCCGCGGGCCATGACCCGAAGCAGGCGTTCGACCACCTGTTCCAGATCGGCCTTTCGCTCGCGCAGGTACTCGTCTTGCATTTCGTCGAACTGTCGGGCCAGAACTTCAAGTTGCGCCGACAGGGCCCACTCAGCGTTGTAGTGACGGTCACGGATCCAATGTTTCGTGGCTTCCGTGAGCGAGTCGTCGTGCAACAGCATGAGGTGCACATCCAGCAGGGCCGACAACTCGGCCGGTGCTTCAGAGGGCAAGTAGCGTTGGAGGGTGGTCAGTTCGGCAGCCACGGCATCGCGCGCAATCCGAAGCCGATTGATCTCATGCTCGACATGCGTATCGTCGATGAAATAGTGTGCGACATCAACGCGACTCGAAGCAACCAGCACCGCGCGGCCGATGGCCACGCCGCGAGACACGGGCAAGCCGAAGAGTTGGATGCTCATGCGGGCATGCTATCAGCGCGGGCTGCGCGGCCGCGTCGGGTTTGCCACCGCTGAAGGCCCGGGAATCGGCGCTGCACGACGCCGTCATCGCTGATTGCGACGCTGTGCGGACTCATGGGCGACATACGCGCCCGCCATTGCAAGCGGGTCCTCGGTGCCTGTATGCCCGCCAGCGCGTGTCACTGCCCTTCGCCGAACTTGTCGTTGATCAGGGCCAGCAATGCAGCCATCGCCGCTTGCTCGTCGTCGCCCTCGACTTCCAGTTCAACTTCGCTGCCCATGCCGGCGGCCAGCATCATCACGCCCATGATGCTTTTTGCGTTCACGCGGCGGCCATTGCGGCTCATGAAGACCTCGCTCTGAAAGCTGCTGGCCAGCTTGGTGAGCTTGGCTGAAGCGCGCGCGTGCAGGCCGAGCCTATTGCTGATGCTGACGTTGGCTTTGATCATCGGCCGCGGGTTTGACGGTTTGATTCTGTGGACGCGACGCCGCCACCTGCATCACGCCCTGCGTGGCACCGGCCATCGCGCGTGCCACGAGCGCGTCGAGCGGCTCGTTGGCGTAGCAAAGACAGCGCCACAGCATGGGCACGTTGACGCCGGCGATCACCTTCACTTGCGCTGCGTCCGCCGTGCTGGCCAGGCGCTGGGCCACGTTACAAGGCGTGGCACCGAACACGTCGGTGAAGATGAGCGCCTCGGGGTTGCGAACCCGCGCCAGCAGTTTGCGCGCACGCAGTTCGATCTCCTCGACCGGCATGCCAGCCGGCACGTCGAATGCCTCGAGCACGCTGGCGCAGTCAGGAAAGGCGTGCTGCGCCACTGTTTTCAGCGACGACGCGAGCGGTTCATGGGCAATGATCAGAATTCCCGGCATGGTCGTTGATTATCGACAGTTGATTCGTGGCGGCCCATCTCTGCTGCCTGCGCAGTGTCATCGCGGCGCAAAAACCACACATATGAAAACAGGCAGCCTGTTGCCAACAACGCAAGGTCCGCCATAAACGATGACTTGTTGCCCCAGCCAATGGTTTTGAGGGCGTCTACGGCCAGCCAAAGCGGGGGCCGTGGCACGGTGCCCCGGTCACAGGCCAGCGGCAAACGCGCAGCCGCTTGGGCAACGGCCGAGGCCTGCCGCATCACGGCAGCCTCAGCCCGGCGAAGAAGGTGTCGCTGGCTTGCGCGTCCAGCATGTTGCCAATCACCGTGGCTTGGTAGACACGCCGGCCGCGGGTAAACACACCCATTTCTTCGTGCAGCACGCCGCCGTCGGCGCGTCGGCCCTGAACGGCGAGCCGCTCAGCCAGCGGGTGCGCTGTCATACCGGCCACGCGCATCGGCGACAGCACGGTCGCTTGCCCGCCGACGTTGAGCGCCGCCGCCGAGCGCAGCGCGTCGAGCGACGCGGTGATGTTGGCGGGGTTGTCGAGTTCAGCGTGTGCCAGCGCGTAGGTCACGCCGTCAGCGGAACACGAACTCAGAAACATCTGCACCTTCTCGGGACCCAGCGTCACGCTGCGTGCAAACCGATCCGGCTTGCAGGGGAACATCACGACCGCGCCGCTTTCAGGCGGCTGCGTCTCACGCCAGTTCAGCACCGGCGTGCACCCTGCCAAGCTCAACATCAGACTCCATCCGCACCACTTCGATGACCGTCGCATCGGTCAATTATCCCGAACGCACGACAATTCGGGCATGCCACCACTGATCAGCGCTGTGCCTGCACAAAGCCTTGCCGGCATTCGGGTGCTTGACTTGTCGCGCGTGCTGGCCGGCCCATGGTGCACCCAGACGCTGGCCGATCTGGGTGCCGACGTCGTCAAGATCGAACGCCCGCACAGCGGCGATGACACGCGCGGCTGGGGTCCGCCGTTTTTGAAGGACCGCCACGGCGAGGACAGCGCCGAGGCCGCGTACTACCTGGGCACCAACCGCAACAAACGCTCGGTGACGGTCGACATCGCACGGCCCGAGGGGCAAGACGTGATCCGCCAGTTGGCCCTGGACAGCGACGTGTTCATCGAGAACTTCAAGGTCGGCGACATGGCGCGCTACAGCCTGGACGCCGCATCGTTGTGCGCGGTCAACCCTCGGCTGGTGTACTGCTCGGTCACCGGCTTCGGGCAGACCGGCCCGTACCGCGAGCGCGCCGGCTACGACTACGCCGTTCAGGGCATCGGCGGCCTGATGAGCGTGACGGGGGAGCGCGACGACCTGCCGGGCGGCGGGCCGCAAAAGGTCGGCGTGGCAGTGGCGGATTTGTTCACCGGCATGTACGCCGCAGTGGCCATCCTGGCCGCGCTGAGGCACCGCGACGCCACCGGACAGGGCCAGGTGATCGACATGGCCTTGCTCGACACCCAGGTGGCCATGCTCGCCAACCTGGGGGCCAACTACCTCGCAACCGGTGTGCCCCCGGCGCGCATGGGCAACGCGCACCAGAACATCGTGCCGTACCAGGTGTTCGAAGTTGCGGACGGGCACCTCATCCTGGCTGTAGGCAACGACAGCCAGTTCGCCAAGTTCTGTGCCGTGGCGGGCCAGCCGGCGCTCGCACTCGACCCGCTGTATGCGCGCAACGCCGACCGCGTGCGTCACCGCGACACGCTGGTGCCGCTGCTGGCCGCGCTGCTGAAGCAACGTTGCAAAACCGACTGGCTGGCCGCGCTGGAAGCGGCCAAGGTGCCGTGCGGTGCCATCAACAATCTCGAAGAGGTGTTTGGCGATCCGCAAGTGCTCGAACGCCAGATGGTGGTCGAGATGCCGCACCCTCTGGTCGACTCCATTCGCCTCGTGGCCAGCCCGATCAACTTGTCGGCCACGCCGGTGCAATACCTGCGGGCGCCGCCGACGCTGGGCCAGCACACCGACGAGGTGCTGTCAGCGGCCGGCTGGAGCGCGGCGCGGATCGCCGAGCTGCGCAAGACTGGCGTGGTTTGACGCCGGCGCGCCCCGACGGCACAGAGCGCGCACTGCTTCACAGCCTGCGCGCCAACAGCAACAGCGTGTGAACTTTGCACCCCCTGATTCGGGGGAAAAGGGTTGAGGTGGCTGGCTTTGAACCGCCGCAGGGTCAAGACTGTGCATGCCCGACACCGGTGTCGTCGCTGCATCCGCTGTTGCATCCGATCTTTCGTTCACCATTGAAAATCGCACGAGGCCAAAGGGTCGCGCCAGCGGCAGACCGCCTCGATCTGAGAAGGAAATGTCATGGACCTGTCCGACGTGAAGCATTCAGCACGAGCCTCAGGAAAAAACGCCCAGGCACAGTCGCGCAGCGATGATCGGTGGCGTGAACTGGTGTCGGCCACCGGGGCTGAAATCGCCGGCCCGCTGACCGCGGCACTCGAGCGCATCCACACCCTCATCACCACCGGGCGCATCGACCGCGCCGGCCTGCGTGCCTTGAACGACGAGATCGCATCGGCCCGGCAGGTGGGAATGAATGCGCAGCAACTGGTTCGATTTGCCTCAGGCCGCTTGCGCCAGTCGCATGAACGGCTGCCGCTGGCCGACACGCTGAAAACCGTGCTCGCCCACCGCGCCCGCGAAACGCAGGCCCGCGGCATCTTCTTGAAGCCGGTGTTGAAACCCGCCGACGTCATCGTCGATGCGTCGCTGCTGTTCAGCCTGCTCAACAGCACCCTCGACTGGGTTCTGGTCAACGCCCGCTCGCATGTCGAATTCACCGTCGACGTCAAGACCTGGCCGCCGCATGCCCGCCTGAGGTGTCGCTTTGCCTACCGTCCGGCAGACCAGCTCGACGACGGCATGTCCACGGCCACCTCTGCGACGCTGCCGGACTCGCTGACCTGGCGGCTGATCGAGCAAACGGCAGCCACCATGGGCCTGCCGCTGAACCGCATCGACGAGCACGGCGAGATCACGCTGAGCTTCGAATTCCCGCGCACCGCAAACGACTCGATGGAAGGCGTCAGCGCCATCGAGATGGACGACGGCTTCAACGGCAGCTCGGTGCTCAACTCCAAGCCGCTGGCCGGCAGCCACGTGCTGGTGGTGGCATCGCGGCGCGACGTGCGGGTTCAGATTCGCGACGCCATCCGTCACATGGGACTGATCGTCGACTTGGTGTCTTCGGTTGAAGAGGCCGCTGATTTTTGTCGCGACGGACTGCCGCACGCCATCATCGTCGAGGGCATTCTGGCTGGTGAACGGCTGGCGCAGCTGCGCAACGAAATCTCGGCTGAGGTGTCAGGCTTCGCCTTCATCGAGATCGTGGAAGAAGGCAACGAGTTCGAGATGTCCGGCTTCGGCGAAGGCAGCCTCGCGCGCGTGGGCCGGGGTGCGCTGGAAGCGGCGCTGCCGTCGGTGTTGATGTTCGAGCTGTCGAAGTCGCTCTGACCCACCGCAACTCGCACTGCGGTTTCGCCCCCGCCGCAAAACACGCCTTCGCTCAGTACGCAGCCGGCCAGCCCAGGCGCGCGCAGATGCGCTCATAGCGGGCGCGCAAATCGGCCTCGTCGCGGCCCGGCATGTTCAGCACCGCCCAGCGGTGCGAGCCCAGCCACTTGATGTCGCGCTGCAGCGAGGCACCCTTCTTCGGGTACAGCTCCAGCCTGGCCTCGGGGTATTCATGTGCCAGCCAGTTCAGGTCGGCGCGCGTGGGAATGCGCGGACACGAGGTGCCGTCGAAACTGCGCCACACAAAGCTGGCGGCAGCGCCGAATCGGGGTTGCTGGGCGAACGGCAAGGGCCGGCCCAGCGCCATCGCAAAGCCCATTTCGTAGGTGTCGATGCCCAGAACCCATTCGTAGAACTGTGCCAACTGCGCGGCCAGCCGGGGGTTGACCTCGATCAGGCTCAAATCGCCTTCGTCGGAGACAAAGAACTCGAGGTTGAAGAAACCGTGCATCAGGTCGAAGCCGTTCAGCACGCGCTCGCAGGCGTCTTGCAGCTTTTCTGTCAATTGGGGGTCGGTGGTGCCGGGGAAGGCGAACCGCTTGAAGGCCATCGTGCCGTCGTACATCACCTCGTCGGTGACGCCGAACAGGTGCACGCGGCCAGCGTGAACGAAGCCGTCGACGTTGATTTGCCGGCCCGTCAGCAGTTGCTCGACGACCATGTTGTCGGAGCCCACGGTGAACTGCGGGTAGCGCTTGAGGGCCTGGTTGTGCGGCTCGATCAGCCGCTGGATGATGTGCTTTTCCCAGGGCTTGAAGCGCAGGTGCTGGATGAGTTCATCGGGCGTGTCGCAGCGTCGCGCCAGCACTGAAAAAGTGGCCTTCACCGGTTTCACGAACATCGGGTAACGCAGGCGGCGCGCGGCCTCGGGCGTGATGGTGTACGGAATCAGCTCGAACTCGGGGCACAGGTCGGGCGCGATTTGGCGCAGCCGCAGCCGGGCCTCAAATTTGTGCTGGGCTCGCA
>JAYVCL010000149.1:0-49440 GCA_043749975.1 Burkholderiales bacterium
CCGTTCGACGGTTCCAAGCGCGAGGTCTACGCCACCGGCGTGCGCAATTCCGTCGGGCTGGAGTTCAATCCGAAGGACAAGACGCTTTGGTTCACCGACAACCAGACCGACGGCATGGGCGACGACATTCCGCTGGGCGAAATCAACCGCGCCACCAAGGCCGGCCAGTTCTTCGGCTATCCGTACATCGTCAGCAAGACGCGCATCACCGACGAGGGCTACGACAAAGATCCGCTGCCGGCCAACATCGTCAATCCGGAAGTGATGACCGACGCCCATGCCGCCGACCTGGGCCTGGCCTTCTACACTGGCAAGACCTTCCCGGCCAAGTACCAGGGCGGCTTGTTCTCGGCCCAGCACGGCTCGTGGAACCGCACCAAGCCGATTGGCGCGCGCATCTTGTTCACCAGCCTGAAGGCCGATGGCACGGCCGACAAAACCGAAGTCTTTGCCGACGGCTGGCTTGACAACGACACCGGCCTGTACCGCGGCCGCCCGGTCGATGTGGCGATGATGAAAGACGGCTCGATGCTGATCAGCGATGACTTCGCCGGGGCGCTGTACCGCGTGAGCTACGTTGGGGACGCCAAGTAGCAATCGCTGCTGCGCAGATTTGCAGCGTTGTGGCGGGCCGGTGCTTCACCGGCCCGCATCTCTTTCAAGACCGAACGTCCCATGACCAAAATCCATTGGCTGTTGATCGCGTGGCTGGGCGCTGCCGCCGGCGTTGTGCAGGCCGATGTCTCGGTCGGCGAAACCAAGGCGCGAAGCTGTGCCGTCTGCCACGGCCCGCTGGGGTTGGCAATCGCCCCCGACACACCGAACCTCGCCGGTCAACCCGAGCGCTATCTGAGTGAACAGCTCAAGGCCTACCGCAGCGGCAAGCGCAGCCACGAGGTGATGTCGCTGATGGCCAAGCCCTTGAGCGACGACGACATCGCCAGCCTGGCGGCGTGGTTCGCGTCGATCAAGGTCGAGGCGCAGGCTCCGCGCTGAACCAGATTGGGGTGCGCGCGTTGCGCCGCGACCCAGGTGCTTCGGAATGGTCGGTTCGTTTGGACAGACCCACCCTGGGAAGTGCTTCTGTTCGCATACCCGACGTGACATGTAGCTGTTAAGCCAGCAAACTGGCTTGTATGAAAACCACCCTCGACTTGCCAGACGAATTGATACGTGCCGTCAAGCTGCGCGCTGTGGTTCAAGGGCGCACGCTCAAGGATCTGGTGGCCGACATGCTTCGGCAGGGTTTGGATATTGCGGCAGTCAGACAAACCGAGGCACCTGCTTCGGGTTCGATGGTGGAAATCGGTGCTGGCGGGCTGCCGGTGATTCGGTGCCGCGCTGGTGCGCCGGCTGCGAATGCCAGCGTGGAGGAATTGCTCAAGCTGGAACAACTGAGCCAGCTTGAGCAGGAATTGCGAAGTGCCAGACTCGCTGTTTGACACCAATGTGTGGATCGCGGCGGTCTTCACCACCCACCCCTTCCACCCAAGAGCGCGGCAAGCATTGCAAGTCGCCACTGCCGCCGCCCCGGACGTTTTTTGCCGCGCCACCCAGCAAAGTTTCCTGCGCTTGGCTTCCACCCCCGCACTGCTCAAGGCCTGCGATCCGCAATCAGGTCTTGGTGCGGCCAAGAAATTGGAAAGAATCAAGACTTGACCCTCTGTTCCTTGTGACCCTCTGTTCCTTGACCCTCGATTCCTCCATGAAATGGGCTCAGCCCACCCGACTCAGAAGACCAACCAGTAAATTTCTCGGAGCCGAGGCGGTCTTTATTTGTCAATGCCCAGATCATCAGACTTGTGGATGGACATGCACCAAAGTCAACGGAGCTGTGGAAGAGGGGGGGAGAGCGAGGGAAGAGCGAGGGTCTGGTCTTGATTTTTTCTTGGTCGTCATCAAGCCCTTGACGGCGCAGTTTCCGACGCCCGCCCCCCTAGCTTGGCGGGCTTTCTTCCCTACGATGAAGGACTCTGGTTCCTTGATGGACGTGGCCCGCGCCACGATAGTTGTTTTGTGCTGGCACCGGTCTTCGGGCATGACACGAAAACACACCATTCAAGGAGCTTGACCATGTTTGCATCGATCAACGCATCGCGGGCGTACGGCCTGCACGGCTTGGCGCTGACGGCCTTGTGCGCACTCGGCGCGCCGCTGTCGGCACACGCACAGGCCTTCAGCGCCTGCCCCGCGAGCGTCAAGGCCGAGGTCGCTAAGGCGATCCAGGGCGTGGCGCTGCTCAGCCAGGCCGAACAGCTCAAGACCGAGGCGGCGCTGTATGACAAGTACAAATCCTGCGCCACCATCGACGCCGCCAACCTGCCGACGTCGGACGCCTTCTTCGTCGCCGCCAAACAGTGTGGCGCGCGGGTGTCGTATGTCGGCAGCGTCTTCTATGAAGAGATGCCCTGCTGCGGCTACGACCCGCAGCGCCGCAGCTTCGCCTGCCCGGTGAAGGTCAAGCAGCCGTTCGGCTTCGGCGCTTCGCCACTGCCCGGCAGCCGCGAGTTCACGCTGCATTGCGTCGCCGATGCCCAGGGTGTCTACCACGCGGTGGGCAGCGACAGCGTGCATCTGTCGGACTCGAGGCTGGCCCCGAGCTGGCAGTTCGCGGTGGTCGCGAATGCCAACGACAACCTGCCACTGGTGCAGCCGATGAACCAGCAGGCGCGCCGGGCACGTTCCATCCTGTCGTGGAACCTGCGTCCCACCGACTGCAACTACCAGCCGATCTGGGGCAACGTCATCGACTACCAGGTGCGCCTGGACCAGTAGGCGTGCGCTGTCCCGGCAGGCTCGCCATGCGCGGTCGCCCGGGACGGCAGCTCAGACCACCAGACAGATCGAACTTCACGCCGGGAGGCCCGCACCATGAACACCACCATCCCATCGCCTGCCACTCAAGAGAAACAAACGCTGGGCCGCCCCGAGTGTTTCTCACCCCCACGGGGGGCGGACGACGTATGCCGTCGGCCTGGGGGCACCCTTTACGAGATCCGCTACACCTCGCTGTTCAACGAGGGCCGGGCGCTCGCTTTCCCCTGCGACGCCGCCGGGCACGTCGAACTCGACGCGCTCAGCGATCGTGCGCGCGACAACTACCTGTATGCACGCGCCGTTGTCGGACGCGAATACGCCGCACCTGCCGTGCGCGTCTGCGAGCTGCACTGACTGCTCTGGGTAATTGGCGGCCTCCAACGGCGGGCCTGCCATCGGACGCTGAACCACCGGGCTGAGATGGCCCGCGAGGGTCACCTGCAAGGGTCAGGTCTTGAAAGTTGGCTATCCTTGCGCCGGCTCACACCACCGTTTGCGCCAGCTCGCCCGCCGCGTAGCGCTGCGCCACCTGCACCAAGGTCTGGCTCTTGATCTTGGCGGCCTGGCCTTCGCAGTTGAACTCCAGGTAGCGCTGCTTGCAGATGGCCTTGGCGGCCTCGCGGGCGGGCTTGAGGTAATCGCGCGGATCGAACTTGTCGGGGTTCTGCGCCAGATACTTTCGGATCGCCGCCGTCATCGCCAGCCGAACGTCGGTGTCGATGTTGATCTTGCGCACGCCGAACTTGATGGCCTCCTGAATCTCGCTGACCGGCACACCGTAGGTCTCCTTCATGGCACCGCCGAACTCGCGGATGGTGGCCAGCAAGTCTTGCGGCACGCTGGAGCTGCCGTGCATCACCAGGTGGGTGTTCGGGATGCGCGCATGGATTTCCTTGATGCGTCCGATGGCCAGGATGTCGCCGGTGGGTTTGCGGGTGAACTTGTAGGCACCGTGGCTGGTGCCGATGGCGATGGCCAGCGCGTCGAGCTGGGTGCGCTTGACGAAGTCGGCGGCTTCTTCGGGGTCGGTCAGCAGTTGCTCCATGGTCATGGTCGACTCGGTGCCGTGGCCGTCTTCCTTGTCGCCCTTCATGGTTTCCAGCGAACCCAGGCAGCCCAGTTCGCCTTCCACCGTGACGCCCAGCCTGTGCGCCATGTCGACCACCTTGCGGGTGACCTCGACGTTGTAGTCGAAGCTGGCGATGGTCTTGCCGTCGGCCTGCAGCGAACCGTCCATCATCACCGAGCTGAAGCCCAGCTCGATCGCGCCCCGGCAAACTTCGGGGCTCTGCCCGTGGTCCTGGTGCATCACCAGCGGAATGTGCGGCCAGCTCTCGACGGCCGCCTGGATCAGGTGCTTGATGAAGGGCTCGCCGGCGTACTTGCGGGCACCGGCGCTGGCCTGCAGGATCACCGGCGCACCGACCTCGTCGGCGGCCGTCATCACGGCCTGCACCTGTTCCAGGTTGTTGACGTTGAAGGCCGGAATGCCGTAGCGGTGCTCGGCGGCGTGGTCCAGCAGTTGGCGCATCGAAACGAGTGGCATGGTGAGCTCCTGGGGTGGACGAATCTGCATCGCCTGGCCGCACGATGGCGTGCCGTCGGCGCGATGTCATTTCTGAGTTTACCGAACGGCTCTCATCCGCATGAGAAACAAACGCCGGGCCGCCCCAAGTGTTTCTCCTCCCCTTGGGGGGCGGACGACGTATGTCGTCGGCCTTGGGGCGCAGTCAGCCGACGCGCTCGACACGACAGCCCTGCGCGCGCATGGCAGCCAATATTTCGTCGATGTGTGCGACACCCCGTGTGTGCACCACCACGTCGATCTGCGCCCGCTCGACCGACAGCGTGGTGAACGCGCGCTGGTGTTGCACTTCGTCGATGTTGGCCCCCAGCTTGCCCAGCAGTGCCGCCACATCGGCCAGCGCGCCGGGCACGTCGCGCACATCGAAGCGCAGCCGCGCCAGGCGGCCCGACCTGACCATGCCGCGCTCGATGATCTCGGCCAGCACCAGCGGCTCGATGTTGCCGCCGCACAGGATCAACCCGACCTTGCGGCCAGCGAACCGCGCGCTGTGTTTCAGCAGCGCGGCCAGGCCCACGGCGCCTGCCCCTTCGACGACGGTCTTTTCGATCTCCAGCAGCATCAGGATCGCCTGCTCGATCTCGTCTTCACCGACCAGCAGCATGTCGTTCACCCGCTCGCGGATCAGCGGCAAGGTGAGCACCCCGGGATGGGTGACGCCGATGCCGTCGGCAATCGTCGCCTGGGCGCATTCACGCTGTTCGCCGTGCACCGCGTTCCACACATTCGGAAAGCGTTCGGTCTGCACGCCGATGACTTCGATGCCGGGCTTGAGCGCGCGCGCCGCCGTGGCCACGCCGCTGATCAGGCCGCCGCCGCCCACGGCCACCACCAGGGTGTCGATGCCGGGTTGCTGGCGCAGCATTTCGAGCCCGATGGTGCCCTGCCCAGCCGCCACCGCCAGGTCGTCGTAGGGGTGCACCACGGTCAGCCCGCGCTGCGCGGCCAGCAGCAGGCCGTGGGCGCGCGCATCGTCGAAGGTGTCGCCCTCGAGCACCACGGCGGCCCCGAAGCGGCGCGTGCCTTCGACCTTCACCGTCGACGCGAAGCGCGGCATCACGATGGTGGCCGGAATGCCCAGCCGCTGTGCGTGGTAGGCCACGCCTTGCGCGTGGTTGCCGGCCGACACCGCCAGCACGCCGCGCGCACATTCGTCGGGGCTCAGTTGCGCCAGTTTGTTGAGCGCGCCGCGCTCTTTGAATGACGCGGTGAACTGCAGGTTCTCGAACTTCAAGAACACCTCGCAGCCGACGATCGACGACAGCGTTCGCGAGGGCAGGCACGGCGTGTCTTGCAAGTGGCCTTGCAGGCGGCGTGCCGCCGCTTCGATGTCGGCCAGGGTCAGCGAGCCGGATGAACTCATGCTGCGGCGGTGCGGTCGGCCCCCAGGCAGCGCAGCGCCGCCTGCACGATGCTGTGGGCGTTGACCTCGAAGTGTTCGCGCAGCGCGGCCCGCGTGTCGCTGCGCCCGAAGCCGTCGGTGCCCAGCGTCAGGTAGCGCCGGCCCGCCGGCACGAAGGCGCGAATCTGCTCGGCCACCGCGCGCACGTAGTCGGTGGCGGCGACGATGGGGCCTTGCGTCGGCGCGAGTTGCTGTGTCACATAGGTTTCTTCGATCGCATCGACTTCGCCATGCCGCCAGCGCGTCTCGCAGGCCACGCCGTCGCGCGCCAGTTCGCTGAAGCTGGTGACGCTCCACACGTCGGCGGCGACGCCGTGCTGGGCCTCCAGAATCGCCGCCGCCTTGATCGCTTCGCCCAGAATCGCGCCGGCACCGAGCAACTGAACGCGTTCGGTCGCCGTCAGCGTCGACGCCTTGAAGCGGTAGATGCCGCGGATCACGCCGGCATGCGCATCGGGCGGCAGCGACGGCTGGGCCACGTTCTCGTTCATCGCGGTGACGTAGTAGAAAACGTCGCGCTGCTGCTCCAGCATTTCGCGCATGCCGAAGTCGACGATCACTGCCAGTTCGCCGGCAAAGCCCGGGTCGTAGGCCTTGCAGTTGGGCACCGTGGAGGCCACCAGGTGGCTGCTGCCGTCCTGGTGCTGCAGGCCCTCGCCGCCGAGCGTGGTGCGCCCCGCCGTGGCGCCGATCAGGAAGCCGCGCGCGCGCTGGTCGGCGGCGGCCCAGATCAGGTCGCCCACCCGCTGGAAGCCGAACATGCTGTAGTAAATATAGAACGGCAGCATCGCCAGACCGTGGGTTGAATACGAGGTGGCCGCCGCCGTCCACGACGACACCGCACCGGCTTCGGTGATGCCTTCTTCCAGAATCTGCCCGCTCTTGTCTTCGCGGTAATACAGCATCGAGTCGGCGTCTTCGGGTTGGTACAACTGGCCCAGCGGCGCGTAGATGCCGATCTGGCGAAACAGGCTGGCCATGCCGAAGGTGCGCGCCTCGTCGGCCACGATGGGCACCACGCGCGGGCCCAGCGCCGGGTCTTTCAGCAGCGCGCCGAGCATGCGCACGAAGGCCATGGTGGTGCTCATCTCCTTGCCGTCGGCGTTCAACGCGAAAGCCGCCGTGGCTTGCAGCGGTGGCACCGGCAACACCGCGCAGTCGCTGCGCCGCGCGGGCAGGTAGCCGCCCAGCGCCAGCCGGCGGCTGTGCAGGTATTTCAACTCGGCGCTGTCGGGCTCGGGCTTGTAGAACGTGAGGTCTGCGAGCTGCGCGTCGCTCATCGGCAAGGCGAACCGATCACGAAACGTGCGCAGGTCGGCGATGTCGAGCTTCTTGGCCTGGTGCGTGGTCATGCGGCCCTGCGCCGCGCCGCCCATCGCGTAGCCCTTCATGGTCTTGGCCAGCACCACGGTGGGTTGGCCGGTGTGGCGCGCCGCCGCAGCGAAGGCGGCGTGGATCTTCACCGCGTCGTGGCCGCCGCGGCGCAAGCGGTCGATGTCTTCATCGCGCAGGTCGGCCACCAGCGCCTTGAGCTGTGGGTTCTGGCCGAAGAAGGCCTCGCGGTTGAAGGCACCGTCCTTCGCCGACAGGGTTTGAAACTGACCGTCCACCGTGTGCGCGAAGGCGCGCATCAGCGCGTGGTCGTGGTCGCGCGCAAACAGCGTGTCCCAGTCCGAACTCCACAGGCATTTGATGACGTGCCAGCCGGCCCCGGCAAACACCGACTCCAGTTCGTCGACGATGCGCCCGTTGCCGCGCACCGGGCCGTCCAGCCGCTGCAGGTTGCAGTTGATGACGAAAGTGCAGTTGTCGAGCTGCTCGCGCGCCGCCAGCGACAGCGCGGCAATCGATTCGGGCTCGTCCATTTCGCCGTCGCCGAAGAAGCCCCAGATGCGCCGCTGCGGCTGTTGGGCCTCGGCGGCAGCGAGCAAGCCGCGGTGCTGCAGGTAGCGCATGAAGTGCGCCTGGTAGATCGCGTTGATCGGGCCGATGCCCATCGAGCCGGTCGGAAACTGCCAGAAGTCGGGCATCAACTGCGGGTGCGGGTACGACGTGAGGCCGCGCGCCCCCGCACCCGGTGCGCTGAGTTCTTGCCGGTAGTGGGCCAGGTCGTCGGCCGACAGGCGTCCTTCGAGAAAGGCACGCGCATACACCCCCGGTGCCGAGTGCGGCTGGAAGTACACCAGGTCGCCGCCGAAGCTGTCGCTGCGGGCGCGAAAAAAATGGTTGAAGCCGACCTCGAACAAATCGGCCGCCGAGGCGTAGCTGGCGATGTGCCCGCCCAGTTCGGCCGAGCCGCCGGTCTCGACGCGATTGGCCCGCATCACCATCGCCAGCGCGTTCCAGCGCATCAGCGCGGCCAGGCGTTGCTCCATCGCCAGATCGCCGGGAAACGGCGACTGCGCGGCCAGCGCGATGCTGTTGACATACGGCGTGATCAGGGCCGGCAGCCAATTGATGCCGCGGCGGCGCGCATGCGCCAGCAGGGCATCGAGCAGAAAGCGGGCACGCTCGGCACCGTGGCTTGCGGTCAGTGCGTCGAGTGCCTCGCACCATTCCGCCGTCTCGGCGGGGTCGGCGTCGTGGCGGCCTTCGGGCAGCACGGCGCTGATGTGGTGGGCCAGGGACAGGTCGGTCATGGGGCGGTCTCGCGAACGTGAAGAGGGTGAGCCCGATCTTATTCGGGCACCACCTTCATTGGCGCGCTGCGCCGCGGGCCCGGTGTCAACCTGCTGCGCGCGCCATTCGCTCGGACCAAAGTGCGTGCTGCAGCCACGGGCTGACGCGGTAGCGCTCGCTGCGGGTAGCCTCGTAAAGGTGGTGCAGAACGCTGACCACCTGTTCAACGCCGATCGCGCTGAGCCACTCGAACGGCCCTGCCGGCCAGTTGGTGCCGAGCTTCATCGCGGCATCTGCGGCGGCCTGATCGCACACGCCCTGGTGCACCGCGTCTGCGCCTTCGTTGATCAGCATGCACACGGTTCTTGCGGCCCACAGGCCGGGCGCATCGCGCAACTCGACGGCCTGCCAGCCGCAAAGGCGCAGTGTGTCGACTGCCACCTGGCGCGAACGGTCCGATGTGGTCGATGCGAACGCCACGCCGAGCGGCTGCAGCTTGCCGCTGAGGGTGACCGCCAGCAGCGGCAAGTCGATCAGCGCCAGCTCGCGTTCTTCGCTCTGCACCGCCACCTGCATGGCGCTGCGGCCGTCGGTGACGCGGATGTCGACATCGTCGACGCGGAAACCGGCCCACTCTTCGTGCGAGTCGCAGTCGAAGGGGATGCCGCGCGCTTCGAGCCGGGCCCACAACAAGCGCGCGATGGGGGTGTCGCCGACCAGCACGATGTGCGCGGGCAGCGTCGCAGCTTCCCCAGCCGACTCGTTGCTCGCGGCCACGGGCACGCCGTCATAAAAGCCCTTGCCCACTTTTCGGCCCAGCCGGCCACCATCGACGAGTGCTTTCTGAACCGATGACGGCTGGTAGCGCTTGTCGCCGAAGTTGGCCTCGAACACCGATTGCGTGACCGCGAAATTCACGTCGTGGCCGATCAGGTCCATCAGCTCGCACGGCCCCATGCGAAAGCCCGCGCTGCGCGCCAGCGCGTCGATGACGGCGGGCGTGGCGGCCTGCTCTTGCAGCAGCGCCAGCGCTTCGGCGTAATAGGGCCGCGCGATGCGGTTGACGATGAAGCCGGGTGTGCTTTTCGCGTGCACCGGCGTCTTGCCCCAGCGCCTGGCCAGGTCGAAAACAGACTGCGCGACCGACGCATCGGTCTCGGCACCGGACACCACTTCCACCAGCTTCATCAACGGCACCGGATTGAAAAAATGCATGCCGACCACGCGCTGAGGGTGTTGCAGGCCGTTGGCGATCGCGGTGATGGAAATCGACGAGGTGTTGGATGCCAGCACCGCCTGCGGCGAGACGGCGGCTTCCAGATCGTGCAGCAAAGCCTGCTTGGCAGCCAGGCTTTCAACGATGACTTCGACCACCAGCGCGGCCTCGGTCATTTGCGCCAGCGCATCGACCGCCGTCAGCCGAGACAGCGTGGCCGCACGCTCATCGGCGGACAGCCGCCCTTTGTCCACCAACGCGGCCAGCGCCTTGGCGATTTGCGCAATGGCTGCCTGCGCCGCCGAGGGCCGCACATCCATCAGCTTGACCGGGTGGCCCGCTGCTGCGGCCACCTGCGCGATGCCCGCGCCCATGGTGCCGGCACCGATCACGCCGATGGTTTGCGACGCCGCGGGGCCGGCTTGCAGCAGGGTGTTCATCGGGCTCAACCTAGAAACCGCAGTTGGACGCGCCCGAGCGGGCTGCGATGCGGTGCGCTGGCAAGGCGCGACGATGCCGTGGGCTCGTGCCCGCAAGGAGGAGCAACGCCGCCAGAGCGCCGCAGCGGGGCTCGCTCGGGTGTGTAGCGCTATCACCCACGAGGTGATGGATCTCGTGGGCGGGAATGTGTGCATTCATGCGGTGAGTCCAGCGGAATCAAGCGGTCAACTGCGGTTTTTAGGTTCAATAGGTTTCGACGTGAAAGCATCCGTCTTCCACCATGCGTTGGTGCAAGCTGGGCCAGTGCAGGCCGGCCAGAATGCAGACCTCGGTCAGCGCGTCCAGCACGCCGGTTTCCATGCCCTTCAGGCCGCAAATGTAGATGCTGGTATCGCCGCGCAGCAGTTCGGCCACGCTGGCACCGCGCTCGCGGATGCGGTCTTGCACATAGGTTCGCGGCTGCCCGGCCACGCGCGAAAACGCCAGCGTGGTGTCCATCAGATCGGCCGGCAGCTTGGTCAGCGGGCCGAAATACGGCAGCTCCTCGGGCTTGCGCGCACCGAAGAACAGCATCAGCTTGCCGCCCACCGGCTTGCCGCTTTCGTTCAGCCGGCGGCGGTGCTCGGTCATCGCGCGCATCGGTGCCGAGCCGGTGCCGGTGCAGATCATCAGGATGTTCGACCCTGCGTGGTTGGGCATCAGGAAACGGTCGCCGAACGGGCCGGTGAGTTGCACCGTGTCGCCCTTTTGCAGGTCGCACAGGTAGTTGGATGCCACGCCTTGGGTGGGCTGGCCCGCGTGGTCGGTGGTCACGCGTTTCACGGTGAGAGCCAGGTTGTTGTAGCCCTCGCGCTCGCCGGTGCGCGGGCTGGCCACCGAATACATGCGCAGGTAGTGCGGCTTGCCGTTGCCATCCAGCCCCGGCGGGATGATGCCCACCGACTGGCCTTCGAGCAGCGGCATGAACCGGCTGCCGCAGTCGAGCACGATGTGGTGCACCGCGCTCTCGGCCTCGGGCGCAGTCAGGCGGAAGTTGCCGGCGACGGTTGCGCTGATCGGCTGCTTCAGGCTGTACAGGTTGAGGTACGGATGCGCCGCCGACCAGGGCGCGGTGGTGGACGAAGGCGATGCCGCGGCGTTGACTTGAACGGCGCCGGCGGCTTCAACGGCGTCGACCACGTCGACATGGGCTGAGGTTGGCGCTTCTTGCTGCGCTGGCAATTCATCCCAGCCGAGCTGTTCGTCGAGCGAATACGCAGCCGTTTTCGGCACCGCGTGCCAGTGGTCGATGCTGCCGGTGGGGCACGGCGAAATGCAGGCGTTGCAGCCGTTGCAGATATCGGCATCGACCACGTAGTTGCGGCTGTCGTGCGTGATCGCGTCGACCGGGCAGGTTTCTTCGCAGGTGTTGCAGCGAATGCAGACCTCGGGGTCGATCAGGTGCTGCTTGATGAAGATGTTCGGTTCGCTGTGCATGTTCACGCGTCTCGACAATCGAGGCGACTCCACGTTTTCTCTTGATCGCAAAGGACGCAAAGGTCACCAAGAAGAAAGTCGCAATGTCTTCTTAGCGTACTTTGCGCCCTTCGCGGTCAAAAAAGAGCGTCCCGCCGTGCGAATCTCAGTTGAAGCGGATGTACTCGAAATTCACCGGCTGCTTGTTGATGCCGATCGGCGGCGGCGCGATCCAGTTGGCGTATTTTCCGGTTTCCACCACGCGCCCCATCAGCGACGCCACATAAGCGCGGTCTTCCTCGGTGGCCAGCCACTGGTTCACGTTCAGCGCCCATTCGGCCTCGCTCAACACCTGACCGCCCGGGCTCACACGCAGCCCGGCAAAGCTGCCGATGTGGCGGTTGAAGGCCTTGTGCGGCACGCTGAGCTTGAAGTTGACGCCGGCCTTGTCGATCACCCGCTGCCAGCGGCCCACGCCCGCGCCCGAGTCGCGGATGTAGTCGTCGCGCAGCACTTCGTTCAGGGCGTTGAGCATCGGCACTTCTTTCTCGACCAGGGCACCGTCGCGGGCTTCCAGTATCTTGTAGCTGCCGCCCTTGAGCACGTGGTCGTCGTCGCGCTTGCTTTCCTCGAAGCGGCCCTTCAGACCCGAGCTGTAGAAGATGGCGGCGTTGCTCGACTGGTCGGCCCCGAACAGGTCGATGGTCACGCTGTAGTGGAAGTTCAAATAGCGCTGCAAGGTGGGCAGGTCGATCACGCCGTGCTTGCGCAATTCGGCCGGGTCTTCGATGCCGGTTTGCTTCATCACCTCGCAGGTGCGCGCGATCACGCGCGAGACGCCGCTCTCGCCCACAAACATGTGGTGCGCTTCTTCGGTCAGCATGAAACGTGTCGTGCGGCTGAGCGGATCGAAGGCGCTTTCGGCCAGCGCGCACAACTGGAACTTGCCGTCGCGATCGGTGAAGTAGGTGAACATGTAGAACGCCAGCCAGTCGGGCGTTTCTTCGTTGAAGGCACCCAGGATTCGCGGGTTGTCGGCATCGCCGGAGCGGCGGTCGAGCAGGGCCTCGGCTTCTTCCCGGCCATCGCGCCCGAAATGCTTGTGCAGCAAATAGACCATCGCCCACAGGTGGCGGCCTTCTTCGACATTGATCTGGAACAGGTTGCGCAGGTCGTACTGGCTCGGCGCGGTAGTGCCCAGGTGGCGCTGCTGCTCGACCGACGCGGGTTCGGTGTCGCCTTGCGTGACGATGATGCGGCGCAGGTTGGCGCGGTGTTCGCCGGGCACGTCCTGCCACACCTCGCGGCCTTTCTCGTCGCCGAAGCCGACCTTGCGCTGCTCTTCGGCCTGCGCCAAAAAGATGCCCCAGCGGTACTCGGGCATCTTCACGTGGCCGAAGTTGGCCCAGCCGTCGGGCGTGGTGCTGGTGGCAGTGCGCAGGTACACGTCGTGCTGGCCCGAGCCGTTCGGCCCCATGTCGTTCCACCACTCCAGGTAGTTCGGCTGCCAGTGTTCGAGCGCGCGCTGCAAGGTGCGGTCTTCGGACAGGTTGACGTTGTTGGGAATTTTGTCGGTGTAGTTGATGCTGCTCACGGTACTTCCTTGGTGGTCAGGGGGAGGAAAAAATCATATTCGGTTCCAGTCGAACTGCGCCTTGCTGCCGGTGCCGTACACCTTCAGAGCACCGCCTTCGCCGACGGCGTTCGGGCGGATGAAGATCCAGTTTTGCCAGGCGGTCAGGCGGCCGAAGATGCGTGTCTCCATCGTCTCGGCACCGGCGAAGCGCAGGTTCGCTTCCATGCCGGTCAGGGCGTCGGGCGACATGCTGGCGCGCTCCTCGACCGCGATGCGAATCTCGTCGGACCAGTCGATGTCGTCGGGCGCGGCCGTCACCAGGCCGAGGGCCAGCGCCTGGTCGGCGTCGAGCGCCCGGCCTTGCGTGGCCTGCACCGCGCCGATCTCGGCTGCATCGCCGTAGAAGCGGCGCTGCAAGCGCGTCTCGTGGCTGACCATCGGGAAAGCGCCGAAGTTCATCGCAGACACCGCGATTCGAGGCGCTGCATCGGCCTCGTCTGGCAAGGCCAGCATGTAGCTCCGGTCGGCAGCCAGCGCGATTTCGAGCAGCGTGCCGGCGAAGCACGAGCCGCGGTCGATCAGCGCGAACATCGAGCGCGACGACACGTCCAGCCGCGCCAGCGTGCGGCGCAGCAGGCCCAATGTTTCGCGCACGAACCAGTGGCCCTGGTGGGCGGCCAGCGTGGCGTCCATCGCCAGCACCGCGTCCACGCTGCCTTGCGTCTTCAGCAGCCAGGTGCCGATCTCGGTCTCGTTGCTGCGCAGGTGCAGGACAGCGTCTTCGAGTTGGCGCGCCAGTTGCAACGGGTACCAATCGGAGCCCGCCGCTTCGATGCCGGCCACGTCGTTCGGCTGCACACCGCTCGGCGCTTTGACGGTCACCGTGGCGTGGCGCGCGGCGCGGTTGAGCGCAATGTTCACGTGGTCGTAGTTCACCGCGTCGGCCGTCAGCGTCTTGCTCAGCGCAGTCAGTGCCACGCCTTTCGCATCGGCAGGCCGGTCGCTCAAGGCAGCCAGCTCGAGGGCACGCTCTTGCACGCGCTGCGAAAACGCCTGCGTCTTCACGGTCTCGTCCACCAGCCGCCAGTCGACCGCCTTCTTGCCGCGAATGCCTTCGCTGGTGGTGCAGAAGATGTCGGCGTGGTCGTGGCGCACCTTGCGCTTGTCGGTCAGCCGCGTCAGGCCGCCGGTGCCGGGCAACACGCCGAGCAAGGGCACTTCGGGCAGGCTGACAGCGGAGGAGCGGTCGTCGACCAGGATGATCTCGTCGCAGGCCGCCGCCAGTTCGTAGCCGCCGCCGGCGCAGGCACCGTTCACGGCGGCCAGAAACTTCAAGCCGCTGTGGCGGCTGGAGTCTTCGAGGCCGTTGCGCGTTTCGTTGGTGAACTTGCAGAAATTCACCTTCCAGGCGTGGCTGCTTTTGCCCAGCATGAAGATGTTGGCACCCGAGCAAAACACCCGGTCGCGCCCGCTGGTCACGATCACGCTGCGCACCTCGGGGTGCTCGAAACGAATGCGCTGCACCGCGTCGTTCAGCTCGATGTCCACGCCCAGGTCGTAGCTGTTGAGCTTGAGCTTGTAGCCCTCGCGGATGCCGCCGTCCTCGTTGATCGCCATCACCAGGGTCGCCACCGGCCCCTCGAACTTCAGTTGCCAGTGCTGGTACCGCTCGGGGCGGGTTTCGTAATTGATAAGAGCGGTGGCGGCATTGGACGGTGTCATGGGGCTCTCCGGGTCGCTGAACGCAGTATCGTGCAGCTTGTTCGCGTGAAATGCAATTTACTGCATGTTCATTCGCCCGTCAAGCGAAAAAAAGCGGTTCACCCGGCGATGCTGATCGTGCCGCGCAGTTGCTCTTGCAGCCCGACGAAGCAGTCTTCCATCGTCTTGTCGCTGGTGTCGAACACCTCGTCGGCCTTGGAATAGAAGGCGGCGCGGCTGTCCAGGATTCGCCGCAGGTCTTCCATCGCTTCACGGTTGCCGCTGTGGCCCGCCATCGGCCGCGTGTCGCCCTGGGCCTGCACGCGGCTCATGTGTTCTTCGGGCGTGGCGCGCACCCACACGGTGTAGCAATGCGCCAGCAGCAGGTTGAAGGTGGCGGGGTCGGAGACGATGCCGCCGGGGGTGGCGATCACCGCCCGCGGAAAGCGTTGAATGGTGTCTTCGAGCGCGCGCTTTTCATAGCGGCGATAAGCAGCCGGGCCATACAGCGAATGGATCTCGGACAGGCTGCAACCCGCCACGCTTTCGATTTGCCGGTTCAGCTCGACGAAGGGCAGCACCCAACTGTCGGCCAGCATGCGTCCCAGCGTGCTCTTGCCGGCCCCGCGCAGGCCCACCAGGGCCACGCGCTGGCGCCGTGCCGCCTGGCTGGCCGGAGCACCGAACATGGCGGCCAGCGAACCACGCGCTTGCGCCAGTTCGGGGTCGCTGCGGCCACGCAAAATCTCGCGGATCATCAGCCACTCAGGCGAACTCGCGGTCTCGTCGCCGACCAGTTCAGCCAGCGTGCAATTCAGCGCCTGGGCCAGTTGGCGCAAGAACTGGATCGACGCATTGCCCACACCCATTTCCACATTGGCCAGGTGCCGCTCCGACACCTCGGCCATTTTCGCCAGCCCCTTGCGGGTCAGCCCGCGGCGGGCGCGCAGGGCCCGGGTGCGCTCGCCCAAGGCGATCAGAAACCGGTCTCGACTGGCGCTCTCGACGAGGCCGGCGTCGCCTCGGCTGTCGGTCGCCTTGTCGGGCTGGCGCTGGGGTTGGGGTTGGGCCAAGGGTAATTCCGGTTCTGGTTGGGGCTCAAGCCGACGCTATACTTCCGGCCTCATGCAACATATTGCATTGTCAGTGCGATGACAAGCACTATAAATGCATTATCCGGGACAGGTCCATGGACTCACACCCCCACCCCCACGCCCAACTCCAACCGCCGCCCGACCGCTTCAACGCCGCCGAGCACCTGCTGGCTGCCAATGCGCACCGGCACGCCAAGACTGCCTTCATCGACGACAGCCAGCGTTTGAGTTTCGGCCAGCTCGACGAGCGGGTTCGCCGCTGCGCCGCCGGCTTGCTGGCGCTGGGCCTTCAGCGCGGCGACCGGGTGCTGATGGTGATGCACGACAGCGTCGACTTTCCGGTCGCGTTTTTAGCTGCGCTGCTGGCTGGCATCAACCCGGTGCCAGTCAACACCTTGCTGCCTGCCGACGACTACGCCTACATGCTGCAGCACGGCCAGGCGCGCGCGGTGCTGCTGAGTGCGCCGCTGCTGGCCACGCTGCAAGCCGCGGTTGCCGCCTCGGGCTTGCAGGCGCTGCTCATCGTCTGCGGTGCCGGCCCGGCCCCTGCGGGAACGCTGGCTTTCGCGTCGCTGCTCAACGCGGCACCGCTGCTTGCCCCGGCAGACACGGGTGCCGACGACCACGCCTTCTGGCTCTATTCATCGGGCTCCACCGGCCGGCCCAAGGGCACGGTGCACACGCACGCCAACCTCTACTGGACCACCGAGCTGTACGCCAAGCCGGTGCTGGGCTTGCGCGAGGACGATGTGCTGTTTTCCGCCGCCAAGCTGTTCTTCGCCTACGGCCTGGGCAACGCCTTGAGCTTCCCGCTCAGCGTGGGTGCGACCACCGTGTTGATGGCCGAGCGGCCGACCCCCGCGGCGGTGTTCAAACGCTGGACCGAGCAGGGCGTGAGCGTGTTCTTCGGCGCGCCCACCGGCTACGCCGGCATGCTGGCCGCGCCCGACCTGCCGCCGCGCGAGCGGGTGACGTTGCGCATGTGCTCGTCGGCCGGCGAAGCCTTGCCGCGCGACATCGGCGAGCGCTTCACACGGCACTTCGGCTGCGAAATCATCGACGGCATCGGCTCGACCGAGATGCTGCACATCTTTTTGTCGAACCGGCCCGGCGACGTGCACTACGGCACCACCGGCCGCGCCGTGCCGGGCTATCGGCTGAAGCTGCTCGACGAGTCGGGTTCGCAAGCTGCTACCGGCGAGATCGGCGAGCTGTACATCGCCGGCCCGAGCGCAGCGCGCATGTACTGGAACGACCCGGAAAAAACGCAGGCCACTTTTCAGGGCGAATGGACCAAGAGCGGCGACAAATACCGCATCGACGCCAACGGCTGCTATGTGTACGCCGGGCGCAGCGACGACATGCTCAAGGTCAGCGGCATCTACGTGTCGCCGTTCGAGGTCGAGGCCACCCTGATGCAGCACGGCGCCGTGCTGGAGGCTGCCGTGATCGGCGTGCAGGACGCGGACGGGCTGACTCGCACCAAGGCTTTCGTGGTGCTCAAGACAGGCCAACTGTGCAGCGCCGACGAGCTGCGCACGTTCGTCAAAGACAAGCTCGCGCCGCACAAGTATCCGCGCCTGATCGAGTTCGTCGACGAACTGCCGAAAACGGCCACCGGCAAGATCCAGCGCTTTCGCCTGCGCGAACGCGAGCGCGCATGACCGAGCCAATTTTGTTTGCACAGATCGATTGGCACGATCGATTCGTCAGGCTCGAATACCGTTGGGTCGGCAGCCCCTCACGCGCACAGCCGGCGATCGTCTTCCTGCACGAAGGCCTGGGCTCGCTGGCGGCGTGGAAAGACTTTCCGCGCCAGTTCTGCGAGGCGCACGGCCTGCGCGGGTTGGTGTTCTCGCGCTACGGCTATGGCCGCTCGACGCCGAAGCCTGCCGACGAACGGTGGCCTCCCGGCACACTGCGCGCCCAGGCCCATGAACTGCTGCCCACGCTGCTCGCCTCGCTCGGCATCGAGCGCCCCTGGCTGTTCGGCCACAGCGACGGCGCGTCCATCGCACTCTTGTACGCGGCCCGATTTCCGGTGGCTGGGTTGGTGCTGGTGGCACCGCACATTTTTGTCGAAGACGTGGCGTTGAAGCGCATCGAGGCGGCGCGGCTGGCCTATGAAAGCACCGATTTACGCACCCGCCTGGCTCGCTACCATGACGATGTCGATTCGGCTTTTCGGGGCTGGAACGACATGTGGCTGAACCCGGCCTTCCGGAGTTGGAACATCGAAGCCGAGCTGGCTGCAATCACCTGCCCGCTGCTGGCCGTGCAGGGCGAAGACGACGAATACGGAACGCTGGAACAGATTCGCGGCATTGCGCGCCGCGTGCCGCAAACGCAGTTGCTGGTGCTGGCAGATTGTGCGCACTCGGCGCACCGCGACCAACCCGAACGGCTGAGCCTGGCGGCCGGCACGTTCATCAAAACAGCCTCGAACGGGGCCTGATTCCCAGACTGGAGATTTGCATGAAGACCTGGTTCAAGATTTCGGCGGCCGCAGCCGCACTGTGCGTGTCGGCTGCTGCGCAAGCACAGGCGCAAGCGCCCATCAAGGTCGGCCTGATGCTGCCCGCCACCGGCACCTTCGCCAGCCTGGGCAACATGATCGAGAGCGGCTTCAAGCTCTACGTGAAAGAGCAGGGCGGCAAGCTGGGCGGGCGCGAGATTCAATACTTCAAGGTCGACGACGAGTCCGATCCGTCCAAGGCCACCGACAACGTCAACAAGCTCATCAAGCGCGACAACGTCGATGTGCTCGTCGGCACGGTGCACTCCGGCGTGGCGCTGGCGATGGCCAAGGCCGCGCGCGACAGCAACACCCTGCTCATCATCCCCAACGCCGGCGCCGGCGACATCACCGGGCCGATGTGCTCGCCGAACATCGTGCGCAGCTCGTTCTCGAACTGGCAGCCGGGTTATTCCACCGGCGTCGTGATGGCGCAAAAAGGCTTCAAGCGCGCCATGACCATCACCTGGAACTACGCCGCCGGCAACGAGACGGTGAAGGGCTTCGCCGAGGCCTTCGAGAAAGGTGGCGGCAAGGTCGTGAAAGACCTGACGCTGCCGTTCCCGAACGTCGAGTTCCAGGCCCTGCTGACCGAAATCGCAGCGCAAAAACCCGATGCGGTGTTCGCCTTCTTCGCTGGCGGCGGTGCCGTGAAGTTCGTCAAAGACTACGCTGCCGCGGGGCTGAACAAGACCATCCCGCTGTACGGTTCGGGCTTCCTGACCGACGGCACCCTGGAGGCGCAAGGCGCGGCGGCGCAGGGCATCTTCACCACTCTGCATTACGCCGACAACCTCGACACGCCGCGCAACAACGCCTTCCGCAAGAGCTTCGCGCTGACCTACAAGACCAACGCCGACGTCTACGCAGTGCAGGGCTACGACGCGGCGCAAATCCTGGCGGCGGGTTTGAACGCCGTGAAAGGCGACCTCGCCAAGCGCGACGTGCTGACCGCCGCCATGCGCAAGATCACCGTCGACAGCCCGCGCGGCAAGTTCACCATTTCAGCGGCCGGCAACCCGGTGCAAGACATGTTCCTGCGCCAGGCCACCGGCAACAACAACGAGTTCAGGTCGGTGGCGGTGAAGGCGCTGGCCGACCCGGCGCGCGGCTGTAGGTTGTAGCCTTCGGCACAGCTCAGCGGTCGGCTTCGCCTCCCTTCTCTTTGACGGCCTGCGGCCGCGCAGAATGCCGGCTCGCCGCGTTAGAATCTGACCAGCTCAACAGACCAGATGGTGATTGCGATGGGTGACCGTCCCTGGCTCCTTCAAGATGCGAAGGCCCGATTCAGCGCGCTGGTCGACGCCGCGCTGAACGGACAACCGCAACACGTCACGCGTCGCGGCAAGGCGGCCGTCGTCGTGGTTTCCGAGGCGGACTATGCGCGGCTGAGCCAGGGTTCGCGCGCGGCAGCGCCGGGCTTCATCGACCACCTGCTCGCCATGCCGCGCAGCAGCGCGGCAGCAGCCAAGCCGGAAACGGGCCGACGCGGGCCGGTGTTGCGCGACCTGGAGTTCGATTGATCCTGCTCGACACGATGGTGCTGTCGGAGTTGCGCAAGCGCCGGCCGCATCCGAAGGTGGTGGTGTGGCTGCGCTCGCAAGCACCGACCGAGGTGTTCATCAGCGTCGTCAGCCTGGGTGAAATCGAGCGCGGCATTCATCGCGCAGCCGATCGCGTGTTCGCCGTCGAACTTGCCGTCTGGCTCGAAGCGCTGATCCGCTTTTACACCGACCGCATCCTCCCGGTCACGCCCGACATCGCGCGGCGCTGGGGCCGGCTGTCTGCCGAACTGGGCCATGACGGTGCCGACTTGTTGATCGCTGCCACGGCTGCGTCTCACCGCCTGACGGTGGCCACGCGCAACCTGCGGCACTTCAAGCCGGCCGGCGTGATGCTGGTCGACCCGTTTGCATGATCGTGCGTTCGACGCTTCCGTGAAACGAGTCTGAAGTTGGACCTCGCCACCTTCCTCGTCCAGTGCCTGAACGCTGTTCAGTACGGCCTGCTGCTGTTCCTCGTGGCCAGCGGCCTCACGCTGATCTTCGGCATCATGGGCGTCATCAATCTGGCCCACGGCAGCTTCTACATGATGGGGGCCTACCTGGCGTTCGCGCTGGCACCGCACTTCGCCGATCAGTTCATCCTGATGCTGCTGGTGGGCACGCTGCTGGCCGCGCTGTTCGGCTTCGTGCTCGAGTGGATATTTTTCAGCTACCTGTACCAGCGCGAGCACTTGCAACAGGTGTTGATGACCTACGCGCTGATCCTCGTCTTCGAAGAAGCGCGCTCCATGCTGATGGGCAACGACGTGCACGGCGTGCAGGCACCGGCCTGGTTGTCGGGCAGCTTCGAGCTGGGCAGCCTGATGAGCTACCCGTGGTATCGGCTGTTCGCCTCTGCCGCCTGCGTCGTGCTGGCCGTGGCGCTGTACCTGGTGGTCAACAAGACGCGGCTCGGGATGATGATTCGCGCCGGGGCCAGCAACCGCGACATGGTGCGTGGCCTGGGCATCAACATCAAGCTGCTCTACCGCGTGGTGTTCGCCGGCGGCGTGGCGCTGGCCGCGCTGGCCGGCATGATCGCTGCGCCGATGTCGTCGGTCTACCCCGGCATGGGCGGCAGCGTGCTGATCATCTGCTTCGTGGTGGTGGTGATCGGCGGCATCGGCTCGATCACCGGGGCGCTGATCGCGTCGCTGCTGGTGGGTTTTGTCGACACCTTCGGCAAGGTGTTCTTCGCCGAGCTGAGCGGCATCGGCGTGTACTTGCTGATGGCGATCATCCTGGTCTGGCGCCCCGAAGGCCTGATGAAGCGGAGCTACTGACATGCGTTGCGCGTGGCTCGTTCCCGTGACGGCGGCCATGGCACTCGCGCTGCTGCCGCTGCTGCTCACGCCCTACACCCACGATCTGGTGGTGAAGATCAGCATCTACGCGATTTTCGCGCTCAGCCTCGAACTGCTGGTCGGCGTCACCGGCCTGGTCAGCCTGGGTCACGCGGCCTTCCTCGGCATTGGGGCCTTCGTCACCGTGCTGGCGGCGGGCCAGGGCAGCGCCGCATCGCTTTGCGTATTGCTGCCCGCAGCCATGCTGGCAGCGGCGGCGTATGCGTTGTTCGTCGGCGCGCTGAGCCTGCGCACCAAGGGCGTGTATTTCATCATGGTGACGCTGGCGTTTGCGCAGATGGCCTACTTCGTGTTCCACGACACCAAGCTGGCCGGCGGCAGCGACGGCATCTTCCTGTACACCAAGCCGGTGCTGGAACTGGCTGGCCGCACGCTGCTCAACCTCGACCTCAAGCGCGACATGTACTACGTCGTCTTGGCCGCTCTTGTTTTCACTTACGGATTGCTGGCGCTGATCCAACGCTCGCGCTTCGGCCATGCGCTGGCCGGCATCCGCGTCAACGAGCAGCGCATGCGCGCCGCCGGTTTCACCACCTACGGCTACAAGCTGGCCGCCTTCGTGATCGCCGGCGCGCTGGCCGGGTTGGCCGGCAGCCTGCTGGCGATCAAGGACGGCGCGGTGAACCCCGAACTGCTGGGCTGGCACGAGTCGGGCGCGGTGCTGCTGATGATCATTTTGGGCGGCATCGGCCACCTGCGCGGTGCGGTGATCGGTGCCGTGGCGTTCACCTTGTTGAAGGAGCTGTTCCAGTCCGAAGCCCTGCTCGGCCCGCTGGCTGCGCACTGGCAAATGACTTTGGGCTTCACCATCATCGCTTTCGTGGCGTTGCTGCCGAAGGGGCTGATCGGTGTCGGTCACCAGATCGCCGTGCGCCGCACGCCGGCAGCGGTTTTCGCACCATCGAAGTCCGCGCATGAGTAGCCCGAGCCACGCCGAGCCCTTGCTGCAAGCGCGCCGACTGACGCGCCGCTTCGGTGGCTTGACCGCTGTCAACGCGGTCTCGGTGGAGCTGCACGTGGGCGAGGTGCATGCCGTCATCGGCACCAACGGCGCGGGCAAGTCGACCCTGATCAACATGCTGTCGGGCGAGTTGCCCGCATCCGCCGGCAGCGTGCTGCTGAACGGCGTCGACATCACCGCCTGGTCGCAGCCGCAGCGCGCGCGCGCCGGCGTGGGCCGCAGCTACCAGCGCACCACCATCTTCCCGGAGTTCAGCGCGTTCGAGAACTGCCGCCTCGCCGCCCAGGCTGCGCAGCCGCGCCCGTGGGCGCTGTGGCAAGCGGCGGCGCATTGCAGCGGCAGCGTGCGCATGGCGCACCACGGGCTGGAGGCGGCCGGCCTGCAAGACGATACCGACCGCCGCGCCGGCTCGCTCAGCCACGGCGGCCAGCGCCAGCTCGAAATCGCGATGTGCCTGGCCACCCAGCCCAGGGTGCTGCTGCTCGACGAGCCGCTGGCCGGCATGGGCTCTGAAGAAACCGACCGCATGCTCAAGTTGCTGGGCACGCTGAAGCAGGGCCACGCGGTGCTGCTGGTCGAGCACGACATGGACGCGGTGTTTCGCGTCGCCGACCGCATCACCGTGATGGTCAACGGCGAGGTGATCGCCAGCGATGTGCCGCAGCGCATCCGCGGCAACCGCGAGGTGCAGGTGGCCTACCTGGGCGAAGCGGCAGGCGACACCTCGCCAGCGAGCGCCTGATGCTCAGCGTCGAATCCCTGAACACCTTCTACGGCGACAGCCACATCCTGCGCGGTGTGAACCTGAGCCTGAGCGCCGGCACGGCTGTCGGCCTGCTGGGGCGCAACGGCATGGGCAAGACCACGCTGATCCGCACCCTGATGGGCTATGTGCGACCGGCCTCGGGCCAGGTGCGCTGGGGCGTTGGCAAGCAGGCGGTGGAGGTGACCGGGCGCGTGCCCGAGCGCATGGCGCGCCTGGGCATCGGCTACGTGCCCGAAGGCCGCGGCATCTTTCCCAACCTGTCGGTGCGCGAGAACCTGGTGATGTCGGCCCGCGCCGGTGTCGATGGCCGCACCGACTGGACCTGCGAGCGCGTGCTGGCCACGTTTCCGCGCCTCGGCGAGCGCCTGGGCCACGGCGGACAACAGCTCTCGGGCGGCGAGCAGCAGATGCTGTCGATCGGGCGCGCGTTGATGACCAACCCCAAGTTGCTGATCCTCGACGAAGCCACCGAAGGCCTGGCCCCGCTGATCGTGGCCGAGATCTGGCGCGTCGTCAGCGAGATCAGGCGCACCGGCATCAGCACCCTGATCGTCGACCGCAACTACCGCGCGGTGCTGGCGCACACCGACCGCGCCGTGGTGTTGGAGAAAGGGCAGATCGTGCTGGCCGGGGACTCGGCCACGCTCGCCGCCGATCACAGCCTGTTGGCGAAGTTGCTCGGGGTGTGAGGGCCACGATCGGGGCAGCATCCTTTACAGTGCCCCTGGACAATTCTGTGCATGAGTTTGGCACTCAGTGGTACTGCAAGTCTTGCGTCTGGCAACCGGGCCCCTTACCGAGGCTGAAGTGCGCCGCATGACCTGCTTGCCAGAGCCCTCCGCCAAAACCGCAAAATTGCGAAGCCGAGTCCTCAACCTCTCTCCTTTCTAAAGGCACCCCATGATTCTCGAAATTGCCGACTTCTTCATCGCCCCAGGCAAACAGCCCGAGTTCGAGGCAGCCCTTCAGCACGCGGTCACCACCGTGGCCTCCAAGGCGCAGGGCTTTGGCGGCTTCAAGATCAACCACAGCATCGAGTCGCCCGAGCGCTACGTGCTGATGATTTATTGGGACACGCTGGAAGATCACATGGTGGGCTTTCGGCAGGGCCCGTTGTTTGCGCCGTGGCGCGCCATCGTCGGGCCGTACTTTGCGAAACCGCCAGCGGTCGAGCACTTCACACTGATCGCCAAGTCGGCAGCTTGACGCGGTTGCGGTGCGGCCTCGGGCGGGCACCGACGCAGCACACGACGTGAGCTCGATTCGCGGCTTTCAAGAGGCCGATTGGCCGGCGCTGTGGCCGCTGCTGCGCGCCACCTTCGAAGCCGGCGACACGTATGCCTTCTCGCCGAGCAGCACCGAGGTCGAGATCCACCGCGCCTGGATCGAGGTGCCATCGGCCAGCTTCGTGAGCTGCGACGGCGACGGGCGCTTGCTGGGCAGCTACTTCATCAAGCCCAACCAGCCGGGGCTCGGGTCCCACGTGTGCAACTGCGGCTACGTGGTGGCCCCGGCAGCGCAAGGGCAGGGCATCGCATCCGCGATGTGCGAACACTCGCAACGCGAGGCGCTGGCCATGGGCTTTTTGGCGATGCAGTTCAACCTGGTCGCCAGCACCAATGAGCGGGCGGTGCGCTTGTGGTGCAGGCTCGGCTTCGACGCGGTGGGCCGCCTGCCGCGCGCGTTCCGCCACCAGCGGCTCGGCCTCGTCGATGCGCTGGTGATGTTCAAGACGCTGGCGAGCGAGTAGATCAGCGCGGCGCGGCCAAGGCCCTCGCGATGCGCTGCCGCGCCACCTGCGTGCGCGGCACGCTGCCGGCAAACCAGGTGCGCACGTCTTCTTCCAGCCCGATGCCGTGCATGTAGTTGTAGAGCGCCTTTTTCAGCGCCACACCGAGCACGTCGTGGTCGACGCCGGTGGGGTCGATGAAGGCGATGTCGTTGCGCGCGAACGAGCCCATCCGCAAGGGCTGCAAGGTAACGCCGTAGTCTTGTGGATTCAGCCCCACCGGCGAATGCACGGTGCAGGCAAAGCGGTGGAAAAAACCGGACTGGATGCAGCCGGCCTCGAACAACTGGCGCACGTATTCGAGCGCGTCCACAGTGTCTTGCACCGTCTGCGTCGGGAAGCCGTACATCAGGTAGGCGTGAACCAGGATGCCGGCGTCGGAGAAGGCTCGCGTCACCCGCGCCACCTGCTCCACCGAGACGCCCTTTTTCATCAGCTTGAGCAAGCGGTCGGATGCCACTTCGAGCCCGCCTGAAATGGCGATGCAGCCGCTGTCGGCCAGTTGCAGGCACAGTTCGGGCGTGAACGATTTTTCGAAGCGGATGTTGCCCCACCACGAGATCGCGAGCTGGCGTCTGGCCAACTCTTCGGCCAGCGTTTTCAGGGCTTTCGGTGGTGCTGCCTCGTCGACGAAGTGAAAACCGGTCTCGCCGGTTTCCTTCACGATGGCCTCGATGCGGTCGACCAGGGTGGCGGCCGAAGCGCCTTCATAGCGCGAGATGTAATCGAGGCTGACATCGCAAAAACTGCACTTTTTCCAGTAGCAGCCATGCGCCACGGTCAGCTTGTTCCAGCGCCCGTCCGACCACAGCCGGTGCATCGGGTTCAGCATGTCGAGCAGCGACAAATAGCGGTCCAGCGGCAAGCCGTCCCAGGTCGGCGTGCCGATCTCGGCGAACGCCACGTCGGGCTCGACCAGGTTGATGTAGCGCACCTGCGCGGGGGTGTCTGCGGTGGGTGCTTTCCTGACGAAGGTTCGCACCAGCCGCTGCTGCGAACGCTTGCCTTGCAAGTGCTCCAGCAAGGCCAGTAGCGGGCGTTCGCCGGCATCCAGCGTGACGTAGTCGAAGTGGTCGAACACGCGCGGCTCCGACAAATCACGCAACTCGGTGTTGACGAAGCCGCCGCCCAGCGCGGTGACGATCGACGGGTCGTGCGCCTTGATGGCCTGGGCGATTCGAAACGCCGCATACACCGAGCCGGGGAACGGCACCGAGACCAGCACCACGTTCGGCGCATGCCGCCGGACGGCGTCCAGCGTCAGCTCGAGCAGGGTTCGGTCGACCAGGTTCAACGGCGCGGCCAGCGCGCTGGCGAGCGGCTCGAAGGTCGGCTGGCTTTGCGCCAGCGACTCGGCGTAGCGAACGAATTCGAAGCGCGGATCGACCGCGTCGCGCAGCACGTCGGCGATGTCGTTCAGGTACAGCGTGGCCAGGTGGCGGGCACGGTCTTGCAGGCCCAAGGCGCCGAAGGCCCAGGCCAGCGGATCGCCGCCGTCGCCGTCTGCGTTCGGGTCGATGAAGACATCGAGCGACGCGAAGCGCGGCCCCTCGGGCAAGAACGCGCGGCCGCAGATGCGGTGCGCCAGCGTCGCGTCACGACCTTGCAGGAAGGCGATGCTGGCGCTGATGGTGGCCGCGTAGCGGTCGAACTGATCGTCAAAGGACGCCACCGGCGCCGAGCGCTTCAGCGGCGCAATGGCTTCGATGCACTCCCGAATGGCCCGCAGGCCGTCGACCGAAAACAGCTTCAGCACCAAGGCCAGCGCCAAGTCTTCCTGCACCGCAGGGAACCCGCGCGAGCGCAGAAAGCCGGTGATGTAGGCAGTCGACGGATATGGCGTGTTGAGCTGCGTCATCGGCGGGATGACGGACAGGACGCGAAGGGGTAGGAGTGACACGGATTCGAGCCGCTTCAGGCACGGCGCTACAGTCTATCCGTCGCCTGCATTGGCCAGTTTCGGCCACCAGCGCGGCGGGCCGACCGCACCTCAAGTGTCGAGCAAGCCCTCGTCCCATGAATACACCTGTTGCCGCTGCTCGCCCAGGCCCTGAATCCACAAGCGCATCTCGTCGCCGGGCTTCAAGAACACCGGCGGCTTCTGGCCCATGCCGACGCCGGGCGGGGTGCCGGTGCTGATGAGGTCGCCCGGATACAGGGTCATGAAACGGCTGATGTAGCTCACGAGCTGAGCCACCGAGAACAGCATGTTGCGGGTGTGGCCGGTTTGAAAGCGCTTGCCGTTCACGTCCAGCCACATCGACAGCGCCTGCGGGTCGGGCACTTCGTCGGCCGTCACCAGCCACGGGCCGACGGGGCCGAAGGTGTCGCAGCCCTTGCCTTTGTCCCAACTGCCGCCGCGCTCGAGTTGGTATTCGCGCTCTGACAGGTCGTTGACGACGCAATAGCCGGCCACATGCGAGAGCGCTTGCGCCTGGCTCACGTAGCGCGCCCGGCTGCCGATGACGACGCCGAGTTCGACTTCCCAGTCGCTCTTGCGCGAGCCTTGCGGCAGCACCACCGCGTCGTTGCAACCGATCACCGCGCTGCCCGGTTTCATGAACAAAACCGGCTCGGCGGGAATCGGGCTGCCAGACTCGACCGCGTGGTCGGCGTAGTTGAGGCCGACGCAAATGAACTTGCCCATGCCGCTCCAGGGCGGCGCAATGCGACCCGGCATGCCGACCAGCGGCAGGCTCACCGGGTCGATGGCGCGCAGGCGCTTCAGATTGGCGGGCGACAAGGTGTTGGCGCTGATGCCGTTGAGCACGCCCGACAAATCCCGCACCCGCCCCTGCGCATCAACAAGGGCCGGCTTCAGGTAGCCCTTGGGGCCATGGCGCATCAGTTTCATGGCCGATTCTGTGCCAGCACGGCGGCGAAGCGGGCGTTCGCATCGTGAAACAACACGCCGTGACCGGCGAGATCAGTCTTCTTCATTCCGCTCCTGGGTTTGTCAACGCGGTGGCGCTTGAATCTGCGCAAAGCATCGCCACATCCTGTTCTATGAAAGTTATCAAAACCGCCACCATTCCCGAGCACCTGATTGTCGTGCTGACCCTGGCGCAACTGCTCGAGCGGCTGGAACACAGCACGGTGGCCGTCGATGCCGCGCAGTATCGGCTGGTGGCAACCCGCTTGTGCGACGCGCTGGCGGACGTCTCGCCAGGTGCCGAGTTGCAGGCGATGCTGAATGCGCACCCCGCCGCGGCCACCGTGTACGAAAACCTTCACTATGCGCATGCGGGTCTGTTGCGATCGCCCCTGGAGCGATCGCTGAGCACCGAGGCCAGCGCACGCGAGGTGATTCAACGCGTCGCACTGCAAGCCCGCAAGCCGTGAAGTTCGCGCTGGCACTGGCTGCGCTGGCGCTGGCCTCGCTGGTCTCGCTGGCCCCAGCCGAGCCCATCGGCTCGGTCGACACGGTGTTCAAACTGATCGGCCCCGACCACAAGATCGTGGTCGATGCCCACGACGACCCCCAGGTCAAAGGCGTGACCTGCTATGTCTCGCGCGCCACGACCGGCGGCATCAAGGGGGCGGTGGGCCTGGCTGAAGACAAGGCAGAGGCGTCTATCTCATGTCGCCAGGTCGGCCCGATCTCGTTCGAAAAGCCCTTGCCGGTGCAGGAAGAAATGTTCAGCGAGCGCATCTCGCTGGTGTTCAAGAAGCTGCGCGTGGTGCGAATGGTCGACAAAAAGCGCAACACGCTGGTGTATCTGACCTACTCCGACCGCGTGATCGAAGGCTCGCCGCAAAACAGCGTGGCCGCGGTGCCGGTGGACCGGGCAACGCCGATCCCGGTGAAGTGAATCCGGCGGCCTTGGCTGCGGCTGAGGTCGAATGCCGCTTGGCCTGTCAGGCCACGAGCCCCTCACTGGGAACCACGTCGCAGCCGCTGATGCGCCACGACCTGTCGCGCTGCTGTTCCAACTGGTACGTCGCCAGCCAGACGCCGCCGTCCGCATCGGTCAACTGAACCCGCTGGATGAAGCCGCCGTCCATCGCCTGCGGCTTGAAGAACGACACCGCCGTCGGCCGGTAGACCACCGGGTAGCCGGAGCGAACCATCGCCATGAAACGGTCGGCGCTGCCGAATACCTGGCGCACCTTGGGTGCCGCGAACGAGAAGGCCCGCTTCGCGTCGTCTGCCGCAAAGGCCTTCAGTTGCGCCTGGATGACGGCCTGCATCTGTTTAGCTTCGGCCGCACTCACCTCGGCCGCTGCGGCGGGGGCGGTGGGCATCAAGCCGGTGAACACCAGCAGGAAAAACAGCTTCGACAGCAGGCGGTGCATGGCAACTCCGAAGGGATGGAGGAGTTGGCATGATGCCGGATTTGGCGTGCCCGCGTGCGCCTTGATGCCGCAGCCCCGCAACCGCTCGGTGGTCAATCCAGAATATCCAACGCGGGAAGGCCGGTTTAGGTGGTGCGAACGGATGTTTTGTGCAATGGCGACAAAGCCGGTGCTGCCGGGATTTATCTGGCCAGCGCCCGCAACGCGAGCTTGATGCCGTCGCTAACGCCCACCTCGGCCGGCAGTGTTTTCAAGGTAGCCGCCGCCTCGCGGTCGCTGTAGCCCAGCGCCAGCAGCGCTTGCAGGATGTCGGACTGCGCGCCGCTGGCCACACTGGCCGGCGCGGCCAGCGCGTCACCGAGCTTGCCTTTGAGTTCGAGCAGCAGCCGTTCGGCGGTTTTCTTGCCGATGCCCGGCACCTTGGTCAGCCGTGCGCCGTCTTGCAGGCTCACCGCCTGAGCCAGTTCGTTCACGCTCAGGCCGGACAGGATCGACAGCGCCATGCGCGGGCCCACGCCGGATATTTTGATCAGCATCCGAAACGTGGCGCGTTCCTCAACCGTCAGGAAGCCGAACAGCACCTGCGCGTCCTCGCGCACCACGAAGTGGGTTAGCAGGGTGACGCGTTCGCCGAGTGCCGGCAGGTTGTAGAAGCTGCTCATCGGCACATCGACCTCGAAGCCGACGCCGTTCACGTCGATCAGCAATTGCGGTGGCGATTTTCCCGCGAGCAGGCCAGTCAGTCGTCCAATCATGAAAGGATTATCCCGTTCGCGCCTTGGCCGTCTGGGGGAAGGCCGGGATGGGGCCTCGCCCCGAGCCGCCCCGGCAATGCGGCTCAGGTGGTCTTCGAGCCAGTCGCCGCCGTCGCCACGGGCCGAGCGCCGGGCCGCCCCAAGCCGGCCCGTACCACGATCCGGTGGTCGCCGTCGCCACGGGCCGAGCGCCGGGCCGCCCCAAGCCGGCCCGTACCCCCTTGGGGGGTGGCGCGGTACACCGCGCCGGGGGCCTCACTCATGCGCGCCTGAACAATCCCAACCGCTGCGCTTCCAGCGCCGCTTCGGCCCGCGAGCTCACGTTGAGCTTACGGTAGATCTGCTTCACGTAGTCGGCGATCGTGTGGCGCGACAAGTTGAGCTGCACGCCGATCTCGGGCAAGGTGAAGCCCTTGGCCACGCGCAACAAGACTTCGTTTTCGCGGTCGGTCAGCGCCACGTGGGGCATGTTTTGCGGCCGCTCCTGGCGCAGTGTTTGCGCGGCGAAGTGCGAGATCACGCGGCGCGCGATCGAGGGCGACAAGGGTGGCTCGCCGCCGCTCATGCGCTTGAGTTGTTCGGCAATCAGTTCGCGCGCCTGCTCTTTCAGCAAGTAGCCGAAAGCACCGGCTTGCAGCGCGGGAAACAGATGGTCGTCGTCGTCGTGGATCGTCACCACCACCGACTGCGCTTCGGGTTGCGCTTCGCGCAGCGCGGCCACCACGTCCACGCCGGAACCGTCGGGCAGGCCCAGGTCCACCAGCGCCAGGTCGAATTTGATGGCACTGATGAGCGCCAACGCATCGTGCACGCGGGCTGCCTCCGAGATCACCGAATTTGGAAACACCTGCATTACCAGCGCCTTCATCCAGGCACGTATTTCGGGCAGGTCTTCGAGCAACAAAATGTTCTGCATGGCAGCTCCGTTGAGGCAGCGCGGCACAGCGCTGAATTCACTTTAACAGTCGCGCCAGCGCACCGGTGCGAGCAATTAGAGGGGAAGGGTCAGCCTTATCACGGTGCCGTAACCCGGGCCCGATTCGACCAGGCACTGCCCCTGCATTTGTTTGGCCCGGTGCTTCATGCTGGACATGCCGTGGCCGCGGTCGAGCTTGCCGTCGAGTTCCAGCGGGATGCCGTTGCCGTTGTCTTGCACCGTGACGCCGAAGTCATGCTCGCCCACCAACAGGCGCACCTTGCAATGCGATGCGCCGCTGTGCTTGATGATGTTGCTGATCGCCTCGCGCAGGATGCGCGTGGTTTGCACATACGAGCGGGCCGACAGCACCTGATCGGTGTCTTCGGTCGGCCCGCGCCAGTCGGCTTCGATGTTGGCCTGGCCCAGGCGGGACACGATTTCGGCCCGCCAGTCTGCCAGCGCATCGGCCAGCCTGACCGCCTTGCCGGTCAGGCCGCGCACCGACAGGCGCATCTCTTCGAGCGCCTCGCGCGCCAAGGTGGAAATGCGCTCCGACTCGCTGGTGTGCACGATGGTCAGCAGCTTGGCGCCCAGGTCGTCGTGCAGGTCGCCGGCGATGCGTTTGCGTTCCTTTTCGGTCACCTGCTCGACCCGCAATTCGGCCAACTGCGAGAAGTTGCGTTCGATCTCGGCGGTGATCACCTGCACCCGCGCTTCCAGCGAGACGCGGTTCGCCTCTGCCGACTGCAGCGCCCGCGCAAAGACGTGCAACAGGTGGCCGCCGATCAACAAAAACGTGACCGGCATGGCAAGGTGCAACATGTGCACCGGCGGGATCGGTATCACCCGCATCTGGGTGGCGATCTCGACCATCAGCATCACGGCACCGGCACCCAGCAGCCAGGCCATCGGCCAGAAGTCAGGCACCCGTTTGTGCCAGGTGATCCACAGGTAGATGCCGGTGATCGCCAGCGCCTGCGCCGTCATCGCGACAAACCATGCGTTGGACAGCACAAAAATCCGACCCGGCTCACCCAGCCACAGGCTGAGCGGCAGCAGCGCGCACTGGGCGATCAGGATTCGCTCGATGCTGCGTGACCGGTGTCCTGCATGGCTCAACAAGAACATCACGCCCATCGCAAGCAACGGCGGAAACGAAACCGCCACCAGGATTTCGATCGTGGCCTCATCCAGCGGAGCCTGCCGCACCCAGACGCGGGCCGACAGCAGCGCCCAGCCGGTGCACAGAAGCCCGAAGTGCAGCAGGTGGATCTCGCGTCGATTCATCCAGCCCAGCCCGATCAAGAACAAGCCCAGCAAGGCCAGCGTGACGGCGATGCCCTCGACCGCAGTGATGTTCCAGAACCGGCTGCTGTCGTACAGCTCTGCCAGTTCGTCCAGCGGCCCGACCTGCAGCTCCGACAGCCCGGCAGCACGTTGCCGCGCCACCACCCGTTGCTGCGACAAACCCTGCACCCGCAGGTCGAGCACATTGCCTGTGGGCTGCAACAGCGATGCCGGCAGCGTGACCAGTTGCGGGCGGTGGCAGTTGCGTGCCACGGGCTCGGTCATGCGCCCGCCGCTGTGAATTCGCCGGCCGTTCAGGTCGACTTCGAGATTGGTGCAGACGCGCGCCACGTACAGCCCCAGCAGCGTGTCCGGCGAGGTGCCTTGCGGCAGGTCGAAGCGAACCCGGTACCACGCACTGCCGTCGTAGCGCGGCCGGGTCTCCGCCCAATCGTCCGGCAGGCTGACCCCGGTTGCGTCAAGGTCGTTTGGGAAGTGCGGTGCCACGCTGTTGATCGACAGCGCCTGGCTGATGACCAGCGGCGCAGCCCCCGCCTGGGCCGCCCAAACCATGCACACCAAGGCGACCACCCATGCGATGCACCGGGCCGCCGATGAACCGCGCGGCGAAGGTGGGGGCAGCGGGCGCGACATGGGCAAAGATTGTGCAGGATGCGGCGACAATCCAGCGCTTCAAGCCTGCCAACTAATCGACGTGATCCTCAGCCACGCCTTCATCCCGCTCGACAATGCCCGCCTGTCGCGTGTGTGCGGAAGCATGGACGCGCAATTGCGCGAGATTGAAGCCGCCTTCGATGTGTCCATCCGTCGGCGCAACGAGTCGTTTCGTGTCGAAGGTGTGGCACGCCATGCGGAGCGCGCGGTGGCGCTGCTGCAGTCGCTCTACGACCGGGCGCGCAGGCCGCTGCCGCCCGAAGGTTTTCGGCTTGCGCTGGTCGAGGCGCTGGCGCGAAGCGACACCCACGAGCCCCAGTCCGACGCGCAGGGTGCCCAAAGCGAGCCGCTGGTCTTGCGCACCCGTCGCGCAGACCTGGCCGGGCGCACCCCCAACCAGCATCTCTACCTCGACAACATCCAGGGCCACGACATCACGTTCGGCATCGGCCCGGCCGGCACCGGCAAGACCTATCTGGCCGTGGCGTGTGCGGTCGATGCGCTGGAGCGCAGCACGGTGCAACGCATCATCCTGACCCGTCCGGCCGTCGAGGCCGGCGAGCGGCTGGGCTTTTTGCCCGGCGATCTGGCGCAAAAGGTGGACCCCTACTTGCGGCCGCTGTACGACGCGCTGTACGAGCTGATGGGGGTCGACAAAGTCACCCGCGCGTTCGAGAAAGGCAGCATCGAAGTCGCCCCACTGGCGTTCATGCGCGGGCGCACGCTGAACCATGCGTTCGTGATCCTGGACGAGGCGCAAAACACCACGCCCGAGCAAATGAAGATGTTCCTGACCCGCCTCGGCTTTGGCAGCAAATGCGTGGTCACCGGCGACGTGAGCCAGATCGACCTGCCGCGCGGCGAGATGAGCGGGCTGATCGACGCCGAGCGCGTGCTGCGCCGTGTCAGCGGCATCGCCACCACGCGTTTCACCTCGGTCGACGTGGTCCGCCATCCGCTGGTGGCGCGCATCGTCGATGCCTACGACGCGGCCCGTGCCAACGCCTGAGGCGCGCTGCACCGTGGTCCAGCCCGTGGCCCCACCCGCCCTCAGCCTGTCGCTTCAGTTCGCGCGCGACGACCTCGTTCGCGCTCACCGCGAAAGCCTGCCCCGGGCGACGGTGGCGCGCTGGATTCGCGCGGCGTTGCAGCACCCGGCCGAGATCACCGTGCGCATCGTGGGCCTTGAGGAAGGGCAGGCGCTGAACCGCGACTACCGCAACAACGACCACGCCACCAACGTGCTCACCTTCGACTACAGCCACGCGCCGGTTGTGGTGGCCGACCTGGTGTTGTGCGCGCCGGTGGTCGCCCGCGAGGCCGCCGAAGCCGGCATCACGCTGCAAGCGCACTATGCGCACCTGCTGGTGCACGGCACCCTGCATGCGCAAGGGCATGACCATCAATCGAATGCCGAAGCCACGGCGATGGAGTCGATCGAAACGGGCATCGTCGTCGGGCTGGGTTTCGCCGACCCTTACCGACCTTGATCGCGATGCCGCTGCTTGCGGCAACGGCTCTCAGCGGTGCGAACCGAGGTAGCGTTTGCGCCAAAAGAACACGCTGAGTCCCACGCCCAGCAACAGCATGATGATGAAGGTGACCCAGAAGCCGGTCATGCTGTGGATCAGCGGCAGGCCCTCGAAGTTCATGCCGAAGAAACCCGTCACCAGGTTCAGCGGCATGAAGATGGCTGTCAGCACCGTGAGCGTTCGCATGATCGCGTTGGTGCGGTTGCTTTGGGCCGAGAAGTGCATCTGCACCGCCGTCTCAGCCGACGATTCGAGCCGCCGCACGTGGCTGAGAACGCGCTCGATGTGTTCCAGCACGTCGCGTGAACGCACCCGCAGCAACTCGCGCTCGCGCCTTGCGGCGGGTTCGGGTTCGTCCGGCCATTCATCGAGCGCGTCGATCCATTCGGTGATGGCACCGCGCTGGTCTTCGCAGGTTTCTTCCAACAGATGCAGCGTGTCGCGCGATTCCAGCAGCACTTGCCAACTGTCGAAGTTGCTGCGCGGGTTGAACAGCTCTTGCTGAAGGTAGCCGAGCTGCTTGGTCAACAAACGGCGCAACTCCAGGTAGCTGTCGACCATGTGGTTGACCATGCGCAGCATCAGGTCGGCCGCGCTGCTTGGCAGCCGCACGCCGGCACGCGATTCGCCGGCTTGCACCTGCACCTGCTGTTGCAGGCGGTTGGCAAAGAAGTCGCGCACATGGCAGTCGGTGGGGTGCACCGTCAGCAGCACCCGGTCGAACAGTGCGAAGCCCACCGGGCTGGTGTCGACCGCGTCGAGCGCAGCGCGAGCACTGCTCAGCGTGCCCTTGTTGTCGTCGATGAACAGCGCCGCACTGCCTGCGCCTGGGGCCAGCCTGCGAAATACCAGCACGTCGTACCACGAGGTGTATTCGTAATGCGATGGCAGTTGGTTGTTGAGCAGGTCGATGATGTGCAAGTCGACCAACTGGCCGCCGGTCCAGCGCTGCAAGGCGTTTTGCAGCACCGTGCTTTGCACTTCAAATTCGCGCCGGCCGCTGCCCACCCAAAGGTAGCCTGCGGCAGGCATCGATTCAGGCAGCGCGTCCAACTCGGCGAACTGATCACCGCTGATGTGAAAGATTCTCATGCTCGGTGAATTGGCGAACCGCGTGAGATCAAACCGACTTCAGCGCGCGCGCCGCATCGAGCGCGAAGTACGTCAGCACGCCGTCGGCACCAGCGCGCTTGAAGGCGAGAAGGCTCTCCATCATCACCGCGTCGTGGTCGAGCCAGCCGTTGGCGGCGGCGGCCTTGAGCATCGCGTACTCGCCGCTCACCTGGTAGGCAAAAGTGGGCACGCGAAATGCGTCTTTCACCCGGCGCACGATGTCCAGGTAGGGCATGCCGGGTTTCACCATCACCATGTCGGCACCTTCGGCCAGGTCGAGCGCCACTTCACGCAGCGCTTCGTCGGTGTTGGCCGGGTCCATCTGATAGACCTTTTTATTGCTCTTGCCGAGATTTTTTGCCGAACCCACCGCGTCGCGAAAGGGTCCGTAAAAGGCGCTCGCATACTTGGCGCTGTAAGCCATGATCTTGGTGTGGATGTGGCCCTGGCCTTCCAGGGCAGCGCGGATGGCGCCGATGCGGCCGTCCATCATGTCGCTGGGTGCCACGATGTCCACGCCCGCCCCGGCCTGCACCAGCGCTTGCCTGGTCAGCACCTCGACCGTGGCGTCGTTGACGATGTAGCCAGTCGCGTCGAGCAAGCCATCTTGGCCGTGGCTGGTGAAGGGGTCGAGCGCCACGTCGGCCAGCACGCCCAGGTCGGGAAACTCTTGCTTCAGCGCGCGCACCACGGTGGGCACCAGGCCGTCGGGGTTGAAGGCTTCGCGGCCGTCCTCGAATTTGAGCGACGCGTCGATCACCGGAAACAGCGCCAGCACCGGAATGCCCAGCCGCATGCACTCCTGAGCCACCGGCAACAACCGGTCCAGGCTGAGGCGTGAAACGCCAGGCATCGACGCGACCGGATGGCACTGATCCTGGCCCGCCAGCACGAACACCGGCAGGATCAGGTCACTCGGGTGCAGGTGGTTTTCGCGCACCAGCGCGCGGGTGAAGTCATCACGGCGCAGCCGGCGCGGGCGGCTTGCGGGATAAGCGGGCGGTGTGTGCACGGATCACGAATCCCCATGAAAAATGACGGCTGTATTCGATCGGGCGGCAGCAAGGCTGGCCTTCAACGCAGGCGCGGTACATCGGGCGCGGTGCATCAGGTTTACCCCGGTGTCACGCAGCGTTCTCTGCACGCGACGGCGCTGCTAAAATCGTCTTCGAATGATAGCTGCAAGGCTGTCATTCCCTGCTTTTCCTCCCTGAGCAGGAGCCTGACCGTGATGACAGCGTGAAGGCTTTTAAGCCCTGGCCGCATGGTCGGGGCTTTTTTCTTCGACACGCTCATTGATGGGGCATCGCGATAATCCGCCCATGCCCTGGATCAAAGCCTTTCACATCGTCTTCGTCGCAAGCTGGTTTGCCGGCCTGTTTTATTTGCCGCGCCTGTTCGTCAACCTGGCCATGGTGCCGCCCGACAGCCATGCCGAGCGCGAACGGCTTCTGATGATGGCGCGCAAGCTGTACCGTTTCTCCAGCCTGCTGATGCTGCCCGCGCTCGGGCTTGGCCTGTGGCTGTGGTGGTTGAATTTCAAAGGCTATGCCGGCGGCTGGTTGCATGCCAAGCTGTTTCTGGTGCTGCTGGCCGTGGGCTACCACCACGCGTGCCGATCCTTGTTGCGCCGTTTCGAGCAGTTTGCCAATCAGCGCAGCGAGCGCTGGTTTCGCGTCTTCAACGAAGCCGCGGTTCTGCTCTTTGCAGCCATCGTGGTGCTGGTGGTGGTGAAGCCGTTCTGAACTTGGTTCGCTGTCGCGTTCGCCCATGAGCCGCCACCGCAGTTCGGCCACCCCGTTGGCGTGGATGCTGGCGGCGCTGATCGTCTACGCCAGCCTGTACCCGTTCTCTGACTGGCGAATTCCGGGCGTCGGTGTGCTGGCGTTCTTGACGCTGCCTTGGTCTCGTTACTGGACCTGGTTCGATCTGCTGGCCAACCTGATCGGTTACATGCCGCTGGGGGCGCTGGTGTTCGGTGCGCTGGTGCGCTCGGGCTGGCGTTCGCGCAGCGCAGCGACCGTGGCGATGGCGGCGGCGCTGGGGCTTTCGTTCGCGATGGAAACGCTGCAGAATTTTCTTCCCCAGCGCGTCTCCTCGAACGTCGATCTGGCGCTGAATGTGACGGGTGCGGGCCTTGGCGTCGCGCTGGCCTGGCTGATTCATCGCGTGGGTGCGATTGATCGCTGGCAATCGGTTCGTGACCGCTGGTTCATCGCCCGCAGCGCGGGGGGCCTGAGCCTGCTCTTTCTTTGGCCGGTGGGCTTGTTGTTTCCGACACCGGTGCCGCTGGGGCTGGGCCAGGTGCTGGCGCGGCTGCGAGACCTGTTGTCCGACACGCTCGAAGGCACCGCCGTGGCCGAGTTGGCGGCACCCTGGCTGCAACGCAACGACGCGGTGCCTGCCGCGCTCACCCCGGGCGGCGAATTCATCGCCGTCGTCGTCGGCCTGCTGGCACCCTGCCTGCTGGCGTTCAGCATCTCGAAGCCCGGTTGGCGGCGCGCCGCGCTGGTGCTGGGGGCCGGCGTGCTCGGCTTTGCCGCCACCACCTTGTCGACTGCGCTGAACTTCGGTCCGCAGCATGCGCTGGCCTGGGACACGAGAGTCGCCGCCGCCGCCTTCGTCGCTGGGTTGGCGGTGGCGCTTGCGTTGCTTTGGGTGTCTTGCCGCGCCGCCGCGGGTTTGGGGCTGATGGCCTTGACCGCGCTGGTGGCCCTGGTGGCGCTGGCCCCCGCTGACCCGTATTTCGCCGAGAGCCTGCACGCCTGGGAGCAAGGGCGCTTCATTCGCTTTCACGGTGCTGCGCAATGGGTCGGCTGGGTCTGGCCGTATGCGGCCCTGGCCTACCTGCTCGGCCGCATCGGTGCGCACAGCGATGATTGATAGCGCCCCCAGGCCGACGACATACGTCGTCCGTCCCCCGAGGGGATGAGAAACACTTGGGGCGGCCCGGCGTTTGTTTCTTATGAGCCTGAAGCCGCGACGCGTGCAGCGCGCTGTCCGTAAAATCGGCTCATGAGCTATTACCAACGCCACATCTTTTTTTGTCTGAACCAGCGCGACAAGGGCGAACAGGCGTGTACCCAGCACAACGCGCAGGCCGGCTTCGACCATTGCAAGTCGCGCGTCAAGGGCGAAAAACTGTCTGGCCCGGGCGGTGTGCGTGTCAACAAGGCCGGTTGCCTCGACCGCTGCGCCGGCGGGCCGGTGGCCGTGGTGTACCCCGAGGCGGTCTGGTACACCTATCTGGACGAGCACGACATCGACGAGATCGTCGATTCGCACCTCAAGAACGGCAAGGTGGTCGAACGGCTGCTGCTGCCCCCGCACATCGGCCGATGAACCCCGGCACCGCGCGCGAGACCATCGCCGGGCCGGCCGGAGTGATCCAGTGCGCCGTCGACGCACCTGCTGGAGTTGTCCTGGGCGTCGCCGTGATCTGCCACCCGCACCCCCAGCACGGCGGCACGCTGGACAACAAAGTGGTGCAAACGCTGGCGCGTGCCTTCGTGCAAATGGGCTGGCGCAGCGTGCGCTTCAATTTCCGCGGCGTGGGCACGTCGGGCGGGGACTGGGACGAAGGCCGTGGCGAGGTGGACGACGCGCTGGCCGTCATCGCCCACTTTCGCCGCCCCGCGCAGCCCTGGCTGCTGGCCGGATTCTCGTTCGGCGCTTACGTCGCGTCACAGGCTGCAGCGCAATTGCCTGATGATGCGAGGCCCGCGCGCATGGTGCTCGTCGGCCCGTCCACGCAAAAGCAAGTCATGGCCCCGGTGCCGGCGGACACGGTGGTGATTCACGGCGAGACCGACGACGTGGTGCCGCTGTCGGCCACGCTGGATTGGGCCCGTCCGCAAAGCCTGCCGGTCATCGTGTTTCCCGGTGTCGGGCATTTCTTTCACGGCCAACTGGCACGCCTGAAAAGCGTGGTGGTTCAGCAGTTACAGCCGCCCGCCGGGTGAGCCTTTCGGGACGGCGCACCCCGCGCCGGCCGCTTCGTTTTTTCCCACCAGTTCTTCTACCTCCTCCCCATGAAACGTCTGATCGCTTTTTTCTTGTCCATGGCACTGGCGGGCGCGTCGCTCGCGCAAGCACCGCAACCGCCTGAGCTTGCCGCCAAGAGTTACCTGCTGCTCGACCTCAGCAGCAACCAGACGCTGGCCGAGCGAAATGCCGACGTGCCGTCCGATCCGGCCTCGCTCACCAAGCTGATGAGCGCCTATGTGGTGTTCACCGCCATCCGCGAAAAGAAGCTGGCGCTGGAGCAAAAGCTGTCGGTGTCCAAGCGTGCGTGGGACGAGCGCAAGGGCGGCGCGTCGCTGATGTTCATCGACACCACGATGACGCCCACGGTGGATGAGCTGCTGCGCGGCGAGATCGTGGCCTCGGGCAACGACGCGGCGGTGGCGCTGGCCGAAGGTGTGGCCGGCACGGTCGACCAATTCGTGGCCATGATGAACCGCCAGGCCCAGGCCTGGGGCATGAAGAACACCGTCTTCAAGAACGTCACCGGCCTGACCGAAGCGGGCCACAAGAGCACGGCGCGCGAGCTGGCCTTGGTGGCCACCCGCATCATTCGCGACTTCCCCGAGTTCTATACCTACTACGCCATCAAGGAGTACAAGTACAACAACATCACGCAGCCGAACCGCAACCTGCTGCTGCGCCGCGACCCCAGCGTGGACGGCATGAAAACCGGCTACACCGAAGCGGCCGGCTACTGCCTGATTGCCAGCGCCCAGCGCGATTTTCCGAACGGCAAACGCCGCTTGCTCAGCGTGGTGCTCAACACCACCTCGATGGCGGCGCGGGCCGACGAAAGCCAGAAGCTGCTGAACTGGGGCTACCAGGCATTCGACGCCATTCGCCTGTTCGAAGACGGCAAGCCGATGGCCACCGTGCCGGTCTGGAAGGGCAAGGCCAACGAGGCCAGGCTGGGCGCAGCAGGCGCAGTTTTCGTCACCGTGCCCAAGGGCGAAGGCGGCAAGCTGCAAACCCGCATCGAGCGCACCGACCCGCTGGTGGCACCGCTTGCCAAGGGTCAGCGTGTGGGCACCCTGAAAGTCAGCACCGCCGCCGGCACCGCGGTGCTCGACGTGCCGCTGGTGGCGCTGGACGGCGTCGAACAGGCCGGTATTTTTGGCCGCGCCTGGGACGCCATGCGGCTGTGGATCAAGTAAGCTGAAACGTTGTTGAGCGGAGGTTTCCATGAACACCATTCCCGACACCCTGTGCTACCTGAACGGTGACTACACGCCGCTGAACCAGGCCAAGGTCTCGGTGCTCGACCGAGGCTTCATCTTCGGCGACGGCATCTACGAGGTGGTGCCGGTGTATGGCCGCAAGCTGTTCCGTTTCGACGAGCACATGGCGCGGCTGGAGCGTGGGCTGGACAAGGTCCGCATCGCCAATCCGCTGGCCCGCACCGAGTGGCTGGAGCGTTGCCGCGAACTCACCGCGGCGCAGGCCAGCGAAGACCAGCTCATCTACATCCAGGTCACGCGTGGCGTGGCGATGCGCGACCACGTGATGCCGCCCGACATCACGCCCACCGTCTTCATCATGTGCAACCCCATGAAGCCGCCGTCCGCCGAGCAGCGCCACCGCGGCGTGGCCTGCGTGACGGCGCGCGACTTCCGCTGGGAGCGCGGCGATATCAAATCGATCTCGCTGCTCGGCAACGTGCTGGCGCGGCAAATGTCTGCCGATCACGGCGCGATCGAAACCGTGATGTTTCGCGACGGTTTTCTGACTGAAGCCTCGACCTGCAACGTGTGGGTGGTGCACGAAGGCGCGGTGATGGGCCCGCCCAAAAGCAGCCACGTGTTGGAGGGCATCCGCTACGAGCTGATTCGCGAGCTGTGCGAGGAAGAAGGCATCGCCTTCAACCTGCGTCCGATCTCCGAGGCCGAGGTGCTGGCGGCCGATGAGTTGATGCTCAGCTCGGCCACCAAAGAGGTGTTGCCGATCACCACACTCGACAACCAGTCGGTCGGCCACGGCGCGCTGCGCGGCAAGCCCGGCCCGGTGTACGCGCGGCTGCACCAGGCCTATGTGCGCGCCAAGGCGCTGCAGTCGATTTGACTTCGTTGCTTCGACCCCCAAGCACTTGCTCATGAAGGACATTCCGCCCGAGCCGTCGCTGATCGACTACCCGTCGCAGTTCCCCATCAAGGTGATGGGCCTGAACGTCGACGGTTTCGTGCACGCCCTGATCACCGTGGCGCGCCACTTCGACCCCGGCTTCGACGCCGCCAGCGTCGAGTTGCGCCCCAGCAAAGCAGACAAATACCTCGGCGTCACGCTGATCGTCACCGCCACCAGCCGAGAGCAGCTCGACGAGCTGTACCGCACGCTGAGCAAGCACCCGATGGTGAAGTTGGTGCTGTGAGTCGCTGGGTGAAAATCCGGGGCAGATTTTTGAATAGCGCCCTTCGTTGATTCAAAAATAGTTGTAAATTGGATTAGCAACTTCCGCTAATCCAATTCAGACCATGAATCGAACGCCAACCGGCCGCTACGAACCCAGCATCGCTGCCGGCATGGCCTGCAAGGGCTTTGTTCCTGAGCCCTTGCCGCCGTCGCCACCGCTGGAAATCAGCGCAGATCTTCAAGACAAGCTCGATCAGGCCCACCTCGCGCTCGGCCGACTCGACAGCTTGACCACGCTGCTGCCAGACGCGCAAACCTTTCTCTACAGCTACGTGCGCAAAGAAGCGGTGCTTTCGTCACAGATCGAAGGCACGCGATCCTCTTTGGCCGACCTGATGCTGTTCGAAGCAGACGGCGCTCCGGGCGTGCCGATTGACGACGTGACCGAAGTGTCCTGCTATGTCGCGGCGCTCGACCACGGGGTGAAACGCCTGCACGAGGGCCTGCCCCTGTCGTCCCGCCTGATTCGCGAACTGCACGAAAAGCTCATGCAGTCTGGGCGCGGAGCAGGCAAGGCACCGGGCGAGTTCCGCCGGGTCCAGAACTGGGTTGGTGGGGCCACGCCGTCGGCGGCCGAGCTGGTGCCGCCGCCGCCTCAGTTTGTCGAGCCGTGCGTGGCCGACCTGGAGCGGTTTCTGAATGACCTGCCCAAACGCCATTCACCGCTCATCAAGGCGGCTCTCGCGCATGTTCAGTTCGAGACCATTCATCCTTTCCTCGACGGCAACGGCCGAGTCGGCCGCTTGCTGATTCCGCTTTTGCTGCTGAGTGAGAAGGTGCTGCAGGAGCCTTTGCTCTACCTGAGCCTTTACTTCAAAGTGCACCGCGCCCGCTACTACGATTTGCTCACCCACGTGCGCCGCACCGGCGACTGGGAGACCTGGCTCGAATTCTTTGCCGACGCCGTGCGATTGAGCGCCGCGCAGGCTGTCGAAACGGCGCGAGCCATCACGGCGCTGGTGGCTGCCGATCGCCAGCGCATCGCCGCACTGGGCCGGCTCGCGCCAAGCGCCATCTTGGTGTTCGACGCCCTGACTCGCCGCCCGGTGCGCAGCATTCCCAACATCTGCGCCGAGACGGGGCAAAGCGCGATGACCGTGGCCAGCGCATTGGGCCGGCTCGGTGAGCGCCTCGGGATGGTCAAAGAGCTGACAGGCAAGCGCCGCAATCGGGTCTATGGCTACATTGCTTATCTCGACACGCTCAATCGCGAGGCGCTGTTCGACACGCCGCCGCCAGACCGGGCCGAATAGTCGGCTCGTCAACGCCCACCTGAAAGCCGCCCCGTGCCCTTGTCCTGGAACGAAATTCGCGACCGCGCCACGGCGTTCTCGCACGACTGGAAACACAACGAGTCGGAAGACGCCGACGCCAAGTCCTTCCTCGACGATTTCTTCAACGTCTTCGGCGTGCAGCGTCGCAAGGTGGCCAGCTTCGAGCGCAGGGTCAAGAAGCTCGATGGGCGCGACGGCTACATCGACCTGCTCTGGAAAGGCACCTTGCTGGTCGAGCAAAAGAGCCGGGGCAAAGACCTGGCTCGCGCCTACCGCCAGGCCAAGGATTATTTGCCTCATCTGAGCGACGACGACTGGCCGCGCTTCATTCTGGTGTGCGACTTCTGGCATTTCGAGCTGCACGACCTCGACGAAGACAAGCTGCACCGTTTCACGTTGCGCGAGCTGCCCAAGAAGATTCACCTATTCCACTTCATCGCCGGCTACAGCAAGCAGCGCATCCGCGAGCAAGACCCGATCAACGTTCGCGCGGTGCAGGCCATGGGCGTGCTGCACGACGCGCTCAAACGCGACGGCTACACCGGCCACGATCTCGAAGTGTTCCTGGTGCGGCTGCTGTTCTGCCTGTTCGCCGACGACACCGGCATCTTCCAGCCCAAAGACAGCTTTCACGACCTGATCGACTTTCACACGCATGTCGATGGCAGCGACACCGGCGCGGTGCTCGACCAGCTTTTCAACACACTGAACCGCAAGTCAGAAGACCGGCAAAAGTCACTGGCCGAACACTACACCGCCTTCCCGTATGTGAACGGTCGCCTGTTCGAAGAACGGCTGTCGCAGCCATCGTTCAACGCGGCCATGCGCACGCAACTGCTGGCGGTGTGCAGCCTCAACTGGGGTGCCATCTCGCCGGCCATTTTCGGTGCCATGTTCCAGAAGGTGATGGAGCTGGACGACAAGGCGCGCCGCCGCGAGCTGGGCGCGCACTACACCAGCGAGGTCAACATCCTGCGTCTGATCGGCCCGCTGTTTCTCGACGATCTGCGCGCCGAGCTCGACTCGGTCAAGGGCAACAAGAACAAGCTGTTCGCGTTTCACAAGAAGCTGCAAACGCTGGCCTTCCTCGACCCGGCCTGCGGCTGCGGAAACTTTCTGGTGGTGGCCTACCGCGAGCTGCGCCGCATCGAGCTCGATGTGCTGCGAGCTGCCAGCCACTTCGGCCAGCAGATCGGCCAGGTGTTCGACTTTCTGCGCGTCGATGTGGACCAGTTCCACGGCATCGAGATCGAAGAGTTCCCGGCGCAGATTGCGCAGGTCGCACTGTGGCTCACCGACCACCAGATGAACGTGGAAGCGGGCGAGGAGTTCGGCGAGCCGATGCTGCGCATTCCGCTGACCAAGAGCGCACACATTCGCCACGGCAACGCGCTGCGAATCGACTGGGCCGAGTTCGTTCCGCCGCAGCGCCTGAGCTACATCCTGGGCAACCCGCCGTTCATCGGCAAGCAATACCAGAGCAGGGCGCAGAAGGCCGATTTGGCGTCGGTGACGCAGGGCATCAAAGGTGCGGGCGTGCTCGACTTCGTGGCCGGCTGGTACGTCAAGGCGGCGCAGTACGTCATGACCACGCCCGACAGCTTTGCCGGCGTGGCGGCCAAGGCGAATGTCGGGCGCAAGGCGTTCAAGGACGTCAAGTTCGGGCAAGCCGCATCGGGCTTCGGCGATCTGTTCGCCGATGCCGATTCGGTCGAAACCACGGCGCGCCGCTCGGTGCGCTGCGCCTTCGTTTCGACCAACAGCATCACGCAAGGCGAGCAGGTGGGTGTGCTGTGGGGCTGGCTGCTGGCGCAGGGTGTGCACATCCAGTTCGCGCACCGCACCTTCAAGTGGAGCAACGAGGCGCCGGGCAAGGCAGCCGTGCATTGCGTGATCGTCGGCTTCGGCGCCGACGAGGTGAAGACGAAACGATTGTTCGAGTACGCAGAGATCGACAAGGAGCCGCTGGAGGTCAAAGCGGGCAACATCAACCCGTACTTGGTTGATGCGCCGGACGTGGCCTTGCCTTCGCGTCGCCAGCCCATTTGCGCTGTGCCCGACATCCTGTTCGGAAGTAAACCCACCGACGGCGGAAACCTCTTGCTTGATCGCTCGGCAAAGGATGAATTGGTTCGCCTGGAGCCCGACACTGCAAAATACATCCGCACGTATTTAAGCGCGGAAGAGTTCTTGAACGGCCCGCCCCGGTATTGCTTGTGGCTTAAGGACTGCCCACCGACGACTCTCAAGCGTTTGCCGATGACCTTGAAGCGAGTTGAGGCGGTTGCCTCGTTCCGGAAACAGAGCACTAAGGAGGCGACGCGGCGGAACGCTGCAACCCCTGCTGTGTTTGCCGAAGATCGGCAGCCCATCGAGAATTATCTGGCGATACCTAAGACTTCCTCTGAGCGTCGCTCGTTCGTCCCGATGGGCTTCCTGACTGCGGACACGGTCGTTGCCAGTGAGCTTTTCACCATTGCCGGCGCGCGAGTCAAGCACTTCGGCATCCTCAGCTCCACCATGCACAACGCCTGGGTGCGCTACACCTGCGGCCGCTTGAAGAGCGACTTCCGCTACTCGGCCAGCATCGTCTACAACAACTTCCCGTGGCCGCTGGCACTCGCGCCGTCGCTCTTGCAGGAGGAAAAAGGCCAGAAGCTGCAAGCCGCCATCGAGGTCGCGGCGCAAGCGGTGCTCGCTGCGCGTGCCGCACACACCGGTGCGTCGCTGGCCGACCTGTACGACCCGAACACGATGCCGGCCAATCTGGTCAAGGCTCACCGTGACCTGGACCGCGCTGTCGACGCGGGCTACCTCGCGGTGTTGCCCCCAGGGGTGGGCAAACCGAAGCTCGACACCGATGCCCAGCGGGTGGCTTTTCTGTTCGCGTTGTACGCGCACCTGAGCAGCCTGTTCGCAGCATGAGCGCGTTTTTCTGTTCGCTCGTCCGCCCGCTCGGCCACGTCGCCTACGCCCCCACGCTGGCCGCGATGCAAGCCTTCACCGAGGCCCGCAGCCCTGACACACCCGACCAAATCTGGCTCTGCCAGCACCCGCCCGTCTACACGCAAGGCCTGGCCGGCAAGGCCGAGCATGTGTTGCATGCGGGTGCCATTCCGATCGTGCAAACGAACCGCGGCGGGCAGGTGACGTATCACGGGCCGGGGCAGGTGGTGGCCTATCCGCTGATCGACTTGAAGCGCTTGAACATCTACGTGAAGGAATATGTCTACCGCATTGAGCAGGCCGTCATCAAGACGCTGGAACACTTCGGCGTGACCGGGCACCGCGTCACCGGCGCTCCCGGCATCTACGTGAAGTTGGACGATCCGTTTGGCCATGCGGCGCTCGATCCGCAGCGTGCGCACTTGTTTGAAGGGCTCGGAAAAATCGCTGCGCTGGGCATCAAGGTGAGCCGCCACTGCACCTACCACGGTGTGGCGCTGAACGTGGCGATGGACCTGCAACCCTTCAGCGGCATCAACCCGTGTGGGTACGCGGGCTTGCAAACGGTGGACCTTTCTACAATCGGGGCTCAGGTGTCGAGCGACGAGGTGGCCGAGGTACTGGCTGCCAAGCTCGTGACCTACCTGAGCCCTTGATCCACTCCGGGTTTCCCCAGAAGCGCACATGAGCAACCCTGACGTGACCTCCCCGACCGCAGCGCCTGTTTCGACACCGGCGTACGACGCCACGGTGAAGCAGAAATCGCTGGCCAAAACGGCGCGCATCCCGATCAAGATCGTGCCTCTTCAAGTTCATGAAACGCTCAAAAAGCCCGACTGGATCCGCGTCAAGGCCGCCTCACCCAGCACGCGCTTCTACGAAATCAAAAGCATCTTGCGCGAGCACAAGCTGCACAGCGTGTGCGAGGAAGCCAGTTGCCCGAACATCGGTGAATGCTTCGGCAAGGGCACGGCCACCTTCATGATCATGGGCGACAAGTGCACCCGCCGTTGCCCGTTTTGCGACGTGGGCCACGGCCGCCCCGACCCGCTGGACGCCAACGAGCCGCTGAACCTGGCCAAGACAATCGCCGCGCTCAAGCTGCAATACGTGGTGATCACCAGCGTTGATCGCGACGACCTGCGCGACGGCGGCGCGGCACATTTTGTGGAATGCATTCAGCGCACCCGTGAGCTGTCACCGGCCACCCGGATCGAGATTTTGACGCCCGACTTTCGGGGCCGCATGGATCGCGCGCTCGACATCCTGATGGCCGCACCGCCCGACGTGATGAATCACAACCTGGAAACCACGCCGCGCCTGTACAAAGAAGCGCGGCCAGGGTCCGACTACCAGTACAGCCTGAACCTGCTGAAGCGCTTCAAACAATTTGCACCCCAGGTGCCGACCAAAAGCGGTGTGATGGTGGGCCTGGGCGAAACCGACGAAGAGATTTTGCAGGTCATGCGCGACATGCGCGAACACCAGATCGACATGCTCACCATCGGCCAGTACCTGGCACCCAGCGGCCACCACTTGCCGGTTCGGCGCTATGTGCATCCAGACACGTTCAAGATGTTCGAGGCACAGGCCGCCAAGATGGGATTCACCCACGCCGCCGTGGGGGCCATGGTGCGCAGCAGCTACCACGCCGATGAGCAGGCGCAAGCCGCTGGCGTGACCAACGCCGTCACAGTGGCGGCGGTCTGAGCGGCGAAGGCTGTGGTGCCTACGTTTGCGCCAGCAGCTTCTCGACCAGGCGATGCAAGGCTGCAAAGTCGGGCTCGCCGACGTAGCGCTTCACGATCTGCCCCTTCTTGTCGATCAGCAGTGTCGTCGGCGTGAGCTTCACGTCGCCGAAGCTGCGCGCGAACTGGCCGGTGTTGTCGATCACGATGGTGAAAGGAAGTTGTCGGGTTTCGGCAAAATTCACGACATAGGCGGGTGGGTCGTAACTCATGGCAACGGCCAGGGTCTCGAATCCGCGATCTTTGAATTTCGTGTGCATGGCCACGATTTGTGGCATTTCCTGAACACAGGCTGTACAACTGGTGGCCCAAAAGTTCACCAACACCACCTTTCCGCGCAACTGGTCGGTGTTCGTTCTTGTGCCGTCGAGTCGGGTGTAAGCCACAGTCGGCGCAAGTTCTTGCCGGTCTGTGACGGGGCGCGACAGGTAGGCACCCGCCCCGATTGCCAAGGCAAGCGCGGCAGCGGCAACATAGGGAGCAGTTTTCATTGGAGAGTCATCATGAAGCGCAGAAAGTTTACGTCAGTGCTCGTTTCTTCGACCGTGCTGTGGGCGCTCGCTCTCGACGCCCGTGCCGAGTTGTCGGAGCTTGACGCAGCCTCGGGCATTCGGGCTGCGCTGGAGCGAGGTGCGGTATCGGCCGTCGGGCTGCTGGGCAAGGCCGATGGTTTCATGGGCAACCCGCTGGTGCGCATCCCTTTGCCGGGCTTCCTGAACGAGGCTGCCAAGTTGTTGAAAGTCATTGGCCAGCAACAGCGTGTCGATGAGTTGGTGACAGCGATGAACCGCGCTGCCGAGGCGGCGGTGCCCGAGGCCAAGACCTTGCTGGTGAGTGCCGTCAAGTCGATGAGTGTTGACGATGCCAAGCGCATCCTGTCCGGTGGCGACAACTCGGTGACGCAGTTCTTTGCCGACAAGACCCGCCAGCCACTCGGCGTGAAGTTTTTGCCCATCGTGACCAAGGCGACCGACAAGGTGGCGCTGGCCGATAAATACAACGCCGTGGCGGGCAAGGCGTCCGGCGTGGGTTTGCTGAAGAAGGAGGACGCCAACATTCAACAATACGTCACGGGCAAGGCCCTGGACGGGCTGTACCTGATGATCGGCGAAGAAGAGAAGAAGATTCGCCAGGATCCGATCAGCACCGGCAGCGCCATCCTGAAAAAAGTATTCGGCTCGCTCAAGTGAGCGTTCGACGCGCGCCCTTGCATCCAACGCAGACCTCACCACGTACCTTGATCCATGAGCATGAAAAGCCCGATCCGCTCCGCTGCGCATTTTGTTGACAGCGGCATCGCCGGGGGTGCCCCGTTTGCCCTGGCACCGCCCGCAGAGCGCGTCGAGCCTGCCCGTGTGCTGGTGCTGTTCGGTGCCGACTGGGACGACCGGCACCTGCCCCGCTACGAGCGCAGCGGTCGCTACCGCTTTCATGAACACGGCTTCGACCTGTTCCGCTTTCCCAGCAACGCGCGCCTGATGTGGTTCAACGTGTGGCGCTTCGTCGACCGCATGGTCGCGCGTTACGCCGGCCGCATCGACGCGGTGTTCAGCTCGAACGAGCAGTTCGGTGCGCTGGCGGCCGCCTTGATCGCGCAGCGCCTGGGCCTTCCCGGCCC
>JAYVCL010000150.1:0-3021 GCA_043749975.1 Burkholderiales bacterium
GCAGTCGCCATACTCGATTAGTCGCGCCGACAGACCGATTGCATGCAGACCGGTGGTGCAGGCCGTCACGACAGCGATGTTCGGACCCCTGAAGCCAAACTTGATGGAGACATGCCCGGAAATCATGTTGATGATCGTCGCAGGCACAAAAAACGGCGAAATCCGGCGCGGCCCGCGATTTATAAGTTCGGAATGCATCTGTTCAATCATGGGCAAACCGCCGATGCCTGAACCGATATTGCAGCCGATGCGCGTCGCCATCTCGTCATTCAAAGCTTCGCCAGTGGGCAGGCCGCTGTCAATCACCGCCTGAATCGCCGCAGCCAAGCCCAAATGAATAAAGCGATCCATGTGGCGCGCTTCTTTTTCGGGAATGTAATCCGTAATATCGAAACCCTTGACCTCCCCTGCGATCTTGCAAGCGAGGTTGCTTGCATCGAACTGGGTGATCAGGTCAATCCCGGGCGTTCCGGCAAGCAGATTGGCCCAGGAATCGGCCACGGTATTTCCAACCGGGCTGACACAACCCAGACCTGTCACGACGACACGACGACGGCTCATTCATTAATCCTGAAAAAAAACCTGAAAGACCGTGAGTGGTTTTTCAGGTCGATGACGACAAAGGCGGGAAAACCTCAGGCTTTTTGATGGGTGGTGGCGTAGTCGATCGCGTTCTGGACGGTGGTAATTTTTTCTGCATCTTCGTCGGGAATCTCAATCCCGAACTCGTCTTCAAGAGCCATGACCAGTTCTACCGTGTCAAGCGAATCAGCGCCCAGATCGGCCACAAAGGCTTTCTCGCTGGTGACTTGACCTTCTTCCACGCCAAGTTGTTCGGCAATTATTTTCTTAACACGTGCTTCAATATCGCTCATAGATCCCTCTGAGGGTAGTAAATTAATCCGTGATTTTAGCGCGTTAGCACCGACCGTCTAAGCACCGGGCCGGACGGATAAAAACCGGCTTCGATTTCCTGTGGCCCGGAACCGGCAAGCTGCTGTTTACAGCAAGCGCATTGCGCAGGCCGACACTTCGTCAACGGCGCTACATATACATGCCGCCGTTGACGTGAATCTGCTGGCCTGTAATGTAGGCGGCCTGCGGACCGGCCAAAAAAGCCACGGCATGCGCAATGTCGTGCGGCTTGCCCAGATGACCGAGGGGAATTTGCCCGAGCAGTGCCTTTTGCTGCTGTTCGGTCAAGCGGGCGGTCATGTCGGTCTCGATAAAGCCTGGCGCCACGCAGTTCACCGTGATATTGCGCGACCCGAGTTCGCGCGCCAGCGCACGCGTCATGCCCGCCACACCTGCTTTGGCGGCAGCGTAATTGGCTTGTCCGGCATTGCCTGTTGCCGCCACGACCGAGGTGATGTTGATGATGCGGCCATAGCGCTGCTTCATCATGCATCGCATCACCGCGCGGCTCATGCGGAACACCGCCTTGAGGTTGGTGTCCAGGACGGCATCCCAATCGTCGTCCTTCAGGCGCAGCGCCAGCATGTCGCGCGTGATGCCGGCATTGTTCACCAGCACCTGCAGGCCACCGTACTCGGTGACGATGCCGTCTATCAGCGCCTCGGCAGCTGCCGCATCGTTCACATCCAGCGTCTGGCCGCTACAACCTGGAAATGCGGCCAGGGTACGACTGATTTTTGCCGCGCCTTCGCTGCTCGTAGCTGTGCCTGTCACTCTTAAGCCCTTTTTGGCCAGCTCAAGTGCAATCGCGGCGCCTATTCCGCGCGACGCACCGGTAACCAGTGCCACCTGTCCCTCAAACTTTATTTCACTCATTTAGCATTTCCTTTACTGCGGCCAGCGAAGCTGGATCAAACAAGGGCGTACCGGTCATCGCCGGATCAATTCTCCTGACCATGCCGGCAAGCACCTTACCAGGCCCGCACTCGACCAGCATAGTCAGTCCTTGCGCCTTGATGGCTTGCACACACTCGACCCAGCGCACTGGACCGAATGCCTGCCGGTAGAGCGCTGAGCGGATAGCCTCGGGGTCGGCTTCGGTGGCCACGTCTATATTGTTGATGACAGGGATTCGAGGCGCTAAAAATTCGACTCCAGCCAATTTCTCCCTGAGCTTCTCGGCCGCGGGCTTCATCAGGCTGGAATGAAAAGGCGCCGACACCGCCAAAGGCAAGGTCCGCTTGGCACCGTTGGCCTTGAGAATTTCACAGGCTTTGTCCACCGCAGCCTTGCTTCCCGCAATCACCGTTTGCAGCGGGTCATTGAAATTGACCGCCTCGACGATTTCGGAGCTGTTGGGTCCAAATGCCTGTACCGCTTCGGCGCAACCCTCGATGACTCTGGCAGCGTCCATCCCGAGAATTGCCGCCATGGCGCCTGCGCCGACGGGAACAGCGTTTTGCATCGCCTGCGCCCGAAAGCGAACCAGCGGTGCGGCCTGCGACAGACTCAGCACACCCGAAGCCACCAATGCGGAGTATTCCCCCAGGGAGTGGCCCGCCACTGCGGCGGGTGCCGCACCTGTTTCAGCCATCCATACCCGATAAGCCGCAACACCTGCCACCAGCATGACAGGCTGGGTGTTACTGGTCAGGGCCAGCGTTTCCCTGGAGCCATCCCGAATCAGGCTGCCAATATCCTCAGCCAGTGCATCGGAAGCTTCTGCCACTGTTTGCGTGACGACAGGGTGGTCACCCCATCCATCCAGCATACCGGCCGACTGAGATCCCTGACCAGGAAAAATAAAAGCAAAGGACTTCAAATGATGACTCCGGTTAACGATCACAGCGATTTATTGCATTGATTGTAGAAAGGTGTCAAGCGGGAGCGCCACTCCTTGCTTAACTGCATCAATGCGAGAGATTTCCGGCGTCTGATCCAGTCAACCTGAATTGGGCAAGTATCAGTTGCGCGCCTGAATTCACGCATTGAAAAAGCGCTGCCGCGGCCAGCCACGGGTCAACAAGATAATCCCAAAGATTGCTTGATTCCATCAAGCCCGCGCACCACGCGAGCAGCGCCAGCGCCACCAGCATCGGCAGGAGC
>JAYVCL010000151.1:0-4361 GCA_043749975.1 Burkholderiales bacterium
GATTGCATCAAGCCACGGGTTGCGGTGATGGTGTCGATGGTGAGCGGGACCTGGTTGCCCATCACCTCGGCCATGGCGGACGACGAGCCCTTGTAGGCAACACCGAATACCGCCGCCCCACTGCGTTGCTTGAACATCTCGAAGACGATGCGCGCGGTGTTGCTCGGTAGTGCGATATCGATCGAGTCGGGCTTCGCCTTCGCCGCGGCGATCAAGTCGGCAACCGAGTTCGGCGCGAAGGCCGGATTGGCCGACAGCACCATCGGAAGCCTGCCGGTCAGGATGATCGGCTCGAAGTCCTTTTCGGCGTCGTAGCCGAGCCGCGGGTAGATGAACTGGTTCATCGAGTGCGAGCCCACCGTTCCCATGGTCAGGGTGTAGCCGTCGGCCGGCGACCGGGCTGCGGCCTCGGTGCCGATGGTGCCGCTCGCTCCGGGACGGTTTTCGACGAAGAATGTCTGCCCGAGTGCCTTGCCGAGTTCGTTGGCGAAGTGGCGCGTCGCCACGTCTGTTCCCTGGCCCGCCGGATAGGCGACGATGATCCTCACCGGCTTCGAAGGATAGGACTGCGCGAGAGCCGCGCCGCATGCGGCGAGCAAAAGCGCGACAAGCGGGACAGCTTTCGACGTTTTCATCAGGTGACGGGGTACACGCCTGCGTCCCCGAGTTAAATCACGGTCGTCGTGGTGCCCTTGGGTGTCACGCTGATGAAAGTGACTGCGCAAGCGGCGCATGCCGCGTGCCAATGCCGCTCGCCTGCGGAAAACAATATGTAATGGCCAACATCGACCTCCTGCGATTCCTTCTCGGTTGCGACGATCCCTTTACCGGAGGCGACGACGATAACCTGGTCGTGCGTATGAACATGGAATGCGTTGGGTGCGCCGGCGCTGAAATTGAGCACCGTGAAACTGAGATGCGGGCTGTCTTGTGCTCCCACGAGCGTCTGCCGGGCGACACCGCCTGACGGAAACAAAGGATTGACCCAAGGTTCTTGCAAAGCGGTGTCGATGCGGGCGATTTTCATGTCGGGTTCCTACTAGGTCGGCTTGGATCGTAGGGCGTCGCCTGCGTGCGTCAATAGGGTATGTACGCCCTACCCGGGGCGCCGGCCGCGATTGCATTGCCCTTGCAGGGCACGGTTGCCCGGGCTGAGCGATCGTGGCTGGCTGTACGGGGTCGGCAGAGTATTGCGATGCGCGAGCCGCCGAACCTCGTTACGCTCGGCGCACGTGAAGCTGCAGTACTAGGTGAAGGCGCGCGAGTCCCCGATGCCGCGGAGAATGCGCTGCGCGCGTACATGCAGCGAGCGCAACATGCGCCATTTCTCGTTGCCGGGCCGTTCCGACGATTCCCGAAAAACGAGCATGACATTGCCGCGCTCATTGGAAGGCAAAGAGGAGCACCATGGCACTTCTGAGTGGAATCCGCGTGGTCGAGATGGGACTGTGGATCGCCGGTCCGTCGGCGTCCGCGATGCTCGCCGACTGGGGCGCCGAGGTCATCAAGATCGAGACCCCTTCCGGGGACCCGACGCGTGGCTTCTATGGCGCTCTGTGGGGGTCGAAGGAAACGCGTTCTCCGCCCTTCGAGATGTACAACCGCAGCAAGCGCAGCGTGGTGATCGACATCGCCAAGCCCGGCGGGCTCGAGCTGGCCAGGCGCCTGGTCGCGTCAAGCGACGTGTTCCTGTCCAACGTGCGGCCGCAGTACCTGCGCAAGGTCGGCCTGGGGCACGAGCAGTTGCTCGCCGATTTTCCGCGTCTGGTGTACGCCATCATCACCGGCTACGGCCTCGAAGGCCCGGACAAGGATGCGCCGGGCTTCGACTTTTCCGCGTTTTCCGCGCGCAGCGGCATCATCGAACGCATGACGCCGCCCGGCAGCCCGCCCTACAGCTTGCCCGGCGCCATGGGCGACAACGTGGCGGCGATCACGCTGGTGGCGGGCATCATGGGCGCGCTGTGGTATCGCGAACGGCATGGCCGAGGCCAACTGGTTTCGACCTCGCTGCTGCGGACCGGCATTTTCTGTATCGGCATGGACATCGCCGCCCAGTTCGGCCTCGGGCGCACCGCGCCCGCCGCACCGCGGACTCGTCCAAGCAACCCGCTGATGAACTCCTACCGCGCGAGCGACGGGAAGTGGTTGTGGATGATCGGGGCGGAACCAGACCGGCATTGGGAGCCGACGCTGCGCGCGCTGGACGCACTCGACCTCATGAACGACGAGCGCTTCGCCACTGCGCGTGACCGCCGGCGCAACAGCGAGGCGCTGGTCGCCATCTTCGACGAGTTCATGGCCCGGCGCACGCGCGTCGAATGGGCGGAGCGCTTCACGCAACACGGCGTGTGGTGGGCGCCGGTGAACTCGCCCGAGGACCTGCTGACCGATACGCAGGTGCAAGCGGTGAAGGCGTTCATCCCCATTCCTTCGATGTCGGGCGACGGCAGCACGATGAAGGGCGTCGGCTCGCCGGTCGATTTCAGCGGCGAGCCGCTGGTCGAACACAAGGCCCCGCCGCAGCTCGGCGAAGGCACCGATTTTTTGCTTGCCTCGCTGGGCCTGGATGGCGACACGCTGGCGAGCCTGCGCGCGGACGGAACGATCAAATGAAGCACCTGGAGATGCCGTGGAGCTGAAAGTCACCGAGTGTGAGATAGACGAGTTCGGCGTTGCGTGTGTGCGGTTGAACCGTCCGGGACGCGGCAGATATGTCGTCAGCACGATCAGGCAAGATCACCACCTGAATGACGGCGAAACACTGTCAGCAGCCGCTTGAATTTGGCGGATGAATCTCGGTGGTCGACTCAAGCTGCCGGCCAGGGATTGCCGGGCGATCGTTATCGGTGCGGGTAACGCAATTGACCGCTTAGTACCCCATTTCACAAATACGCACACGTGAAATCGCGCCTTTCGGCCCATGGCGGTGTTGCAAATCCTCGCGATACCACCCGGTATCGCTGCGGTTTGCGCCTTTCCCTGAACCGAAACGCATCGATTTCATACGAGTGCGTACTTTTGAAATGGGGTACTTAGTGCTCGTCAGGAAATTACTTTTACAACTTCCCGCGAAGCTTGCGTAGTCGCTTCATGCTTCGATCAGTCTTTGCCGGCGTGATCGCATAGTTCCACTCACCATGAAAGCTATCCGGTTTCAGGTGCAAGGCGGCCATCATGGCATCGTCTACTTTGATGCCCGTCGGGTAGTCATTGGTGTCGAGCACCGCGCGGACACGCAGCCCCTTCGTGGTGGTCGTACTTGCAATGAGGTTGACCACGACTTCGAGGTTCTCGAGCGGTCGTCCGCGCCAGTTGCGGGTGATGTGGCAGAACATCCTGTGCTCGATCTTGTTCCATTTGCTGGTGCCGGGCGGCAGGTGGCAGACGCTGATCTTCAGTCCGGTGGCATCGGCCATGCGCTGCAGCGCCACTTTCCACAACCGTGTGCGAGATCCGTTGCTGCCGCCACCATCGGCGGTAATGAGCAACTCGCCTGCCTCGGGGTAGGTCTTGCGGCCCATCTGACGCCACCAGCAGTAGATGGATTCGACGGCGAACTCGGGCGTGTCGTGATCGATTCCGACACTGACCCAGCCGGCGTCCGCACCGAGGTCGTACACGCCATAGGGGATCGCCTTGCCGAGTTCGGCGTCCTGGAAGTCGTGTACTCGCACGGTGGGCGGTTGGCCCTTGGGATGCCACTCACGCCCGGCGTTCTTGAAGTCCCCCACCAGTTCCTTCTTCTTGGTGTCCACCGAGATCACGGGTTCGCCGCGTTGCTGGAACTCCTTGGCGCGCCGCGCAATGTGCTCGAACTGCGCGTTGCGGTCCGGGTGCTGGGTTCCCTCGCGCGTCTTGCGATTGGCCTGCAAGCTGTAGCCCAGGTCTTGCAGAACCTCGCTGACGGTCTGATGGCTAACCCGGTGACCTTGGCGCGTCAACTCGGCGGCCAACGTGCGCACGCTCTTGCAGGTCCAGCGCAACGGCGACATCGGATGACCTCGCGTCGCCGGCTCCACCAGTTCCTCCAGCGCCGGGCGCAGCCCTGCATCGATGTCCGTCACCCGAGGCCGGCCCGCGCCTTCGCGCCGCACGCGGTGCTTGGGCGCCATCGGCACGAGTTGCCTCGCGTCACCCAGCTCCTTCATTCCCGCGGTGATCGTAGGACGCGTCAGACCGACCGCTCGCGCGACGGTGCTGACGCCGCCGTACCCAAGCGCACGAGCCTCTGTCGCAGCCCACAGTCGGCGCATCTGCTCGTCCATCACACCACGAAGCGCTTCGTACTTCTCAGCGATCTTGGATTCGTCATCATCCATCTCGCAATGCTATCGGGTTCGACTAAACTTGTAAAAGTA
>JAYVCL010000152.1:0-4095 GCA_043749975.1 Burkholderiales bacterium
CGGTGGCACCCACCGTCGTCCAGGCACAGCCTGGCGCGACCACCAACCTGATCACCAAACGAACGGCACCGCCAGCGCATCAGCAAACCGGCATGCCCAAGATCGCGGCCTCGCCCGAGTTCGTCGATGCATCCACCTTGTTGCCACAACGTGGTCCTCAAGGAGCGGCGACGCGATCGGCAGCGGCGGCCTCGGCACCTGCACGCCGCTGATGGCAACGCCGCACGCGTCTTCGTCGCCCCACATTCCGCCGAGATTGCAGACGCCCAGCCTGTGGCGCCGGCTGGCATGTTTCATCTATGAAGGCGTGCTCTTGTTCGGCGTGGTGATGATCGCCGGCTACCTTTTTTCCAGCCTGACCCAGCAACGCCACGCGCTTCAAGGTCGACATGCGCTTCAGGCCTTCATCTTCGTGGTGGTGGGAATCTATTTCGGCTGGTTCTGGTCGCATGGCGGCCAGACAGTGGCGATGAAAGCCTGGCATTTGCGCCTGCTGGACCGAAACGGACAGCCCGTGAGCCAGGCCCGTGCACTGACACGTTATTTGTTGAGCTGGATGTGGTTCATGCCAGCGCTCGCCGTGGTGTGGCTCACCGGTATCCACTCACCCATGACGACGTTTGCGGTGTTGGGGCTGGGCGTCGTCGCCTACGCTGGCCTGGCGCTGCTGCACCCTTCGCGCCAGTTCTGGCACGACGTGGTGTGCGGTACCCAACTCGTGGGCGCGCCGAACGAGCTGTGACGTGAGATGAAGCCTCTTTCGCTGTGCGTCTATTGCGGTTCACGCCTGGGCGAAAAGCCCGAGTTCTCTGCGGCTGCGCGAAGGGTGGGCGAGTGGATTGGACGCAACGGCTGGCGTCTCGTGTATGGCGGTGGCCGCGCGGGCCTGATGGGGGTGGTGGCCGATGCGGCGTTGGCTGCGGGGGCCGAGGTGATCGGCGTCATCCCCAGCTCGCTGATGCAGCGCGAACTCGGCCACACCGGCGTGACCCACCTGCATGTGGTGCAGACCATGCACGAACGCAAACAAATGATGGCCGAACTGAGCGATGCATTCGTCGCGCTGCCCGGCGGCATCGGAACCTTTGAAGAGCTGTTCGAGGTGTGGACCTGGAGGCAGCTCGGCTACCACGACAAGCCGATCGGCCTGCTCAACGTCGGCGGCCACTACGACTTGCTGCTCGGCTTCATCGCGCACACCGCACGCTGCGGTTTTGTCGAAGAACAACAGCAAGCGATGTTGCAGGTGAATGCCGATGTTTCGGTGCTTTTGGACACCATCGCCAGACTGGCCTCAACGACCGGTGCGCCTGACGACTACCGCCGCATTTGACAACGGGCTCAAACCGCCTCTTCGTCGGTCTCGCCGGTGCGGATGCGCACCACCTGCTCGATGTTGGTCACGAAGATCTTGCCGTCGCCGATCTTGCCGGTCTTGGCGGCCTTGACGATGGCCTCGATGCAACGCTCCAGGTCGGCGTCCTTGACCACCACTTCGACCTTCACCTTGGGCAGAAAATCGACCACGTACTCGGCACCACGGTACAGCTCGGTGTGGCCTTTTTGGCGCCCGAATCCCTTGACTTCGGTCACCGTCAAACCGGTCACGCCCACATCGGCCAGGGCCTCGCGAACTTCTTCGAGCTTGAACGGCTTGACGACGGCGGTGATCTGCTTCATGGCGAACTCCTGGCGGATGGCTGAGGCTTAGTTTAAGCGCGGAACTTCGAGGTGATCGGGTAGCGCCAGTCGCGCCCGAAAGCGCGGTGGGTGATGCGGATGCCCACCGGTGCCTGGCGGCGCTTGTACTCGTTGATCTTGATCAGCCGCGTCACCCGCTCGACATCGGCAGGCTCGAAGCCCGCAGCGACGATGTCCTCGATGGCCTGGTCGTCTTCCATGTAGCGCTGCAAGATGGCGTCGAGCACCTCGTACTCGGGCAGGCTGTCCTGGTCGGTCTGGTCGGGTCGCAACTCGGCCGAAGGCGGCCGCGTGATGATGCGCAGCGGAATGATTTCGCCGCGCCCGCCGTTCGGCTGCGCATTCTTCCAGCTTGCCAACCGATACACCAGCGTCTTGGCCACGTCTTTGATGACGGCGAAGCCGCCGGCCATGTCACCGTACAAGGTGCAGTAGCCGGTGGCCATCTCGCTCTTGTTGCCGGTGGTCAGCACGATGTGTCCGAACTTGTTCGACAGCGCCATCAGCAGCGTGCCGCGCACACGGGCCTGGATGTTTTCTTCTGTCGTGTCCTCGCCCAGGCCTTTGAATTCGGTGGCCAGGCTGTGCTTGAAAGACTCGAACATCGGCGCGATGGAAATCTCGTCGTAGCGCACGCCCAGGCGCTGCGCCATGTCGCGCGCATCGAGCATCGAAATGTCGGCGGTATAGGGTGACGGCATCATCACCGTGCGCACGCGGTCGGCACCCAGCGCGTCCACCGCAATCGCCAGCACCAGGGCCGAGTCGATGCCGCCGCTCAGGCCGATGACGGCGGTGGGAAAACCGTTCTTGCCCATGTAGTCGCGCACACCGGTGACGAGTGCGGCCCAGGCCTGCGCCTCGATGCCGGGCACCGGCAGCACCTCGCCGTGCGCAGATTGCGCAGTCACCTCGACGATGCTCAAAGACTCTTCGAACATCGCGGCGCGCGCCGCCACGCGGCCCGCAGCATCGAGCGCAAACGAAGCCCCGTCGAACACCACTTCGTCCTGACCGCCAGTCAGGTGCACGTACAGCAGCGGCAGATTCACATCGCGGGCACGCTCGGCCATGCGCTGCTCTCGCTCCTCGATCTTGCCGAGGTGGAACGGCGACGCGTTCAGCACGCACAACACCTGCGCGCCGGCTGCCTTGGCGGCGCGCGCCGGTTCGTCGAACCAGGCGTCTTCGCAGATGTTGAGCCCGAACTTCAAGCCTCCCGCCTCGAACACCACCGCGCCCTGCCCGGCGTCTCGCCCCGAGGCAAAGTAGCGCCGCTCGTCGAATACCTGGTAGTTGGGCAACTCGCGTTTGCAGTAGGTGGCCGTGATGCGCCCCCCTTGCAGCACCGAGGCCGCGTTGTAGCGCTGCTGCACCGCGTGCGACTTCGACCTAACATCGCCACGATCACCGAACTGATGCGGATGCCCCACCACCACCACCAAGCCGTGCAGGTCGGCCAAAGCCTGCGCGCATTGCGCCAGCGCCTGGTCACAGGCCTGCATGAAGGCGGGCCGCAGCAACAGGTCTTCGGGCGGGTAACCGCACAGACTCAACTCGGGCGTGAGCACCAGGCACGCGCCTTGCGCGTGCGCACGCCGCGAAAACTCGACAATTTTTTGCACATTGCCGGCCAGATCGCCCACCGTGGCATTGATCTGGGCGAGCGCAACTTTGACCGACGGATTTGATGGCATATGCGTGAGGAAAAAGGCTCAAACGATTATGTCATTCGGGTGCTCGACCACCCGGGCGCGGTGGACAGCGCACAGTGGAATACGCTGCTCAATGCGCAGCCCGCAGCCAGCCCCTTCATGCGCCACGAATACCTGTTGGCGCTGTTTGAATCGGGCAGCGCGTCGAGCGCCACGGGCTGGACTGCGCAGTTCCTCGTCGTCGAACGCAGCAGCCAGTTGATCGCTGCCTGCGCGCTGTATGTCAAAGACCATTCCTACGGCGAGTACGTCTTCGACTGGGCCTGGGCCGACGCCTACCAGCGCCACGGTTTGCGCTACTACCCGAAGCTGCTGGGCGCGGTGCCGTTCACGCCGGTGCCCGGGCCGCGCCTGCTGGCTCGCGATGCGGCGGGTCGCGCGCTGCTGCTGCAGGCGCTGGAGCAAATCGCGCGTGACAACAAGTTGTCGTCGGCGCACCTCTTGTTCCTCGATGACGCCGACCGCGAAGCGGCTGAAGCGGCCGGTTGGATGTTGCGCAGCACGGTGCAGTTTCACTGGACGAACCGCGAGCCTGCACCCTTTGCAGACTTCGCCGAATTTCTGGCCACCCTGCAACGCGACAAGCGCAAGAAGATTCAGCAAGAGCGCCGCCGCGTTGCCGATGCCGGCGTCAGCTTCACCACGCACGAGGGCGTGTCCATCAGCCAAGCGGATTGGG
>JAYVCL010000153.1:0-15183 GCA_043749975.1 Burkholderiales bacterium
TTCGCCGGCTCATAGCCATAGCTATGGGCCAAGAAGCTGACGAAAAATGGACCGCTGCGGTCAATTTGCAGCCGACGCTCCCCAAGTCCGACAGGCTCCTAGCGTCAGTGAAACCGCGCGAGCAGCATCAACCACAGCGGTGCGGTCAGCAAAAACCCCAGCGTCGAGAAGACGATCGCGGCGGTGGCTTCGGCCTCGAGCGTCTCGTAGCGCTGCGAAAAAATCAGCGCGTTCGAGCCGACCGGCAGCGCCGCCATCATCACCGCCACCGACAACGCCAGGCCATTCAAGCCCATGCCCCAGTGCCCGATCAGCAGCACCACGGCGGGCAGCACCAGCAGCTTGAGAACGCTGAGCGTCAGCGCGCCCTTCACCGCCCCGGTGGTGCCGTAGTACGCCAGCGACATGCCGATCAGCACCAGGCACAGCGGCACCACCGCCTGGCCCAGTGTCAGCAGCAGTTCATCGGCCACGGTGGGCAGCGGCCAGCCCAGCGCGTTCCACAGCAGCCCCGAAAGCACCGGCAGCACCACGGGGTGAATGATGGTGTTGCGTACCGTCTTGCCCAGGGTCTGGAGCAGGTGCGCATTCGAGTGGCCCCGTTGCCGCCGCTCGCGCTCGATGTCGAGTTCCACCAAGGCGGTCAGCACGGTCAGCAGAATCAACGCGTGCAGGCTGACGATGGTGATGTGGATGGCCAGGCCGGCCTCGCCGAACAGAGCGGCGGCCATCGGTATGCCCACCTGCACGGTGTTGCCGAAGGTGGCCGAGATGGCGCGCACGCTGGGTGCCGCGGCTGGCAAGCGGCCACTGCGGTTCGAACGGCGCTGCCACGCATAGACGACCGCCAGCATCAGCAACAACGGCACGAAAAAAGCGGCCAGCGTGGCCCACGGCAAGGTGGCGAAATCGACCCGCGCGGTGGTGCGGAACAACAGCGCGGGGATGAAGATGAAGAACGCCGCGTTGGACAGCGTGCGCGCCGGGTCGCTGAACTCGTTGCTCGGGCCCAGCCATTTCAGTTTGCCCACCACCCAGCCAAGCGCGACGACCACGAAGATGGCCAGCAGCTTGAAGAAGATCCGGGTCGACATGCGCGCAGTATCTGTGACCGCGGGCTTGGCGTGCGGCGGGAAACCGGCGTGTCATGGCGCACACGCCCTCGGGTGTCGAGCGAGGTGCGTCTCAGTCTTTCCGACCGCGCGTCGCCCCTGGGCGATGCCGATCAGGCACCCCAAGGAAATGTGGCTATGCCACTTTCCTCGATACCCGCGGGGGACGGACGATGCAGGTCGTCGGCCTGGGGGCGCTTTCAGCCCTGATGGCGTTCGGCCATTTTGGCCAAGGCGATTGCCAGCGCAGCACCGCCGAGTGTCTTGATCAGCCCAGGATGCTCGGCGTAAAAGCCGCTCAGCTTGTCGATGATTCCCGGGCTGTGTTGCACGGCATGGGTGGCGATTTGCTGCACCTGTTCGGGTGTGAGCTTGGATGCCTGCTCGGGCGTGATGCTCGCCGGTGCGACGCCGCCCGGGGCCAGTTGCCCGAGGATCCCGCTCAACGCGCCACCGCCCGCGCCGCCCATCAGCGACGCCAGCACCGACGGCGCCATGCCGCCCAACAGTTGGGTCAGCATGCCGGCCTGCTGGTTCGGATTGGCCTGACCGAAGAGTTGACCCGCCATTTGACCGAATGGCGGCGTCTGGTCGGAATGGAACATCGCCGACAGGCCCTGGCTGAGCAGGTCGGGCGAAGCGTTCTGCGCGACCTGGCTGAATTGATCGGGGGCCGTGGAGGCGTTGCCGCCGCCGACGAATTTTGACAGCAAGCTGCCGAGATCGAACGCCATGATGTTGTCCTTTGAAAATGTGTTGAAACCGACAGCCAAGCCCCTGCAGGGCATTGGCCGCTGGCTACTTTCTGGTTGCCAGATGGTAGCCACCGAGCAAGACGATGGCACCCAAGATCGCGCCGATGAACCCGGCCGATTGACCCGGCTGGTACCAGCCGAGGAACTGCCCGAGGTAGGTCGCGGCCAGCGAACCCGCGATGCCCAGCGCGGCCGTGAGGAAAAAGCCGCCGGGGCCGGCACCCGGCGTGATCGCCTTGGCGATGAGGCCGGCAACGAAGCCGATCAGAATGGTCCAGATCAAGTGCATGGGTTCTCCTTGGTTGATATCCGGCGCGGCGGCCGGGGGAAATATTGCGGCAAGATACAGCGAGCCAAAGCTTACCCGCAACGCAAGTCAGATGCTGTCGTTACAGTCGCTCCCAAGCGATGGATCGCGCGGTTGCGAAATTCCAAATCAATCACGCTGCGTGTCGCCTACAACGCGCGCAGTGGATGGGCACGAGTGGAGACACGACGGTGGATGCGCTGCGTCAGATTCAAACCTTCAACGCGGGGCGCGACGCCGAGCGACTGCTGCTGAAATACCGCGCCATGCGAACCAGCCCGTTCGCATTTTTGCGCGCCACTTGTCATCTTTTCTATGACCGGCTGCCACGCGGAGGAATCTTCAAATCGGCACCGCCGGTCTGGTGTTGCGGCGACCTTCACCTGGAAAACTTCGGTAGCTACAAGGGCGACAACCGGCTGGTGTACTTCGATGTCAACGACTTCGACGAATCTGTGCTGGCACCCGCAAGCTGGGATCTGGTGCGCTTTCTCTGCAGCCTGCGGGTGGCGGCGGACAGCCTGGCGATGAGCCAGGCCAACGTCGAAAATCTGTGCCGGATTTTCCTCGATGCCTATGCCTCATCGCTGGCGCTGGGCAAAGCCTATTGGATCGAGCGCGAAACCGCCGAAGGCCTGGTGCGGGAGCTGCTCGACGCCTTGCGCAATCGTCTGCGTGCGAGCTTTCTCGAGTCGCGCAGCGTCGTCAAACGCAAGCAGCGCCTGCTGCGAGTGGACGGCAAGAAGGCGCTTCCCGCCACCGAGGCGCAGCGCGCCTTGGTCTCGAACTTCATGCAGGAGTTCACCCACGGCCAGCCGAATCCGGATTTCTACCGGGTGCTCGACGTGGCGCGTCGCATTGCAGGCACCGGCAGCCTCGGCGTCGAGCGCTTTGCCATTCTGGTTCAAGGCAAGGGCTCGCCCGACGGAAATTACCTGCTCGACTTGAAGCAGGCGCTGCCGTCGTCACTGCTGCCGAAACTCAAGCTGCCGCAACCGGCCTGGAAAACCGAGGCGCATCGCATCGTGGCTTCGCAGCGTCGCTTGCAGGCGGTATCGATGGCGTTCCTGCAACCCGTCTCATTCGCTGGCCGGTCTTGGGTGCTGCGTGCGCTGCAACCGTCCGAAGACCGGGTCGCCTTGAGCGGTTCCGGCCAGACCTTGAGTCAACTTGAGACCGTGATCGGCAGCATGGGACGCATCGTCGCGTGGGCTCAGATGCGCAGCGCCGGTCGCGACGGATCGGCCATCGCGGACGCGTTGATCGACTTCGGTCTGCGCCGCAAATGGAAGCAAGAACTGCTCAGCGCGTCGCAGGACTGCGCGATTCAGATTCACACCGACGCGGCGACCTACAACGCCGCCTGGGACGGCGGGGTATTTGGTGCGTGACCGGCCCGCCGCCGGCCGGGTGAGCGCCAGCGCGGTGTCTGCGCCGACCGCCCCGGCGTGTCGGTGGCGAGACATCGGAGCCGGCTTGTGTGTGGCCGGCTTGCTGCTTCCGGAGGCCGTGGCCTACGCCGGCCTGGCCCGGCTGCCGGTCGTCCACGCGCTGACGGCCATGCTGGTGGGCCTGGCCATCTACGCGGTGTTCGGTGGCAGCCGCTTCGCCGTGGTTGCTCCCACGTCGTCGACCGCCACGCTGTCGGCTGCGGCGGTGTTGTCTTTGTCCGCAACGGCAGCAACGGTCGATCCGATCGCCTACGCCCAAGCCCTGCTCGCCTTGGTGCTGCTGGCGGGTGTCGTGTTGATGTTGCTGGCGTTGGCGCGCCAGGGACAGCTGTCGTCATTCGTGTCGCGCCCGGTGCTGCGGGGTTTCGCATTCGCGTTGGCCATCACCATCGTGATCAAGCAATTGCCTGACGCGATGGGCTTCGCACTGCCGCACGGCGCGGGTGCCGACCCCCTGCGCGTGCTGCTGTATGCCGCAACGCATGTGCAGTCGTGGCACGGGGCGACGATCGCGGTCGCGCTGGTCGCGGCGGTGGCGGTCGCGGGCTTGAAGCGTTGGCCGCAGGTGCCTGCGTCGATGGTGGTCATCGTGTTGGCCATCGTCTCGGCCCAGTTGTTGGACTTGAAGTCGTTTGGCGTCGACGAGGTCGGCGCGGTGGCGCGTCCATCCCTGCAACTCGGGCTGCCCGACCTGCCGCTCAAGCAGTGGCTGCAAATCGGCGAGCTAGCGGTTGGGCTGGTGGTGCTCGTGTTCGCGGAGTCGTGGGGCAGCATGCGCAACATGGCCTTGGCGCATGGCGATGCGCTGGACGCGAACCGCGAACTGATGGTGCTGGGAGCCTGCAACGTCGCTTCGGCGCTGCTGCAGGGCATGCCCGTCGGTGCCGGGTTCTCGGCGACCTCGGCCAACGCGGCTGCCGGCGCGACCAGCCGTTGGGCCGGCGTGGTCGCGCTGGCCGTGATTGCGGCGGTGCTTGCCGTGGCCCTGCCGGCCTTGCAACGTCTGCCGCGCCCGGTGCTTGCGGTGGCCGTGATCAGTGCGCTGTGGCACGCCCTGAATCCCCAACCCTTGCTCGATGTCTGGCGCATGAAACGCGATCGGATGCTCGTCGTCGGGGCCGTCGTCGCCGTGCTCGCGTTCGGCGTCTTGCACGGCATGTTGATCGCGATCGCGCTGTCGGTGCTCGACGCCCTGCGGCGCTTCAGCCAGCCGGTCGTGCACGAGTTGGGCGAGCTCGGCTCGTCACGCAATTTCGTGGTGCTGGACGCGCATCGAGACACCGTTGCCGTTCCTGGTCTGTTGATTCTGAGACCGGAAGAGCCGCTGTTCTTCGCCAGCGCGGAGCGGGTGGCGGCCGATGTGGTGGCCCGCGTTCAGGGTCGCCGTGACGTGCGCACCGTGATCCTCAGCCTCGAAGAGAGTTCGGACCTCGACAGCACCGCGGTGGAATGCCTGCTCGAACTCGATCAGCGTTTGCGCGCCATGGGCAAGGGCCTGGTGCTCACGCGCGTCAAGGACCTGGTGCGTGAACTGCTGGGCCGCTGGGATCCCGACGGCCTGGGAGCCGCCGACCGCTTGTTCTGGAGCGTCTCCGATGCGGCCCAGGCTCAATTGAACTCAGCCCCAAACCTGCCACAGCGGGATGCGGGCCCGACCGAAACGCTCTCACCGCGTCAGGGCTGAACGCTGTCGATCACCAACTCGATCGACCGGGTGCCTGCCTTGACGGGCATCGACTGGCCGGTCAGGTCGCCGGCCATCGGCATCGCCTGGCCGGACTTCGAGATGCGCGCGCCGACCACCACGGCACCGAACTTCGACAGTTTCATCTCGGGCGCCATCGCCATGCTGTCGTCGAGCGTGAAGCTGACGGGCAGCTCGCTGACCTGGCGTTTCAGAATCGCCAGCGGCATGCGCGGGCCCTCGGCGGCGCGGGCAAAGATGAACACGGTGTCGGTCGGTGCGGCGCGTGCGGCCAGCGCCGGGGCCAGGCTGACGCGCCCCGCCACGGCACTCGCAGCACTGGCTGTTGAATCGGCGCGCAGCGCGGTCGCGCTGGTTCCGGGTGCGGTCGCCGGCGCGGCGTTCGGTGCCGCCTCGCGCGCCTGCGCCAGGCTGCGATCCAGGCTGACGGCGAATTCGCTTTCCGGCGGGGCCAGTTGGCGCGCCTTGCTCCAGTAAGCGATGGCCTTCGCGAAATCCTTGCGCTCGAAAGCGCCGCTGCCGGCCAGTGCCAGCGCCTTCAAGTTGTTCGGGTCGATCTGCAGCGCCTGCTCGACCAGACGCGTCGGTTCGCCGGCCGCACTTCGGCCTTGCATCATGGCCAGCACGTCGGCGTGGTCGGCCAGCAATTGAGCGTTGCGGGGCGACAGAGCGATGGCGCGCACATAGGCCCGGCTGGCTTCGGGGAAGCGCTGCAACGCCGAGTACGCGTTCGCCAGCAGGGCCCAGCCGACCGGGTCATCGGGCCGCTCGGCCATGCGCTTGGCCAGCGTCTCGACCATCGCCGCCACTTGCTCGGCGCTGACTTCGGTTTCGGGCGCAGCCGCAACCGCCGCTGGCGACAGGGCTTCGAAATTGCCCAGCGAGGTGTAGGCCAGCAGCGCGAAAACGGGCACGCTCAGGGCCACCGACAGCGCGGTCTTGCGCGATGCGCCCCACACGCGCGGCGCCTCGACCACGGCCTCTTCATCGAGCACGCGACGGGCGATCTCGGCGCAGGCGCTGCGGTGCTGCTCGGCGTCCAGGCTGCCGGCCGCGTGCTCGGTGTCGAGTTGGGCCATTTGACTGCGCAGGATGGCCAGGTTGGCCGTGCTCGCGTCGGCTGCCGTGGAGGGCCGCGGGCGCGGGCGAATCAGCGCAGGCAACAGCAGGCACAGCGCCAGGACGGTGAGGCCGGCGGCAAGAATCCAGAAAACGGTCATGGTGCGGGGCTGGGTTTGTCGGGCTCGGTGCCGTCGAGCAGGCGGCGCGCGCGCTCGGCTTCAGCAGGACTCAATTCACGCGGTGCCAACCCGAGCCGACGCCGCCGGATGTTCAGTGCCAGCACGAACGCCGCCAGCGCCAGCAACACGAACGGCCCGGCCCACAGCATCAGCGTGCTGGCCTTCAGGCGCGGCCGGTACAGCACGAAGTCGCCGTAGCGCTCGGCCATGAAATCGAGGATCTGCTGCTTCGACCGGCCTGCGCCGAGCTGGTTGCGGATTTGCTTGCGCAGGTCGACCGCCAAGTCGGCGTGCGAAGCGGCGATGGTTTCGTTTTGGCAGACCAGGCAGCGCAGCTCTTCGGCGATCGCCAGCACGCGCGCTTCGAGCGCGGGGTCGGCGTAGCTCGACGGGGCGGGGTGTGGCGCAGCCGTCTGTGCCGACGCCATCATCGCAGCGCAAGCGACCGCGAACACCACCAGAAGCTCACGCACGCAGCTTCCTCAACATCGGCAGCAGGTTGTCGCGCAGCGCCTCGGGCGTCATCGGGCCGATGTGCTTGAGGCGGATCACGCCAGCCTGGTCGATGACAAAGGTTTCGGGCACGCCGTAAACGCCGTAGTCGATGCCGACCAGGCCTTCCATATCGGACACGGTGGCCGTGTACGGATTGCCCAACTGGCCCAGCCAGGCGGTGGCGTCTGCGGGTTTGTCCTTGTAGTTCAGGCCGTAGACCGGCGCACCGCCGCTCTTGGCCAGCTCGGCGATCAAGGGGTGCTCCTGGCGGCACGGCGCGCACCACGAGGCCCAGACATTGAGCACCCAGACCTTGCCGCGCAGGTCTTGCGCAGACAGCGTTTGTCCGGGTGCGTCGAGCCGCGGCAGGCTGAACGCCGGCGCGGGTTTGCCGATCAGCGGTGAAGGCACTTCGCGCGGATTCAGGCTCAGCCCGGCCGCCAAGAACCCGACCAGCAACACGAAAACGAGCAGCGGCAGCAGGTATCGCTTCATGCCGACGCGGCGGGTTTGGCGAGGCCCGCGGTGGGGGTCTGCGGCAGCGGTGTGGCCGAAGTTTCAGCCTTGACAAGCACCCTGCGCTGCACCCGGTAGCGGCGGTCCAGCACCGCCAGCGCGCCACCCAGCGCCATCAGCACACAGCCGCCCCAGATCAGGTTGACGAAGGGCTTGTGATGCACGCGCACGCTCCAGGCGGTGGCGCTGACAGGCTCGCCCAGCGCCACGTAAACGTCGCGCGTGATGCCGCGGTCGATGGCCACTTCGGTCATCGGCGAGCGGCTCACGTTGTAGACGCGTCGCTCGGGTGTGAGGGTGCCCACAGGCTGGCCGTTTTGCGTGACGGTCAAGCTGGCCTGAGCCGACACATAGTTCGGGCCGATGACCTGGCGCACGCCGTCCATGCGCACCTGGTAGGCCCCGGCGGTGGCGGTGTCGCCGACTTCCATGCGCACATCCGACTCGGTCGAAAAGCCGCTCACCATCGTGACGCCGAAGATGAACACCGAGACCCCGAAGTGGGCCAGCAGCATGCCGTAGTAACTTCCGGGTTGAGCGGCCAGCGCCCTGCCCGCGCTGGCAGGGTGCTCGCGAACACGCGTCACCAGATTGACCACGGCGGTGCTGGCAATCCATGCGGCCAGCAGCAAGCCGAAGCCGATCATCGGCGTCCAGCGGCCCAGCAGAAACGGTGCGATCAGGGCCGAAGCCGCGCTGACACCGAAGGCCCAGCGCAGCCGCCGGGCCAGGTCGACCACGCCGGCCTGACGCCAGCGCGTCATCGGCCCGACGCCCATCAAAAACAAGGCCGGCGCCATCAGCGGCACGAACACCGCGACGAAATACGGCGGACCGACCGACAACTTGCCCAGGCCCATGGCGTCGAGCAGCAGCGGATAAATCGTGCCCAGCAGCACGGCGGCGGCGGCCACCACCAGCAGCACGTTGTTGGCCAGCAGCATCGACTCGCGCGACACCATCTCGAAACTGCCGCCGGTGCCGACCTTGGGCGCGCGCACCGCAAACAACAACAGCGAGCCGCCGATGACGACCGCGAGAAACGCCAGGATGAAGATGCCGCGCGCCGGGTCGGTGGCGAAGGCGTGCACCGAACTCAGCACGCCGGAGCGGACGATGAAGGTGCCCAGCAGCGACAACGAGAACGTGATGATGGCCAGCAGCGCCGTCCACATCTTGAAGCCGCCGCGTTTTTCGGTCACCGACAGCGAATGCATCAGCGCGGTGCCGACCAGCCACGGCATGAACGAGGCGTTTTCGACCGGGTCCCAGAACCACCAGCCGCCCCAGCCCAGTTCGTAATAGGCCCAGAAGCTGCCCAGTGCGATGCCGAAGGTCAGGAAGCACCAGGCCACCGTGGTCCAGGGGCGCGACCAGCGGGCCCAGGCGGCGTCGAGCCGGCCCGACAGCAGCGCCGCAATCGCAAACGCGAACGCCACCACGAAGCCCACATAGCCCATGTAGAGCATCGGCGGGTGAATGACCATGCCCGGGTCTTGCAGCAAGGGGTTCAGGTCGCGGCCATCGGCGGCAGCGGGCAGCAAGCGCAGGAAGGGGTTGGAGGTGAGCAGGGTGAACAGCAGGAAGCCGCAACTGATCAGCCCCATCACGCCGAGCACGCGGGCGAGCATGCGGTCGTCGAGTTGCTTCGAAAATATCGACACCGCCAGCGTCCAGCCCGACAGGATCAGCGACCACAACAAGATCGATCCTTCGTGGTTGCCCCACACCGCCGTGATGCGGTAGATCAGCGGCAAGGTGGAGTTGGAATGTTGGGCGGCCAGCAGCACCGAGAAGTCGTTGTTGACGAACGCGTACGTCAGACAGCCGTAGGCGATGGCGACGAACAAGAACTGCCCGCGCGCCGAAGGCCGTGCCAGCGACATCCACGCGGCGTTGCCGGTTTTCGCGCCGATCAGCGGCAGCACGCTTTGCGCCAGCGCCATCGCCAGCGCGAGGATGAGCGCGAAGTGACCCAGCTCCGGAATCATGGCTTCTTCTCCTGCAAGGTGACGCCGGCCGACATCGAACCGGCCTGGGCTTTTTTCAAGGCGTCGGCGGCCTCGGGCGGCATGTAGTTCTCGTCGTGCTTGGCCAGCACCTGGTCGGCGTGAAACACACCGTCGGAGCCGAGCTTGCCTTGCGCGACCACGCCCTTGCCTTCACGAAACAGGTCGGGCAACAGGCCGGTGTAGGTCACCGGGAGTTTTTGCGCCAGGTCGGTGACCACGAAATTGACGGTCAGGCCGCTCGGGTCGCGTTTCAGGCTGCCTTGCTCGACCAGCCCGCCGACGCGAAAATTGCGCTCGCGAGGCGCTTCGTTGGCGGCGATCTGCGACGGGCTGAAGAAGAACACCAGGTTGCTCTGGAAGGCGTTGAGCACCAGCGCGCTGGCAAGGCCCAAGGCCCCGAGCCCGACCACGATGGCCAAGCCGCGCTTTGTTCTGGCTTTCATTCAGGAATTCTCCAAGCTTGTTTGATCGCTGTGAGCGGCCATGCGCTGAACCGCTTTGCGCCGGGCCGACAGCGACACCACCTCGATCAGCAGCACCAGCGCCGTGACGCCGAACGAGCCCCACACGTACAGCCCGTAGCCGCCCATCGCCACGAAGTCTGACCAGCTTGCCCAGTTCAAGTTCAAGTTCATGCGCCGGTTCAGGTTCAGGTTGCAGCCAAGGCCTGCCGCGCCCATGCCGCGTGCTGCTCACGCTCCAGCAAGATCACGCGCAGCCGCATCAGCGCCACCGCGATGCTGTACATCCAGAACGCCAGCGCCATCACCAGCATGCCCAGCAGCATGGTGGTGGCCATGCTGGGTGCGCGCAGCAGGCTGACCGTCGCGCCCTGGTGCAAGGTGTTCCACCACCTGACCGAAAAGTAAATGATCGGCACGTTGACCACGCCGACCAGCGCCAGTAGCGCGGCGGCGCGGTCGGCACGCCGCGTGTCGTCGATGGCGGCGTGCAGCGACATGAAGCCGATGTACAAGAACAGCAGGATCAGTTCCGACGTGAGTCGCGCGTCCCACACCCACCAGGCACCCCAGGTGGGCTTGCCCCAGAGCGCGCCGGTCCACAGCGCGATGAAGGTCATCAAGGCGCCGGTAGGTGCCAGCGCCAGCGCCAGCATCGACGCGCTGCGGGCATTGAACGCCAGGCCGATGCCGGCCCAGAACGCCATCGCCAGGTAGATGACCATCGACATCCAGGCGGCGGGAACGTGCACGAAGATGATTCGGTACGCCTCACCCTGCTGCGCGTCGGTGGGCGACACGCCCAGGCCGATCACCAGCCCGACCAGGCTCAGCAGCAGCGCCAGCGCAGCGAACCACGGCAGCGCCGCGCCGGCCAGCGCGTGCAGGCGCTGCGGGGCCGCGTATTTGAACCAGTTGATCTTGCTAGGCTGCACCGCGTACTGCTCCAGGCGCATGGCGTGAAAAAAAGATGTTCATTCGATGGAGATCCGCAACGCGGCTGCGGTGGCCAGCGGTGCCAGAAACAGTGCCAATACCAGCATCGCACCCAACAACGAGAAGTGGCCTGCCATGCCCAATCCGGCACGGCCCGCCTCCACCGCACCGGCACCAAAGATTATCACCGGCACATACAGCGGCAGCACCAACAGGGACAAGAGCACCCCGCCGCCGCGCAGGCCCACCGTCAGCGCCGCGCCGATGCCGCCGATCAGGCTCAGCAGCGGCGTGCCCAGCAGCAGCGACACCGCCAGCACGCCCACCGAAGCGGGCGGCAGATCGAACTGCAATGCCAGCAGCGGCGAGGCCAGCGCCAGCAGCAATCCCGAGGCCAGCCAGTGCGCCGCCATCTTGGCGAACACCAGCAGCGGCAGCGGCGTGGCCGAGAGCAGCAGTTGCTCCAGCGTTCCGTCCTGGTGGTCGTCGGCGAACATGCGGGTCAGCGACAGCATCGACGCCAGCAGTGCGGCCACCCACACCACGCCGGCGGCCATGCTGCGCAGCAGCGCCGGCTCGGGGCCGACGCCGAGCGGGAACAGGCTGACCACGATGACGAAAAAGAACAGCGCGGCGAAGGTGTCGGCACGCCGGCGCAACGCGATGCGCAGGTCGCGCATGAAGATGCAACGCATGCCGTCGAAGGCGGTGTCGGCAGTTGACGTGTTCACAGCGCGAGCGTCACGGCTTGCACCTCGTCCGCCAGCGCGACCGCTTGGTGGCTGGTCAGCACCACCACACCGCCGCGCGCCAACTGCGCGCTGACCAGCGCCAGCAGCCAGGCGGTGGCGGCGTTGTCGAGCGCGTTGAAGGGTTCGTCCAGCACCCACAGCTTCGCAGCGCTGCTGAGCTCCAACCGGGCCAGTGCCACGCGCCGCCGCTGGCCTTGCGACAAGGTGCGTGCCGGCACCCGCTCGCGCCCGCGCAAGCCGGCCTGGGCCAAGGCGGCAAGGGCGTCGCTGTCGGTGGACACGACGCCGCCCAGCACGCCCGCCGTTTGCAGGTTTTCGAGCGCCGACAGCTCGTCTTTCAGTGCGGCGGCGTGGCCCACGTAGACGAGCTGGCGATTGAATTCGTCGCGCAGCGAAGCGATCGGTTGACCTTGCCACAGCACCCGGCCTTGCGCCGGTGCCAGCAGGCCACACAGCATGCGCAGCAGGCTGGTCTTGCCGGCACCGTTGACACCGCTGACGCGCAGCAATTCCCCGGGCTGCAGCGCCAGGTTCACGTCGCTGAACAGCGTGCGCCCGCCCCGCACGCAAGCGACGGCGTGCAGCTCAAGCACGGCGCGGGCGCGACAGGCGGGTGGTGCCAGCTCGGTGCAAATTGGGATCGGGACGGTGGTCGCTCATGGCAGTCGGGGAAGCTTCGATTCAGGCGCGGCGGCTCGGGCAACGGCGTTCACGCCACGCGGACCGGCCTGAGAGACCTAGCCCAGCGGCGATTGTGATGGCTGGCCGCCTTCGCAGCTTGGCGAAGGCATCCCCTGCGGCGAGCCTTGTCTGCAGGCAGCGCTGAAGTTCTGGCCAGATCGAGGCCGAGTGTCGTAATCTGCATGGCGGGCGTGATTGCCGGTGCCAGAGTCCTGCGTCCGTCCCCGCCGGTTGCGACACAACGCCTGAGGGCGCACAAACATGAGCAGGGTCGGCACACACACCACCGCATTCGTCTTGGCCGGCGGCGGCAGTTTGGGGGCCATCGAGGTCGGCATGCTGCGTGAACTGCTGGCTTGGGGGGAAGCGCCATCGTTCGTGGTTGGGGCGTCTGCGGGGGCGATCAACGCAGCCTACTTCGCGGCCAACCCGACACTGGAAGGCGTCTCGAAGCTGGAAAAGATCTGGGGCGGCCTGAAGCGGCAAGACCTGTTCCCCTTCAATCTCAGGAGTCTTCTCGGCTTGTTGACGCAACGCGCCCATCTGGTCGACTCCAGCGGGCTGCGACGCCTGCTCGAGCGGCATCTGCCGTATGCGCAACTCCAGGATGCGGCGATTCCAGTCCACATCGTCGCCTCCGACCTGGTGACCGGCGACGAAGTGCTGCTGTCGACCGGTTCGGCCGTGGATGCGGTGTTGGCCAGCACGGCCATCCCCGGCGTGTTCCCGCCGGTGCGCGTCAACGGGCAACTGCTGGTGGACGGCGGCGTGGCGAACAACACGCCCATCTCCACCGCGATGCGCCTTGGCGCGACCCGCATCGTCGTGCTGCCAACCGGTTTTGCCTGCGCACTCAAGCAGGTTCCTGCCGCTGCCATCGGCCGCGCCATGCACGCGCTCAGCCTGCTGGTGGCAAGGCAACTGGTGCACGACGCCGAGCGATTTGCCGCCGTGGTCGAACTGCGCATCGTGCCCGCTCTGTGTCCGCTCGATTGTTCGCCGTATGACTATTCCGTCGGCGGCCAACTGATCGAACGGGCGGCGATGACCACGCGGCTCTGGCTGGAAGACGGCGGCCTCGACCGCGCAGGCACATCAATGGAACTTCATCCGCACAGCCATTGACGGCTGGCGCTGGCCCCCTGAATCAAGAATGGCGGCCACCGTTCGGCTCGACCGGCGGCAAGCCTTCGCCCATCCGCGCGCGCACCAGCAACTCATCGGCGGCGCGCAGTCGCCTGCACACCTCGCGCCCGATGTTCATCTGGATCAGCGTGAACTGCTCGGCGTCACGCTCGAACAGGTGCAGCAAATCGGCGGCGGTGAGTTCGATTGCACGGCAGTCTGCATCGGCACGCACCGATGCGCTGCGCGGCAACAGATCCATCAGTGCCATCTCGCCGAAGCAGTCGCCAGCACCCAGGCTGTGCAACACGAAGTCGCGGTCTTGCCAACGTTTGACCACCGAAACGCGGCCGGTTTCGAGCACGAACATCGAACAGGCCGGGTCGTGCTCGCGGAAGAAGAACTCACCGCGTTCAACCACCACCTCGCGCGCATGCTCCAGCAGCACGCACAGCATGTCTTCACGGATCGCGCCGAAGACCGGCATGCGCTGCAGAAGATCGATTCGCGTCGGCTGCATCGTGTTCCTCCGGGTGCTCCACGAGCGCCTGGTTTTCCAGTGTAGAGCGCTTCACGGCCCTTCACGGCGACATGCGGCGGTGCCTGGCGTCGCCGCCCGAACAGTTGCACGCCGAACTCCACCTGCCGCTACAGTGGCGCTCCGACTGCCGAGGCATGCCATGACATCACCGACCCCTCCCATAGCCCTTGCCGGCGTCGACGCCACCGAACTGGTGGGCGCACTGGCGCGGCGCGAGGTCAGCGCGCTCGAACTCTGCAACGCCGCCATCCTGCGCATCGAGCGTCGCGATGTCGAGGTCAATGCTGTCGTCGTGCGTGATTTCGAGCGTGCCCTGGAACAGGCCCGCGCGGCCGATGTGGCGCTGGCTGCCGGCGAGCGGCGCCCGCTGCTCGGCCTGCCGATGACGGTGAAAGAGTCCTTCAACGTTGCCGGACTGCCCACCACCTGGGGCTTCGAGCGGGCGCGCGATCTGCGGCCCACCGAAGACGCGGTCGCGGTGACGCGCCTGAAGGCGGCGGGCGCGGTGATTTTGGGCAAGACCAACGTGCCGGTGGGCTTGGCCGACTGGCAAAGCGTGAACCCGATCCACGGCCGCACCCTGCACCCGCTCGACCCCAAGCGCACACCGGGCGGTTCGTCCGGCGGCGCTGCTGCCGCGCTGGCCGCCGGCATGGTGGCGCTCGAACTCGGCTCGGACATTGGCGGCTCGATCCGCGTGCCGGCACACTTCTGCGGCGTGTTCGGCCACAAGCCCAGCCACGGCTTGCTGCCGAGTCGCGGCCACGATTTTCCGGGCTTTCCGAGTGGCGCGCCCAACCCCCTGGCGGTCATCGGCCCGCTGGCGCGCAGTGCGCGGGATCTCGGTCTGGCCCTGGACGTGCTGGCCGGCCCCGATGTCGATCTGATGGCGGCCTACCGGCTTGAACTGCCGCCGCCGCGCCGCGAGTGCGTGGCTGACGCCCGCGTGCTGGTGCTCACCGCGCACCCGTCGGCGCGCACATCGGACGAGGTGAGCGCCGCCGTGCAGGCGGCGGCCGACGGCCTGGCCCGCGCCGGTGCCACGGTGCAAGACGGCATCGCGCTGCTGCCCGACCTGGCCAGCCTGCACCGC
>JAYVCL010000154.1:0-3529 GCA_043749975.1 Burkholderiales bacterium
ACCGCAGTTGGACGCGCCCGAGCGGGCCGCGATGGGGTGCGCTGGCAAGGCGCGACGATGCGGCGGGCTCATGCCCGCAAGGCGGAGCAACGCCGCCAGAGCGCCGCAGCGTGGCTCGCTCGGGTGTGTAGCGCTCTGACCCGCGAGGTGATGAATATCGTGGGCGGGAATGTGTGCATTCATGCGGTGAGTCCAGCGGAATTAGGCGGTCAACTGCGGTTTTTAGGATGATTGGCCTGGACACCAATGTCCTGGTTCGCCTGCTCACTGCAGACGAACCTGTTCAACTGAAAGCGGCCTCGCGTTTGCTGGCAGCCCACGACGGCGAACCGGGCGCGTTCTTCGTCAACGACATGGTGCTGGTCGAGCTGGTCTGGGTGCTGGGGCGTCTCTACGGTTTCGGGCGCAATGAAACGCTTTCAGCGGTGAAGTCGCTTTTGGACAGTGATGCGTTCGCCTTCGAAGACCGTGAGCGGTTGGGACTTGCGATCACCCTGTGTGATACGCAGCCGCGCGATTTCGCCGACGCCATGATCTCGCTCAAGAACGCCGTTGCGGGTTGTGAGACCACCGCAAGCTTCGACAAGGCAATGCGCGGTTTGCCGGGAGTTCGGTTGATTTGAGTGGGCGGGCCGGCGCGGACCAGGGATGGCCCGAGCCGCCGCAGACGCGTGCTGGCGACCTGAAAGGCGGCCGGCCTGGGTGTTGAAAAACGCCCTTCGGTATGCGGATCGCTGATGCCGCCTTCGTGATTGATGGCCTCGAACGTGGCCTGGAGCGGGGAGCGTCACGTTCGTCGACCCGAAGAACCTCTACAACGCGCGGCCCGGCGGTGCAACCGCCGTCAACGACTTCGACGCTCCGGTGACATCGAACGTGCTCACCGTCTGCGACAACGCAGACATCACGATGACCTTGGCCAGCGCGGTGCCGACGGCGATCGGCTTTACCAGCCTGACGAACCGCTTCGATGCGCCCGTCGTCACCGTGTTCGACCTCGCGGGTTCAGTTTCGTTGCGCGGGTTCGGCAAGCCAACTCGGCGGCCGGCGCCGCCCCAGCGTGGCCGCCGCGACGATGGCCGCGCCGCCGATGAGCGCGGCCGACACCCACAGCGAACTTCGCGTCCCGAGCGCCGATGCGAACGCGCCGCCCGCGACCGCACCGACCAGCGTGGCGCATTGGCCTGCCGTGCGGATGCCGGCATCCGTGCGCGCGAGCAAGGCGGCGGGCGTGGCTGTCTGGCGCAGGGTTCGGTCGTGCACGTCGTGCACCGCGCGGCCACCGTCGCCGGTGATCTGGTGCGCAATCAGCAAGGCGCCGCCGAGCAGGCCGCTCGCGGCCACGAGCGGGATGCAGGCCGCGCCCAGCGCCGCGAGCGCCAGGCCGAGCGCCATGGCGCGCCCGGGGCCGAGGTGCCGGCCGAGCCACGGCGCCAGCGCAGCACCCGCGATCGCGCCGAGGCCGCCGGTGGCGAAGATCATGCCGAGGCTGCCGGTCGTGAAGCCGATGTCGCGCGCGACGAAAATCATGTAGCTTGTGGCTCCCAGGCTGCCGCCCAGCGCAAGCAGCACTTCGATCGCAGCCAGGGCGCGCAAGGCTGGCTGCGCGAGCACCGCGCGCACGCCGGCGCGAGCGTCGCCGATGAGCTTGTCGAGCGGCGCGACCCGCACGCTGGCCGGCAGGGCCGGCGGCGTTTCGGGCACGCTGCGCAGGCACAGGGCCGAGAGCGCGAAGCTGAGGGCATCGACGGCCAGCGCAATCGCCGCGCCGGTCCACTGAAAGACCCAGCCACCGAGCGCGAAGGCGGCCGTCTCGGAAACACTTCCCGCCATCGAGAGTTGCGCGTTGCGCTGCGGCAGCCGGCCGGCTTCGACACGCTGCGCGACCCACGCCGAGCGGGCCATCTCGAAGCCCACCGTGAGCATGCCGTTCGCGGCCGCGGCCGCCACGAGTACCGGAAAACTCAGCCAGCCCTGCCAGGCCAGCAGCGCCAGCAACGCGAGCACCGCAGCGCGCATCAGGTCGCAGCCGAGCATGACTGCGCGTTTACCGGTGCGATCGACGCTGCCCGCGAGCAACACGGCACCGAGTGCGCCGGCCAGAACGTCGGCCACGACGAGCCCGCCCATCGCCAGTGGCGACGCGGCAAGCGAGAGCGTGGCGATCCACGGGATCGCCAACCGGCTCAGCATCGAGCCGAAGTTCGAGATTCCTTCGGCCGCGAGCACGCGGCCGAACGCCCGCGTCAGCGGCGTGAGGGCACGCACATGGCGCACCTGACACGCGCGGCGGGCAGGGTCACTTCGCCGTCGGCATCACGAACTCCGCCCCCTTGCCGATGCTGGCCGGCCAGCGCTGCATGACTGATTTTTGCTTGGTGTAGAAGCGCACGCCTTCTTCGCCGTAGGCGTGCATGTCGCCGAACAGGCTCTTCTTCCAGCCGCCGAAACCGTGCCAGGCCATCGGCACCGGAATCGGCACGTTGATGCCGACCATGCCGACCTGGATGCGCCGCGCGAATTCACGCGCCACGTTGCCGTCGCTGGTGAAGCAGGCCACGCCGTTGCCGAACTCGTTCGCGTTGACCAGGTTCACCGCCGCTGCGAAATCGGCCGCGCGCACCACGCACAGTACCGGGCCGAAAATCTCTTCTTTGTAGATGCGCATCTCGGGCGTCACATGGTCGAACAACGTGCCGCCGGTGAAGAAGCCGTTCTCGAAACCCGGCACCTTGCAGCCGCGTCCGTCGACCACCAGGGTGGCACCTTCGGTCACGCCGGTGGCGATGTAGCCCTCGATGCGCTCCAGCGCCTGGCGCGTGATCACCGGGCCCATCTCGGCGTCCAACTCCATGCCGTTCTTGATCTTCAGCGTCTTGGCGCGCGCGGCCAGCGCTTCGACCAATCGGTCGGCCACGTCGCCCACCGCCACCGCCACGCTGATCGCCATGCAGCGCTCGCCGGCCGAGCCGTAGCCGGCGCCGATCAGCGCATCCACCGTTTGCTCCAGGTTGGCGTCGGGCATCACGACCATGTGGTTCTTCGCGCCGCCCAGCGCCTGCACGCGCTTGCCATGGCGCGCACCGGTCTCGTAGATGTATTGCGCGATGGGGGTGGAGCCGACGAAGCTGATGGCCTTCACGTCGGGGTGGGTCAGCAAGGTGTCCACCGCCAGCTTGTAGCCTTGGACCACGCCGAACACGCCGTCGGGCAGGCCGGCCTGCTTCAGCAAATCGGCCATGAAAAGCGACGCCGACGGGTCGCGCTCGCTGGGCTTGAGGACGAAGCAGTTGCCCGCCGCAATCGCCACCGGAAACATCCACAGCGGCACCATGACGGGGAAGTTGAACGGCGTCACGCCGGCCACCACACCCAGCGGCTGGCGCAGCGTCCAGTTGTCGATGCCGGTGCTGACCTGCTCGGTGAAATCACCTTTGAGCAATTGCGGAATTCCGCAGGCAAATTCGATGATGTCGATGCCTCGGCTGACCTCGCCCTGGGCGTCGGTGAACACCTTGCCGTGCTCGGC
>JAYVCL010000155.1:0-16299 GCA_043749975.1 Burkholderiales bacterium
CAAATGCGGTTGTAGAAGCCCCAGCTCAGCGCCTCGTCGCCCGTCATCGCGCGGCCGGTGAACAGCAGCTCCGACGCGCGACCCTGGCCGATGATGCGCGGCAACACGCTGCACGCGCCCATGTCGCAACCCGCAAGGCCCACGCGCGAAAACAGAAACGCCACCTTGCTGCGCGCAGTGCCCACGCGCAGGTCGGACGCCATTGCCATGATCGCGCCGGCCCCCGCGCACACGCCGTCGATGGCGGCGACGATGGGCTGCGGGCAGGCGCGCATTGCCTTCACCAGGTCGCCGGTCATGCGGGTGAAGGTGAGCAGGTCGGGCATGCTCATGGCGCTGAGCGGGCCGATGATCTCGTGCACATCGCCGCCCGAGCAAAAGTTGCCGCCTGCGCCTTGCACCACCACAGCGCGAACATCGTCGGCGTATGCCAGGGCACGAAACAGCTCGCGCAACTCGGCATACGAATCGAAGGTCAGCGGGTTCTTGCGCTCGGGCCGGTTCAAGGTGACGACGCCCACCCCGCCGTGCACCGCCCAGCCGACATGCGCCGGCACGAACCCGGCCAGCGCGCGCTGGTTGTGCGGGGCCAGGTGCGAATCCATGCGGCGTGTCATGTCGCGTGTCATGTCGATTTCTCCTTGCTTCTTTTCAGCGGCGACTTCAGCTCCACCGTGGCCAGGTGCTGCTTCAGCCCGGCCATCAGCGCGTAGGCCTGGTTCTTCTGCGCAGCCGTCCAGCCGTCGAACAATTCGACCACCCACCGCTCGTGCACAGCGGCCATGCGGCGGAACTGACGCCGGCCCGCCGGTGTGAGCTGCACTGTGTAGCCGCGCCGGTCGCTCGGGTGGGCCAATCGCGTGACCAGGCCTTCGGCTTCGAGCTGGTCGGTGATGCCGGTGACGTTGCCGCCGCTGACCATCATTCGCTTCGACAGCGCGCCCATGCTCAGGCCGGCAGGCTCGCGCTCCAGTTGCGCCAGCATGTCGAAACGCGGCAAGGTGGTGGCGAAGTCGGTGCGCAGGCGGTTGCGAATCACGCCTTCGATGCGCGTGGTGCACGACAGCAGGCGCAGCCACAGCTTCAAGGCCTGGTGGTGGTCGAGCGTGACGCGCGATTCGAGATCGGAGACCACCGCGGCGCTGTTCACATCAGGCCCCCTTGCGCCGGGGTCGCCAGGGTCGCCAGGGACGCCTGCTCTGGCGCCGACAGCCCCGCAGCGCCAGCCACGACTTCGGCCGCCAGCAGGCGTTCACGTTCCAGGTTGCGCTCCAACTGGCCCTTGCCCGCCACATACTGCCGTGGCCAATCGGCCCCGATGCCGTTGCTGTGGCCGATGCGCGCGGCTTCGTTCAGCGTCCATGCGGCGTTGGCCAAATGGGGCCGCGCGATGGCGCACAGGTCGGCACGGCCGGCAGCGATGATGCTGTTGACGTGGTCGGCCTCAGAGATGGCACCCACCGCCATCGTCGCGATGCCGACCTCGTTGCGAATGGCGTCGGCAAACGGCGTCTGGTACATGCGGCCATAGACCGGCTGCTGCTGTTTGCTGACCTGGCCCGACGACACGTCGATCAAATCGGCACCGGCTTGCTTGAAGGCGCGGGCGATGGCGATGGCATCCACCGGCGTGTTGCCGCCCGCCACCCAGTCGTGGGCCGAAATGCGCACCGACATCGGCTTGTCTTGCGGCCACACCGCACGCATCGCGGCAAACACTTGCAGCGGCCAGCGCAGCCGGTTCGCCATCGACCCGCCGAATTCGTCGGTGCGCTGATTCGTCAACGGCGACAAAAACGCCGACAGCAAATAGCCGTGCGCGCAGTGCAGTTCCAGCCAGTCGAAACCCGCCTGCGCCGCACGCTGCGTGGCCTGCACGAAGTCAGCGGTGACGCGCTGCATGTCCTCGATCGTCATTGCACGCGACCAGTCGCTGACGCCGTCGATGAACTGTTGCGGCGAGGCCGAGATCAGCGGCCAGTTGGCGGATTCGAGCGGCAGGTCTTCACCGTCCCACGGCGCGCGGGTCGAGCCTTTGGCACCCGCATGGCCCAACTGCATCGCGATCTTTGCCGAGCTGCCGCTGTGCACGAAATCGACGATGCGCTTCCACGCGGCTGTTTGCTCGTCGGTGTACAGGCCGGGGCAGTGCGGCGTGATGCGTGCGTCGGCCGAGGTGCAGGTCATCTCGGCGAACACCAGGCCCGCGCCGCCCAAGGCGCGCGCTCCCAGGTGCACCAGATGGTGGTCGCCGGGCACGCCATCGACGGCGCTGTACTGCGCCATCGGCGACACCACCACGCGGTTCTTCAAGCTGACGCCGCGCAAGGCGAACGGCGTGAACATCGGCGGCACGCCGGCCGGTGTGTCAAGACCTGCCCCCGCGGCCAACCAGTGCTCGAAGCCGCCGACGTAAGCCGCATCGCGCTGGCGCAGGTTTTCGTGCGAGATGCGCTGCGAACGGGTCAGCAGCGAGTAGGCGAACTGCTCGGGTGCCAGTCGCGCGTGCCGCTCGACGTTCTCGAACCATTCGGTGGAGTTGCGCGCGGCGTTTTGAATCTTCAGCACCTCGATGCTGCGCCGCGCTTCATACGCCCTCAGCGCGCACATCAAATCGTGCGGATGCGCGCTCAGGCTGTCGGCCAGGTCGATGGCGTCTTCGACCGCCAGTTTGGTGCCCGAGCCGATGGAAAAGTGCGCCGTGTGCGCCGCGTCGCCCATCAGCACCACCGGCGTGCGGCCATCGGCACCGCCGTGCGCCTGAATCCAGGTGCGGCAGACCACGCGCGGAAAACGAATCCACTGCGCCGAGCCGCGAAGGTGCGCCGCGTTCGACATCAGCGCGTGGCCACCCAGGTGGCGGGCGAAGAGCTGTTCACAGAACGCGATGCCTTCTTGTTTGCTCATGTCGGCGAGCCCTGCCGCCTGCCAGACGGCTTCGGGTGCTTCGACGATGAAGGTGGAGGTGGTGGCGTCGAAGCGGTACGCGTGGGCCTGGAACCAGCCCCACGGCGTTTTCTCGAACGCGAAGGTGAAGGCGTCGAACAACTGGCGTGTGCCCAGCCAGACGAAACGGCACTGGCGCAAGTCGATGTCGGGTTGAAACGTGGCGGCGTGCTTGCTGCGCACGCGGCTGTTCAGGCCGTCGCAGGCAACGATCAGGTCGGCGTCGATGGCGGCGTCGTCTTGCACATCGGACTCGAATTGCAGGTTCACACCCAGCTCGACGCAGCGCGCTTGCAAGATGTCGAGCAACTTGCGCCGGCCGATACCGCAAAAGCCGTGGCCCGACGAGCGCACGCGGGTGCCGTTGAAGTGAACCTCGATGTCGTCCCAGTGGTTGAAGGCATCGAGAATTTGCGTCGCGGTCTTGGCGTCGGCGCGCTGCAAGGCCGACAGCGTCTGGTCCGAGAACACCACGCCCCAGCCGAAGGTGTCGCCAGCGCGGTTGCGCTCGAGCACGGTGACCTCGTGCGCAGGGTCGCGCTGCTTCATCAGCAGGGCCAGGTACAAACCCGCCGGGCCTGCACCGATGCAGGTGATTTTCATCGCCCGATCAGCGTGGCGCCGAGGTTTCCCAGGCCTTCATCATGGTGTTCGACGGCAGCGTCTCGTCGAGCAGCTTGCGCCCGGCCTCAACGCCGGCCACCGGCAGCTTGGCGGCATCGAGCAGGCCGATCTGCACCAGCACGCTGGCCTGGTCCCAGTAGATGTGCTCGTGGTACAGCTTGTCGCCCCGGAACTTGATGATCGCCACCAGCGGCACCTCGACCCGCTTGCCGGTGGGGGCGATGCCGGGCAGCATCCACGGGACTTCGGTGGTGTGGGTGAAGCAGAACAGCATCTCGTCGACGACCTGCGTGGCACCCACGGTGCGCGAGATCGGCACCAGTGAGGTGTCGGGCGGGTTGCTGTTGACGAAGTGGTTCTTGTAGAAGCGCGAAAGCATGACCGCGCCGACGCCGCCGGTCATCGTCGGGATGTGATTGACATAGGGTTCGGCCACCATCGTGGCCATCGTCGCGGCCACGTCGCGGTTGCCGAATTCATGTTCGCAGTGCTTGTCCCACAGCGCCGACAGGTCGTACTCGGGACCGATCTCGCGCTTGAGTGCAGTGACGCTGCGCTGGTGCGCCATCAGCGCCGACGGCTTGTGGAAATGATCGCCGCCTGCGCGGGCGAACGCGTGGTCTTGCCCCGGGTAGACATACAGCTCCACATTCGCGCGGCCTTTGGCTGCGGCCACGATCTGCGCCTGCGCTTCGGGCGGGCAGAACTTGTCGAGCTCGGCCACGTGCATCACGAGCCGGCCTTTGACCTTGTCGAGCTCGCCGATGGCCTTTTCGATGCCCACGCCGTAGTACGCGACGCAGACCTGCGCGTCGGTGCGGCAAGCGGCCAGGTAGGCCAGCTTGCCGCCCAGGCAAAAGCCCAGCACGCCCGCCTTGCCGTTGCACTGCGGCAAGCCGCGCAGCACCTTCAGCGTGGCCTGGATGTCGTCGACTCCCTTGGCTTCGTCGAAGCCGCCGTAGAAACCGAAGGCACGCTGCCAGTCGTCGGGCGTGTAGCCGAGTTGCACACCGGGCTCTTGCCGCCAGAACAGGTCGGGCACCAGCACGACGTAACCTTCCTCGGCGTAGCTGTCGGCCACATCGCGCATGGTCTGGTTGACACCGAAAATTTCTTGCGCGATGACCAGGCCCGGGCCGCTGCCCGATTTCGGCACGGCGAGGTAGGCACCGAAAGTGCCACCGGGGTTGCCACTGAGGTCACTGGCCTGGATGCTGACGGGAAGGTGTTGCATGAAGCGGCTCCTGCGCGTTGAGTGGATGGTCCTGCGATACTTTACTTCCAAACTGTTCACACTTAAACTTGTTTTTGCCGGACGGTCCGGTGTCGACTTCTGGAGTGCACATGACATCGCTGACCCGCCGCCGTTTCATCGGTTCCACCGGCACGACGGCCATCGCTGCGGCGGCTGCCGCCGGCCCGCTGACGGCCCTGTTCCCCGGCATCGCGTTCGGCCAGTCGGCCGACTCGCTGACCATCGCCTTCAACGTGGCGCTGCCGAGCTGGGACCCGACCAGCGGCCCGTCGTCGGTCAACCCCACGCTGCAGGCGCTGTGGAAAAGCGTGTTCGACCAGTACATCGACCAGAACACCGACTCGTCGTTCAAGCCCGGCCTGCTCACCCGATGGGGCTGGAACGCCGACAAGACCAAGGTCGAAATGGAAGTGCGCGCCGGCGCGGTCTGGCACGACGGCCAAGCCATCACCGCGCAAGACATCGTCTGGAACCTGAACCGTGCGGCCGACCCGAAAACCGGCAACCCGGTGGGCGGCCTGATCTGGGCCAACGTGGCCAACCTGAAGGCCGATGGCAACAAGATCACCGGCGACGTGAAGCAGTACGTGGCCGACCTGTTCAAGTGGATGGCCTTCCTGACCGGCTACGCCATTCCGCCGCACCACTACGAAAAGGTCGGTGCGGCCGGCTTCGAGAAGCAGCCCATCGGCTCAGGGCCTTACATGGTGGAAGAGCTGGTCGCGGGTTCGCTGGTCAAGCTGAAAGCCTTCGACAAATACTGGGGCCCGAAGCCGGCGTTCAAGAACGTGACCATCAAGTTCGTCACCGACCCAAGCGCGCGCGTGGCCGAAATCGAAAGCGGCAAATCCGACATCACGCTGGGCATTCCGTTCGAGGAATACGACCGGCTGAAGGCCAAGCCCGGCCTGGCCGGGTCGGCCGCGCCGGTGTCGGACATTGCGATGATGTTCATCAGCAGCAGTGAACCGATGACCGACGCCAACGTGCGCATGGCCGCCGTTCACGCGGTCGACAAGGAGGCCATCGTCAAGCGCCTGCTGCGCGGCTATGGCGTGGTGATCCACACCTTGCAGGCACCGGGCTACGCGGCGTTCGACCCGTCCATCAAGGTCAAGTACGACCCCGAGGCGGCGAAGAAGCTGCTGGCCAAGTCGGGCTTCGGACCCGACAAGCCGGTCAAGTTCAAGGTGCAGACCACGCGCGGTTATTTGCCGAAGGACTACGAGACGGTGCAGGCCATCGTGGGCATGTGGCGCAAGGTGGGCATCGAGGCCGAGATCGAGGTCTACGACATCGCCAAGCACTTCGAGTTGCGCATGAGCGGCAAGCTCGCGCCGATGGCCTTCTACAACTGGGGCAACTCCATCGGCGACCCGAACGACTCCACCGGCTTCGCCATGTTCGGCCCCAGCCCTCACTCGGCCTGGAAGAGCAAGGAAGTCGACGCGATGATCGGCCCGCTGTGGGGCGAGAAAGACGAAGCCAAGCGCATTGCCGGCTGGAAGAAGGTCGACCACTACATCGCCGACAACTCGCTGGTGCTTCCGCTGTACCAGCAGGTGCAGCCAGTCATCTACAAGAAAAGCCTGGCCTTCAAGCCGCACGCGGCGGGGTTCGTGTTGCCGCAGTCGATCGGCAAGGCGAAGGCTTGAGCGCGCCCCCAGGCCGACGACTACGTCGTCCGCCCCCCGAGGGGGTGAGAAACACTTGGGGCGGCCCGGCGTTTGTTTCTCATGAGCCATGACACGGGTGGCGCGCGCAACGTCAACCGCCGCCGCCACCACTTTTCCTTCACCGCGTCCATTGCTTCCCGCGCGTTGAACGAATTCACAGCATGACCCCCGCGCTGCTCGTCAAGCGCGCGCTGTGGGCGCTGCCCACGCTGCTGGGCGTGATGGTGGTGGTGTTCGTGCTGCTGCGCGTCGCGCCGGGCGATCCGGTGGCGATGATGATTGCGCCCGGTGCCACGCCCGAAGACATCGCCTCGCTGCGGGCGCTCTACGGCCTCGACCACCCGATCCCGACGCAGTTCGCCTACTACCTGCGCGACGTGCTCAGTGGCAACTTCGGCACCTCGATCTCGCGCAAGCAGCCGGTCGCCGAGCTGATCGCGCAGCGGCTGCCGCTGACGCTGGAACTCTCGCTCGTGGCCACGCTGCTCGCGCTGTTGCTCGGCGTCGGTGCGGCACTGCTCGCCACGCAGGGGCGTGGCGGCTGGGTCGAGCGCGGGGTCGACACAGCTACCGGCATCGTCACCGCGATTCCCGACTTTCTGTGGGGCCTGCTCGGCATCCTGCTGCTGGGCGTGGTGCTGCCCTGGCTGCCGGTGTTCGGCCTGATGGATTCCGACCTGCGCTTCGAAGCCACCAGCGGCTTCGTCATCGTCGAAAGCGCGCTGCGCGGCCGCTTCGACGTGCTGGGCTCGGTGCTGTGGCACCTGGTGCTGCCGGCCTTCGCGCTGGCGTTGCCGCTGGCCGCGATGGTCGCGCGCGTGCTGAAGGCCAGTCTGGTCGAGGTGCTGGCGCAGGACTACATCCTGATCGCGCGGGTCAAGGGCTTCAGCCCCTGGCAGGTGCTGTGGCGCGAGGCCCTGCGCAACGCGCTTTCGCCCGCGCTCACGTTGGCCGGCGTGCAGTTCACCTTCCTGATCGGCGGCACCGTGCTGATCGAAAAGCTGTTCGGTTTGCCGGGCCTGGGCAACATGGCGATCGACGCGGTGACCAGCCGCGACCTGCCGCTGATCCAGGGCGTCGTGCTGACCTTCGCGCTGATCTTCATCGTCGTGAACATGGCGGTCGACGCGTTGAACAGCGCGCTGAATCCGCGTTTGCGCGAGCACTGAGCCGCCGATGCGCCACCGCACGAATCTTCACTTGCACCCGCGCCTGAACCTGCGCGCCGGCTTCGGCATGCTGGTCTTCGCGACGCTGCTGCTGGTGGCGCTGGGCGCGCCGTGGCTGGCATTGCACGACCCGCTGGCGCAGGACCTGATGGCCGCGTTGCTGCCGCCGGCCTGGGCTGCCGACGGAGAGAGGGCGCACCCGTTCGGCACCGACACGCTGGGCCGCGACATCCTCTCGCGACTGATCCACGGCGCGCGGCCGGCGCTGATCGTGGCGCTGGCCGGGGCCACGCTGGCGGGTGTCGTCGGCACCCTGCTCGGCCTGCTGGCGGGCTTTCACGGCGGGCGCGTCGACGCGCTGATTTCACGCACGGTCGACATCTGGATGTCGTTCCCCGCCGTGCTGCTGGCCATCGTGCTGGTGGCGGTCATCGGCACCGGTTTGCTGGCGGTGGTGCTGGCCATCGCCATCATCGACTGGACGCGCTTTTGCCGCGTGGTGCGCGCCGAAACCCAGGCGCAGGCGCGGCTCGACTACGTCACCTCAGCGCGCGTCATCGGGCTGTCGCCCGCGCGCACCCTGCTGCGCGAGGTGTTGCCGAATGTGCTGCCGCTGCTGCTGACGCTGTTCACGCTGGAGATGGGCATTGCGGTGGTGGTCGAAGCCATCCTCTCCTTCGTCGGGCTGTCGGTGTCCAGCGACATGCCGACCTGGGGCGGGCTGATTCAAGATGGCCGCCTCTACGTGCACCAGACGCCGTGGCTGCTGGGCCTGCCCATGGCAGCCATCGTCGTCACCGTGCTCGGCTTCAATGCGCTGGGCGACGGGCTGCGCGAGTCGCTTGACCCAGTGCTGCGCCGGTGAATGCGATGACCAGCGACGTGAAAGATCGCGTCTTGCAGATCGAGCAGTTGCACGTCGGCCTGCCGGCGCGGCGAGATGCGCCTGAGCGGCTGCTTCTGCGCGGGGTCGACCTGACCATTCGTGCCGGCGAGGTGCATGCGCTGGTCGGTGAATCGGGCGCCGGCAAGAGCATGGTGTGCCGCACGGTGCTGGGCATCTTGCCGGCGGGCATTCGCGTTTTCGGTGGCCGCGTGAAACTGCTGGGGCACGACTGGCTGGCGCTGCCCGAGCCCGCGCGCCGCCCGCACCTGGGGCGCGACGTGGCGCTGATTCCGCAAGACCCGCAGAGCGCGCTGAACCCGGCGCACACCATCGCGCGGCAGGTCGGCGACGTGCTGCGGCTGCACCTGAAGCTCGACCCGCAGCAGGCGCGCGAGCGGTCGGCCGACCTGCTGGCAGCGGTGCAAATTCGACACCCTGCGCAGGTGCTGGCGCAATACCCGCACGAGCTGTCGGGCGGCATGCGGCAACGGGTGCTGATCGCCATCGCCTTTGCCTGCAAGCCGAAGCTGATCGTGGCCGACGAACCCACCACCGCGCTCGACGTGACGGTGCAGCGCGAGATCCTGCGCCTGCTGCGCGCCTTGCAGCGCGATGAAGGCGCCGCCGTGCTGTTCATCACCCACAACCTCGGTCTGGTGGCCAAGCTGTGCGACCGCGTCAGCGTGATCCATTCAGGCTGCATCGTCGAACAGGGCACGGTGAAAGCCACGTTCGACGCACCGCGCCACGACTACACCCGCGCGCTGTTCGCGGCCACGCCCCGCCACGACCGGCCGGCCGCCGCGTTGCAGCCGATAGACGCTGCGGTGACCGACGCCCTGCTCGCGCAGGCGCTTGCCTACGACGCGCAATGGCAATCCACGCACCAGGTGCAGCGTGCCTGAGCCGCTGCTCACGCTCGAGCGCGTCAGCCTCGCACTGCCCGACCTGGCCGCCAAGCCGCCCTTCGGCCGCGCGCCGCTGCGCGCAATCCTGGACCACATCGACCTCAGCGTGGCGGCCGGCGAATGCGTGGCCCTGGTCGGCGAGTCGGGTTCGGGCAAGTCCACCTTGGCCCGCGCCGTGCTGCGCCTGCACGAGCCGCAGGCCGGGCGCATCGTCTTCGACGGGCAGGACACCACGCACGCGGCCGAGGCGCAACTCGCATCGATGCGCCAGCGCCTGCAAATGATTTTTCAAGACCCGATGTCGTCGCTGAACCCGCGCCGGCGCATTGGCCAGATCGTGGCGCAGCCGCTGCAGGTGGCGGGCCGAGAGGCCGGCCCGGCCATCGTGGCCGCGCTGCTGCAACGGGTGCAGTTGCCGGCCAACTTCGCGCAGCGCTACCCGCACGAGCTGTCGGGCGGGCAGCGCCAGCGGGTGGGAATTGCGCGGGCCATCGCGCTGAACCCGGCCTTGATCGTGGCCGACGAGATCGTCTCGGGCCTGGACGTGTCCACACAAGCCCACATCCTGCTGCTGCTGCGCGAGCTGCGGCGCGAGCTGGGCCTGGCGATGCTGTTCGTCACCCACGACCTGTCGGTGGTGCGCGTGCTGTGCGATCGCGTGGTCGTGCTGCGCGAGGGCCGCGTGCTTGAAAGCGCGCCGGTGGCCGCGCTGTTCGAACGGCCGCAAAATGCCTACACACAGGCCTTGCTGGATGCGATACCGTTGCCCGACGTCGACCCGCATTGGCTGGACGATGTGAGATCAGAAGCGGAAGAACGAAGTCGTTGAAGGAACCGCCATGAAGCGTCTGTGGGACATCTCACCGCCGGTGCATGCCGACTCGCCGGTCTTTCCAGGCGACACCGCGTACACGCAGCGCTGGAGCGCGCGCATCGGCCCGGGCTGCCCGGTCAACGTCAGCGCCATCGAGTTGTCGCCGCATGTGGGCGCGCACGCGGACGCGCCGCTGCACTATGACGATGGCGGTTTGCCGATTGGCGCGGTGCCACTCGAGCCCTACCTCGGCCGGTGCCGCGTGATTCATGCGATGAGCTGCGGGCCGCTGGTGCGCATCGAGCACCTGCGCCACGCGTTGGCCGACCTGCCGCCGCGCGTGCTGGTGCGCACCTACGCTGTGGCACCGCTCGATGCGTTCGACAGCGCGCTCGCGGCGTACGCGCCCGAAACCATCGAGCAGCTTGCCGACCTGGGCGTGACGCTGATCGGCATCGACACCGCGAGCATCGACCCCGCCGACAGCAAGGCCCTTGAGTCGCACCAGGTCATTCGCCGGCGCGGCTTGCGGGCGCTGGAAAACCTGCTGCTCGACGACGTGCCCGAAGGCGACTACGAACTGATCGCCCTGCCCCTGAAACTCAGCACCGCTGACGCCTCGCCGGTGCGCGCCGTGTTGCGCGCGCTTTGAAACGCGCGCTTTGAAACGTAATACTCGATGACCACCCGACACGACTGCCTGACCCTCGACGCGCAAGACGCGCTGGCCCCGCTACGCGATCAGTTCAGCCTTCCCGAAGGCGTGATCTACCTCGACGGCAACTCGCTCGGCGTGCTGCCCAAAACGGCAGCCGCCCGCGTGCAGCAGGTGGTGACGCAGGAGTGGGGCGTCGGTCTGATCGGCAGTTGGAACACGGCCGGCTGGATGGACCTGCCGCAGCGCCTGGGCAACAAGATCGCACGGCTGGTGGGTGCCGGCGACAACGAACTGGTGGTGGCCGATTCGACCTCGGTGAACCTGTTCAAGGTGTTGAGTGCGGCGCTGCGCATCGTTCAGGCCGATGCGCCGCAACGCCGCGTGATCTTGTCGGAGCGCAGCAACTTTCCGACCGATCTGTACATCGCCGAAAGCCTGGCGCGCGAGCACGGCATGGCGCTGCACCTGGTCGACGTGGACGAGATCGAGGCACACCTGAACGGCTCGGTGGCCATCCTGATGCTGACCCAGGTCAACTACCGCTCCGGCCGCCTGCACGACATGGCCGCCCTCACTCGCGCCGCGCACGAGGCCGGCGCGTTGACGGTGTGGGACCTGGCCCACAGCGCGGGCGCACTGCCCATCGACCTGAGCGGCAGCCACGCCGATTTCGCGGTGGGTTGCGGCTACAAGTACCTGAACGGCGGGCCCGGCGCACCGGCCTTCGTGTGGGTGAACCCGCGCCACGCCGACCGCTTCTGGCAGCCGCTGTCGGGCTGGCTGGGCCATGCGGCGCCGTTCGAGTTCGCGCCCGAGTACCGGCCGGCGCCAGGCATCACGCGCTTCATCTGCGGAACGCCGCCGGTGCTGTCGATGGCCGCCCTGGAATGCGGGCTGGACTCGGTGCTGGCCGCCGAAGCACTGGGCGGCATGCAGGCGCTGCGGGACAAGTCGCTGGCGCTGAGCGCGCTGTTCGCCCGACTGGTTGAGGCGCGCTGCGAAGGACATGGCCTCAGGCTCGCATCACCGCGCGAAAACGCCTTGCGCGGCAGCCAGGTGAGCTTTGCCCGCGAAGCCGGTGGCTACCCCATCATGCAAGCGCTGATCGCGCGCGGGGTCGTCGGCGATTTCCGAGCGCCCGACATCCTGCGCTTCGGCTTCACGCCGCTCTATGTGCGCTTCGTCGACGTCTGGGACGCGGTCGAGCACCTGGCGCAAGTGCTGCACAGCGGCGAGTGGAAACAGGCACGTTTCAGCCAGCGGTCGGCCGTGACCTGAGCCTGTCATGAGCAATGAAAAGACGGTCATCGACGAGAGCGCGCAACTCGACTTCTCGAAAGACATGAGCTATTCCGACTACCTGCACCTGGACGCGGTCTTGGGCGCGCAGCACCCGCTGTCGCCCGACCACAACGAGATGCTGTTCATCGTGCAGCACCAGACCAGCGAGTTGTGGATGAAGCTGATGCTGCACGAGCTGGGCGCAGCGGTGCAGTGCTTGGCGCGCGACGAACTGGGCAGCGCCTTCAAGATGCTGGCGCGGGTCAGCCGCATCATGGAACAACTGGTGCACGCCTGGGACGTGCTGGCCACCATGACGCCGCCCGAGTACTCGGCCATCCGCCCCTACCTCGGCCACAGCAGCGGCTTTCAGAGCTGGCAATACCGCAGCATCGAATTCATGCTGGGCAACAAGAACGCGGCGATGCTGAAGCCGCATGCGCACCGGCCCGATATCCTGCAGCGGGTCGACGCGGTTTACCGCGCGCCGTCGCTGTACGACGAGGCGCTTCGCCTGCTGGCGCGGCGTGGTTTGGCGCTGCCTGCATCGCACACCGAGCGCGACTGGACGCAGCCCTACCTGGCCGACGCCGCAGTCGAACAAGCCTGGCTGGTGGTCTACAGAAACCCGCAGCAGCACTGGGATCTGTACCAGTTGGGTGAAGAACTGACCGACCTGGAAGACGCGTTTCGGCTGTGGCGTTTCAGGCACGTGACCACGGTCGAACGGGTGATCGGCTTCAAGCGCGGCACCGGCGGCACCAACGGCGTCAGCTACCTGCGCAAGATGCTCGACGTGGTGCTGTTCCCGGAGATCTGGACACTGCGCACCGAGCTTTGAGCCGCGCGCTGCTGCAGCAAAAAGACCGAATCGATGCGGCTGCGGCACTGCCGCTGTGTTCGCTTGCGCACAGAGCGAACGCTGCAAATTGGATAGCCTGTGCTTCAAGCATGAAGCTCACGCCGGTGCAACCCGCAGCCATCTCACAACCGACACCGCACGAAATCGCCTTGTCCGGTAGCTGGACAGCGCGCGGCATGGGCACGCTGCAACATCAGATCGCGGCGGTGCAGATTGTGGCAAACGCGGTGGCCAACGCAGGGGCCAACGCAGCGGCCACAGCCGACGGCACGCGCATCGAGGCGCTGGACACGGCTGGCGCGTGGGTGCTGCAAAAACTGCTGCTGCGCCTGCGCGACGGTGGCGCGGTGGTGACGCTGCACGGCTTGCGACCGCCCTTGGCCAAGCTGCTGCAAGTGGTGGCGCAGCAGGTTGCCGACGAAGCCGCGCACCCCACCCCCGCGGCCAAGCTGCCGCCGCGCGCGCTCGAGCGCATCGGCCGCTGGGCGGCTGCCACGCTCGAACAGGCGCTGGCCTTGCTGGCGTTCGTCGGCGAGGCTGCCGTCGCGCTGGTCGGGTGCATCAGGCACCCGGCGCGCTTCAGGTGGCGACCGGTGCTGTTCAACATCCGCAGCGCCGGCTTCGATGCACTGCCCATCGTCGGGCTGCTGTCGTTCCTGCTCGGCATCGTGGTGTCGTACCAGGGTGCCGACCAGCTCAGGCAATACGGTGCCAACATCTTCGTCGCCGATCTCGTCGGTTTGTCGATGCTGCGCGAATTCGCGCCGTTGATCACCGCCATCATCATCGCCGGGCGCTCGGGCTCGGCCTATGCCGCACAGATCGGCACGATGGCGGTGACGGAAGAGATCGACGCCATGCGCACGCTCGGTATCTCGCCGCAAGAGTTGCTGGTGTTGCCCAAGGTCATCGCGCTGGTGGTCGCCATGCCACTGCTGACGGTGTTTGCCGATGTGCTCGGCGTGTTCGGCGGCATGTTGATGGCGCGCGCGCAACTCGGTGTCAGCTTCGTCGAGTTTTTCGACCGATTCGTCAAGGCCGTCAGCCCGACCGCCTACCTGGTCGGCATCGGCAAGGCCCCGGTGTTCGCCGCGATCATCGTGATGGTGGGCTGCTTTCAGGGCTTTCGCACCAAGGGCGGCGCCGACAGCGTGGGCCGCCAGACCACGCGCAGCGTCGTGCAGTCGATTTTTCTGGTGATCGTCGCCGACGCCCTGTTCTCGGTCGCTTTCAGCGCGCTGGATTTGTGAGATGCCGGACGCAACGCCAACCGACGAGGTGGTGATCGAGATGCGCAAGGTCTCGACGCGCTTCGGCGACCACGTGGTTCACACCGACGTGAATCTCGAAGTGCGCCGGGCCGAGATCTTCGCGTTGATCGGCGGCAGCGGCTCCGGCAAATCGACGCTGCTGCGCGAAATGATTTTGTTGCAGCGTCCGAACGCTGGCTCGGTTCGCGTGCTCGGTGTCGACCTGGACCCGCTCGACGCCGATGGCGCGCTGGCGCTGCGCCGGCGCTGGGGTGTGATGTTTCAGCACGGCGGGCTGTTCGGCGCGCTGACGGTGCAGGAAAACGTCGGCTTGCCGCTGCGCGAGCACACCGAGCTGGAAGACGGCTTGATCGACGACATCGCGGCGTCGAAGCTGGTGATGGCCGGTCTGAATCCCGAGGTGGGCGCGCAGTACCCATCGCAGCTCAGTGGCGGCATGTTGAAGCGCGCGTCGCTGGCCCGCGCGATGGCGCTCGACCCTGAACTGCTGTTTCTCGACGAGCCCACCGCCGGCCTCGACCCGGTGAGTGCCGGCGGCGTCGACGAACTGGTGCGCAAACTGCGCGACCTGTTCGGCCTGACCATCGTGATGATCACGCACGACCTCGACCTGCTGTGGCAGGTGGCCGACCGCGTTGCCGTTCTGGCCGATGGCAAGGTGCAAGGCGTCGGTTCGATGGCCGAGCTTTCGCGCAGCGACAACCCCGCCATCCGCCAATTCTTCGAGGGCCCGCGCGGCAGAGCGGCACAACAACAAGACCACGAACAACGAGAAAAGCAACTCGCCGAGGAGCCGCCATCGAAACCAAGGTGAACTACGCGCTGGTGGGCGCGTTCGTGCTGGTGCTCGGGGCCGCGCTGATCGCAGGCGTGCTGTGGCTCGCTTCGGGGGGTGCCTTGCAAACAAAGTACGACCTGTACCTGGCGATCGAAGACGAGTCGGTGGCGGGCCTCAACCTGAACGCGCCGGTCAAGTACAACGGCGTCGACGTGGGCAAGGTGCGCAGCATTCAGCTCGATCCCGCCAACCCCGAGCGGGTGCGGCTGGTCTTTGCGATCGAGCGTGGCACGCCGATCAAGGTGGACACCGTGGCGGTGTTGAAGACGCAAGGCCTGACAGGCATCGCCTATGTCGAACTGCGCGGCGGCGCGCGCGATGCCGCGCCGCTGCTTGCAAGCGCGCCGGGCGAACTTCCGGTCATCCGCACCAAGCCCTCGCTGAGCGCCAGACTGGAAAACGTGCTGACCACCGTGCTGACAAAACTCGACAGCACATCGAACAGCATCAATGCGATCCTGAGCGATGAAAACCGGGTCGCGTTCAAGAGCGCGCTGGCCGACATCGCCACGGTGTCGCACACCCTCGCGGCACGCCAGGGCACGCTCGACGCCGGCATCGCCAGCGCCGCACGCACATTCGACAACGGTGCCCGCGCCACGGCACAACTCGGCCCCGTCATCGAGCGAATCGGCCGCAGCGCGGCGGCGGTCGAAAAGCTCGGCAACGAGGCGGCCCTGGCCAGCATCAACGCCGGGAAAACCGTCGACTCGGTCGGTGCCGACGTGTCGCGCTTCAGCGCCGAGACCTTGCCCGAGCTGCAACGCCTGATGGGCGAACTGAATGTGCTGTCGACCTCGCTGCGCCGCCTGAGCGAGCAAACCGAACGCAATCCGAACAGCCTGGTGTTCGGTCGCAGGCCGGTGCCCGACGGGCCAGGCGAATCACCCACCGAACCCGAACGCCCATGAACAACTTGTCGATCGCCCGATTCTGCCGGTGGTGTCTGGCCGGCTTGCTGTTGACGCTGGCCGCTGGTTGCGCCTCTTTGTTGCCGAAGCCGACGCCGCAACCGACTTTTTATTCGCTCGACCTTCCGCGCACAGAACCCGGGGCGTCAGTGCGTGCGTTGGCTACCCCGTCAAGCACTTGGCCGACCCTGATCGTCGGT
>JAYVCL010000156.1:0-10955 GCA_043749975.1 Burkholderiales bacterium
CTGCAGCGCCGAGCCTGGGGCGGCGCTTGGGGTGACAGATTCTTCAGCCATGGTGGGTCTCCGCTGTGGGTTCGAAATGGGGGATCACGCAGCGTCGGCCGCCGGCTTCCTGGCCGCAGCCAGCGACTTGAGCAGCGCTTCGTCCTTGATCACCTTGGCGATCAATTCTTCAGCACCGCTCTTGCCGTCCATGTAGGTGACCAGATTGGCCAACTGCTGGCGCGCCTCCAACAACTGCTTCAGCCCGTCGACCTTGCGGGCGACTGCCGCCGGTGAAAAGTCGTCCATGTTCTCGAACGTGATGTCGACGGCGATGTTGCCCTCGCCGGTCAGTGCGTTGGGCACCTGAAAGGCGACCCGCGGCTTCATGGACTTCATCCGCGCGTCGAAGTTGTCGACATCGATTTCGAGGAATTTGCGGTCTGCCACGGCGGGCAAGGCGTCGCTGGGTTTGCCCGACAGGTCCGACAGCACGCCCATCACGAACGGGAGCTGGACCTTTTTCTCTGCGCCGTAGAGTTCCACGTCGTACTCGATCTGCACGCGCGGCGCGCGGTTGCGGGCGATGAACTTTTGACTGCTGGTGGCCATGGCTTGCTCCTGGGTGAAGGGTCGGGGTGACTACTCGCGGCCAAGGCCGGCGAGCTTCTCGATCTGACCCAGCCCTTCGGGCACGAGGTCGCGGATGATTTCAAGGAAGTTCTTTTTCATCAGCCGTTGCGCACGCTGGATCAACAGCGGCGCAGGATTGCTGGGCTCATTGCGCTCGATCCATTCGGACACGCGTTGCAGCGCCCGGATGGCGTCTTCTCGCGATTGAATCGCGCCCACGGGCCTGGCGGCGACATTGGCCCCAGCCCCGGGTTCGGCGTTGCCGGCGGCATCGAGATCGGTGGCCGGCTCGCCCTGGGCTCGGCGGCCCGCCAGCGCCACGCAGCGCAACAGTTTGGTCAAAGGGGCCAGATCGGGCGCTTGCGCCGCGCCGAGTTGCGTCTCCAGCAGCTTGGCAATGCCCAGCGCGGCTTCCAGCCCGCCCGCCATGGCCGCCACCAAGGCGGGCGACTGCGCCTGAGCCGCCGCCACCGCCGGCGTGACACCCGCTTCGGTCGGGGCCGATTCGCCCGGCAGCGCTTCGACACGGCCAAAGGCGAGTTCGATGTCGCGCACCGTGACGGCACCGCGTGCGCGGGTCAGCCCTGCCGCGCGCAGATCGGCCAGGCCGTCGTCGTGCGACAGCGCAGACAGCGCGTTCAGGCGCGCCGTGGGGTCGTTGCCATCCTCCGGGTCGAGCCTGGGATGGACGGTTTCCCAGTAACGCTCGAGCAGCCCGCGCAACAGTTGCAGGCCCTGCACCGCACCGGCCAGCCCGTCGACACGGGCAGCGCCGCGGGCCAGCCACACCGCCACGCGCAAGTCGCGGGTGCGTGCAGCGAGCGCAAGCGCCTGTTCGCGCACCGCCGGCCAGTCGGGTGGCTCGGGCGCGATGATGGTGCTGCCGTACTGCCGCTCAGGCTTGCCGGAAGCGGCTTCCTGCAGCGTTTGAAATGCCGGGTCGTACTCGAGGTTCACACCACAAGGCGGATCGCCTGCAAGCGGCGCGAGTAACGATTCGATATCAAGCTCGGGCATAAAGCCGTCCTGCCGTTTCTGTGTTTGTTGGCAGTGACTCTAGACCGCAGCGTGCAGATGCGCAGTGGTCGAAAGTCACTTCACGACACCAGCCCGCGCAGCGCGTCGTAGAGCTTGCGCGGCTGCACCGGTTTGAACAGAACCGGGTGCCCGCTTTCGGTGGCGCGCCTGATTTCGGCATGCGAGGTGTCCCCGGTGATCAGCATCGCGGCCACATGCACGCCGCACAGCCGGCGGATCGCTTCGATGCCGGCAATCCCGTCCGGCCCATCGCCCAGGTGCAGGTCTGAAAGGATCAGGTCGGGCGGCGAATCGAGAAGGCTGACGGCGCGCTCGGCTTCGGCGATCGAGCCGGCGGCGATCGCGTCGTAGCCCCACTCGTGCAGCAGCATGCACAGCCCTTCGCGAATCGCCTCTTCGTCGTCGAGAACCAGCACCGTGCGCGGCTGCAGGATCGGCATCGGCAAGGTGTCTGCCGCCGCCGTCAGATCCTGAACTTCGGGCAACCCGCCCAAGGCGATGCGCAGCCGGAACATGGTTCCGCGCCCTGGCCGCGACGAGACGATCAACTCGTGCCCGAGCAGTTGCACCAGCCGCTTGACGATGGCGAGGCCCATTCCGAGGCCCTGCGTGCGAACCCGATGGCCGCGCCCGACTTGGTAGAACTCGTCGAAGACCCGATGCAGGTCGGCAGCCTGGATGCCGATGCCGGTGTCCCAGATTTCGAGATGAATGTGCGTCTGCGTCGAACGCGCCACCACGACGACGCCGCCGTGCTCGGTGTACTTGATCGCGTTCTGCACCAGGTTGCCGACCACGCGTTCGAGCAATTGCGGGTCACTGCTGATCGACTTGCCGCCGGGTGAAAAGCGCAGCCCCAACTCCTTTTGCTCGGCCTGCCCGGCGAAATGCATGTGCAACCGCCGAAACAGATCGCGCAGCGGAAAGTGCTGCACCCGGGGCTCGATCGCGCCGGCATCGAGCCGCGAGATGTCGAGCATCACGTTGAAGGAACGGTCCAGGCCGTCGATGGCGCGGCTCAGGTTGCGAACCAGCGGCTGTTCGGCCGAGCCCTCGAGCCGCTTCTCGAGCGTGGCGGCAAACAGGCCGATGGCATGCACCGGTTGCCGCAAGTCGTGGCTGGCGATGGCCAGAAAGCGACTCTTTTCCTGATCGGCCTTGATGGCCGCATCGCGATCTCGCTCGAGCGCCTGAATGCGATCCTGCTGGCCGATCGCGGCCAGCGCGGAGGCGCGCCAACTGCGGTGCTGGAGCACGGCCAACAGCGCGGCCATGGCGCTGGCAAAACCACACGCGAGCACGAGCGCCGGTGGCGTCGGCGCGGCCTCTGGCAGCCTGGCTGCCAGCGCAGCCAGCGGCAGCACGACGGCACCCGCCGCCATCGCCCTCAACGCAGCGAAGGCGCAGGCACCGCTCAAGGCTGCGGCGGTGAGCACCAAGGCGACCAGGTTCGCGGCTGAAGACGACGACGCGAAACGCACTGCACACGGGGCCAGGGCCAGCACGGCGAACGCGACGCTGCCCATCAGCGCCAAGCGGCGCTGCAAGCGCCGCGTGTCGTCGGGCTGCCGGGCTTGACGCTGCGGCGGGTTTCGCAGGCGCTTGCGCCACAGCAGCCAGTCCGCGCCGCAAGCCACCGTTGCAGCCAGCGACAAGACAGTCCAGACCGGTGACATCGAGCCACCGAAGAACCACCCACTGACCACGAGCACCACGACCGACAGCACGAACGCGCCCGACCACAGGGGGCGCGCAGCCAGCACCGACGCCACTGCGGCGTCGTGCATGCGGCGAGCCGAGGTGCGCCGCTCACTCTGGCGCGAGACCGTCGGGTCAGGGTCGTCGCTGGCTGCAGCGGCACCAACCGCAGTGAATGACGACGACGACGGCGACGGATGAACGGTGTGCGCCTGGCCGGTCACGGCAGCGGTTGTCATCCGGGCCCGGTGCCGAACGACTCACCGGAACAGACTGATCAGGTGCGAGCGAGAGGTCACGTCGAGTGCGAGCAACAGCGACGACACGTAGTTCTTGACGGTGCCGAGAGACAGCCGCGTCGCGTTGCATATTTCCTGATTCGCGCAGCCGGACAAAACCAGCTCCAGGATTTCGAGATGGCGCGGCCCCAGCTCGGCCACCCGGTCGAACATGGCCGACGACGGAAAGCGCGGAAACAGCGCGCTGCTGCCGGCGTGGTTGCCGACGTGGTTACGAGAGTCAGGGATGCCTGCCGGCCACAGCAGCGTCGACAGCGTTTCGCGCAACTGGGTCAGCATGGCGCTCTTGCTGACATAGCCGGCGGCACCCAGGGCGCGCGCCTGACGCACCACGAATTCATCTTGCGTGGCGCTGAAAACCGCGATGCGCGCCTGCGGGTGAACATGCAGGAACTGGCGCAGGCCCTGCAGCCCCTTGCAGTCAGGCAGGTTCAGGTCGAGCAGCACCGCGTCGACATCGCCCTCGCGACCGTAGATCTCGATGGCATCTTGCAGCGAGCCGGCCTCGACCCACTCGATCGGCACGCCTTCGATGTCGCTGTGCAAGGCCCGGATGCCGAAGCGAACCAGTTCGTGGTCGTCGACAAGCAGAAGCTTGCGTGCGGCGAGCGCGCCCACCGTGTGGGTTACGTGGGTTGCGGCCGCAACGGGCAGCGGGTCAGTTCGATAAGTGCGTGCTGTCGTGTCCATGCGATGTTCCTCAGAACGAAACTCGGAATCGGTTCAGCGAACGGCACATGCTGAAGACGAGCGCATGGTAAGTCGTCGCTGGCAGACGCGAACCCTTAAATCTAGGGATGCGGCGGATTCGAGTCCTCGGCTCCCACAGGCAAGCATCGACCCGGCGCTGGGCTGCACAGGCCATCGACAGCATCTGCCCCGGGGTTGGCGGCGCGCGATGCCGTGGCGTGGGCCGGTGGGGCGAACGTCAGAACGATTGCGGCGGCCACCGCGACGGCGATGACGGCCATGCTCGCGAACAGGGCCGAGCCGGATTTCATGGGGGCACCTTCGACACGATTGTTGTCACTTCGACCGCCAGAGGCGGATCGTCGCGATCGACGTTTGCACATAGCCTGGGGGATCGGAATCGCCGCTCAGAATGGCAGCGCTGACCAGGGAATTGGTCGTCAACAGACCGCCAACATACGGCGAGGGCAAGCCGCGCAGCGCGAGGTGGCAGCGGTAGGTGGTGATGCCTTTTTCCGGATGGTCGGGTTTCACACGGAAGCACTCGCCGTTGCCCGCTACCGGCATGCCGCCGATCTGTCCCTCGGCATAGAAGTTCACCAGCTTGGGGTCGGGGGTTTGGCCAAAACAAGCGCGCAAGTTTCCAGCGTGACCGGCTCGGCTGTCAGTGACCCGCCCATCGCGCGCTTGCACCTGCACCGACCACATCGTGAAGCGATCATCGAGCAGGAACTCGCTGTTGAATGGCGCAAAGCCGGCCCGCTCCGCAGTACACCAGGTCGATTTAGGCGTGCGCTCTTCACGCAGGCTGCGAAGAATGAAAATGTCTTCGCGCGCGCCCGCAGCCGGTGCCTCGCCTGGGACGGCGTTCGGTGTCGCGCAACCCGACAGCACCGTCCCGAGGAGGAGCGCCGACAGGCTCGCCGCTGAGCGCAGCGTGATGGGTGTGTCGACGTGATTGGGTTTGATCGTGTGCATGAATCTCTCCTCGATGGTGTGGTGAAACTGAGCCCAGGCTGAGCACTCGCCAGCATGCGGTTTCCGGCGTTACGGATCGGGTACGGATCGGTTGGTGGGGCCCGCTGCAGCGGGCCGCTGCTGAACGACGCCAGCACGACGGTGGGGAAGGTGCGCGCGGATTGCGCCAGCAGAACCAGAACGATCGACCTGCGCACCCAGGGTCGCGCCACGGTGAAATGCAGAATCAAATCGATTTGTTGATGAACTCGACCGTCTCGTCCCGCGACTTCACCAGCGCGGCACCTTTGAAGCCGTGCCCTTCGCCTTCGTACCGTGTGAACCGGAAGTCTCGGCCCTTCTTTTTGCCCGCCGACTCGAGGTGGGCGACGATCTGCTCGGACTCGCTGGGCAACACGAGCTTGTCCTCGGTGCCGTGAAGGATCAATAGCGGCGGCAGCTTCACCCAATGGGCTGCAAGCCCTTGGGTCAGACCGAAGAAATCGACCACGCATTTGGGCTGCGTGCCGGCGGGCGGATCCATCCCCACGCCCAGCGCCAGATTTGCACCGAGTGAGAAACCAAGAAGGCCCAGGTGCGCGGGGTCGAACCTCGCGTCTTGGGCCATGGCACCCAGCGCGTCGTTGCAGACCTGCAGCCAGGCGGGTCTCAGACTCGCCATGAGATCAAAGACGCCGACGCCGGCGTCGGTGTCCGTCGCTTCAAGGTAGTGAGGCATCGCCGCGGCGATGCCACGCGCAGCAAGTGCCTGCGCAAAGGAAACGATGTCCGCCCGATACGGCGGCAGTAAGCCGAAGCTGCCGTGCAGGATAAGTACGGCAGGGCAGCGTCCGGGGGGCGCTGCCGGCATGAAAACCTCCCACGGCACCGCTGTGCCGCCACTCGAAAACCGTTCGATGGTCGTTGTCATGTAAACCTCCGATATTGATTGGACCCAGGGACAAGTCGTCGTCGTGTGTCGCCCGCTGGACCGACCGCGTGTGGCCAGTGCGTGGGTCAGAAGCGGGCCGGCGACATCAACCGGGCGGCCTCAAAATGCCACCGAAAGACACGACGTAGATCGCGTCGTGCGAGTCACCAAGGGGTGGCCCGGTGCCGACGAGCACGTTTCCGCGCGGTTCCATCGAGACGTGCGCCACGCCGCCGCCCCAACTGATGAACGTCAGGTTCATCACATGGGCACCGGCACCTATGGAAACCGAAACGCCCAGTTTGTCTACGGCATTCGCGGAAAACGGCTGCCGCGGTGAATGTCCGAAACTGCCGGCAGGCGACGCAGGGTCGATGTCGAGCCTCCTGTCGTTGAAATAAAAGGTCAGCGGCGCACTGGCTGCTGTGGACAGGCTCGGGGGGTGGAAACCTCCTCCGCCGACCTTCATCGAGGCAATTCCTCCGAGGCCCGCGTGGTACAGCAGACTCCCGGTCGCATAGCCGACGATGCCAGCGTCCTGATTCGTCACGAGCGTGACGCCGACCATGTCGCCGTCACGAACTGCGACCAAGATTTGTTCCAAACTCTTTCCCATGATGGCTCCTTTTAGTCAGGACGCGGCATGCGTCCCGACGCGTTCGAGAATGACGGCCGAGGCAGCCGATCTCAGTTGTTCACCGAAGTCTCCGCCCATGCGGGTGCCGATCATCGCGATGGCTGCGGCTTGCCCGATGACCTCGAGCCACGGCGGCGGCGGTGGCGGCGGGCGACCCAGCCAGCGCAACACGATCATCCACGGCAGGTTGGGCATGTCCCAGTCGTCGTAGATTCGGACGGCTGCCTGGGACAGGCTTTCCTCCAGAGCGACGTTGCGCTTGTCGGTCGCCAGCATGTGAGCGTATTGATGCAAGCGGATCGCCTGCCAAAGGCGAGCAGCGATTTCGGAATGAGGCGGCAGTGGCTGCGGATTGAGGGCCACTTCGTTAACGACCTGGAAAGCCAATGGCCTTTCCAGGCGACCCGGATGCGCAGGATGCACGAGCGCAGTGCCGCACCAGGGGCTGTCTTCGACGAAGGCGACAAGTCTTGCGAGTGACATGGTGATTCCTTTGAGGTGTCGATAACCGAGGCGCGAGGGCGGTGAATCCGCGATCCAACACCTCGTCGACAAGGGAACGGTAGAGCCGGCAGAGTTACCGATTCAGTACGGATTGACGTTTTGTACTCATTGCGCAAAAGGTGCCCCGGGGCCTGCTGCGCATGCTCAAGCGTCAGCAAGCATGCAAGTTCGAACGCCTTGGCTTGAAGCGGTGGGGGGCGCGTCGTCACGTCGATCCTGACCTCTGGATTGAGAGCACCCCGGGCCGACGACATAGGTCGTCGGTCTGGGGTTACTCTCAACCGTCCGCCAATTCCCGGTAAAGCGACTGCGTGGCCGGTGTCGGGCTCACGCCGAGTCGGCCGAGCAGTGTCTGGCGGCAGCGCTGGTACACCGCGAGCGCTTCAGCACGCCTGCCGAGCTGCGCGTAGCAGTGCATCAAGCGCCGGTAAAAGCCCTCGGCCATCGGCTCGATCTCGAGGGCGCGCAGGTAGCGGTCAACCGCCCCAGGCCAGTCGCGCTCGGCTTCGAGCAGTGCGCCCAGGCGATCGGACATGCCCATGTAGTGCGCACGCAAACGATCACGAAAGGCCATCGCCCAGGACGCCGATTCGCCGTTCAAGAACGGCCCCCGGTAGCGACCGAGCGCGAGTTCGAGGCTGGCCCGATCGACCATGCGCGGGTGGTGGGCGGCGCGGTCGAAGGCCAGGCAATCGGCCCACAGCAGACGCGGGTCGAGGTGCAGGTGGCGGTCTTCGAGCCGCAGCACCTGGTCGTGCCCGAGCAGCTTGCGCAGCCGGTGCAGCGTGGTGCGCAGCGCCTGGTCGGCGGCATCGCCTTCGGCATCGGACCAGAGGGCATCGGTGACGCGGTCTTGGGCGACGGCCTGCCCGCCGAAAGCGCACAGGCACTTGAGCAACTCGAGCGGCTTGTGCTGCGCTTTGCCCGACGAGCGCAAGGGCACGTCGTCGAGAAGAATCTCGAAGCGGCCAAGGGTGTAGAGCCGAATCGGCCAGGGCCAGCGCTCGCTGACCGTCGCCGGATCGGCGGGCGCGAGCCGATGCCGTCGGATCGAGCGCTGCACGTGGGCCACTTCGATGCCGGCATTCAACGCGTGTTCGTACAGGGGCACGCTGGCCTGGGTGCCGTGCATGCGCCAGGTCGCCCCGCCCATGGCGTGGCTCACGGCGAGCGCGCGCGTCAGGCGTTCGATGGCGTCGTTGCGCCGACCGGTGCCGAAAGCCGCGACGGCCTCGGCTTCGAGGCACAGGTACTCGATCACCGCGCTGCGCATCGTGGTGCCGATGCTGCGTGCGGCGGCGATGTGCGGCAGCCATTCCTGGCGGTCGCCGCGCTCCTGCAAGGCCCGCGCGAGATCGATGTGGCAGTGGGCTTCGAGCCACGGCACGCCTGTGCCGAGCGCCATGTCCATCGCCCTGCGCGCATGGTCGAGCGACGCCTGCCACTCGCCGCGCTGGGCTGCGGCGTTGGATTGCAAGTGAGCGTGAAAGGCGCCGTCGATGTGGCTGTGGGTGCGCATCGTCTCGCCCATCGCCGCAATCCACGGTTCGGCCTGTGCCGAGCTGCCTGCAACGAGGTGCCCGCGGGCCATTTGCGCAGCGAGAAGAAAATCGAAAACATGCAGGCCGCTGCGCCGCGCCAGCGCCAGGCCTGCATCGATCGCTTGTCCGCAAAGTTTGGCTTCGCCCTGCACCGAGTGAAACAGGCCCACGGCGCAGTGCCACAGGATCATCACGATCGGCGAGGATTGCGGTCGAGCCCATGGGCCAACCTGTTCGATCACGCTGCCCGCTTTCCGCGTTTCGCCGCGCCAGAGAAACCAGATCACCAGGTATCCGCCGAGCAGGATCGACAGGTCGCCATCGGCAGCGTCGAGCAGCGCCAGCGAGCGCTCGGCCCAGGCCGCCAGCAGCGGATGCTGCGGTTGGCGATGCAGGAAGGTGCCCATGGCCCAGTAAGTGCGAAGTTCGACGGCGCGCGACGGAAATTCTGGATGATGTGCACGCAAGCGCTCGAACTCGGCGATCCAGCGATCGGCCGGCGTGAAGTCGCGCCACTCGTAGAAGAAGCTTTCCATCGCGCCAGACCAGGCCGAATAGAGGCCGGCGGTGTCGTCCTGCTTCTGAAAATTGGCATAGGCATGCTCGAAGACCGTGCGCGCCTCCACCGGATCGAACGGCAGCGTCGCCATGCCGCGCCAGTAGGACAGCCACGGCGATTGCTTGAAAACCTCGGCTGGCAACTCGGCCAGCCAGTGCTCGAGAACGCGGTGCCGCCCGGCCGCGATCAGCGCCGGGGCCTCACGCAGCGCAAGCGCCCCGAGCGGCTGCCATGCCTGCGCCGCGCGATAGAGAGCCGCAGCCGAATCGGACGAATCGGCCTGATCGGACTCGGCAAGAATTTTGGCGGCATGGCATTGCAGCACGCGCCAGCTTTGCGCATCGAGCACCGTGGCGGCCCTGTTCAACAGGAAAGCACGGAACAGAGCGTGGTATTCGTAGACGGGCTCGGTGTGGCCGCGTTGCACGACGAAGCAATTCTGCCGCTGCAGCTCGGTCAGCAACGCACCGATTGTCGCGTGGCCTGACATGCGCTCGGCGGCTGCGAGCGTCATGCTGGGCAAGAGCGCGGTGCGCAGCAGGGCAAGCTGCGTCAGCGCATCGAAACGGCCGAAGAACTCGGTGGTGAAATAGTCGAACAGCAGTTGCTGGGTCTTGGCTGCGGCACCGTTCTCGCGCGACGCGCTGCCTTCGGCAAGCCGCAACGCGAAGCCAGCGAACCAGCCCTGCGTTTCAACCAGCAGCCGCTCGACGTGTGCCAGGCTTGCTGCGCCGCTCGTGCCTCCCTCCCCGACCTCCCCGACCGCCGCGGCACCAAGCCGATCCGCCTCGCGCAGCTTCGCCAGCGCCAGCGCCAGCGCCTCGTCATGGGTCAAATTCAGTTCGTGCGCGTCGATGGACACCGCATCGCCGTTGAGCTGCAGCCGCGCAAAGGCTGCGGGTGGCTCGGCCCGGCTCAATACGAAGAGCGTCAAGCCGCGCGGGAGCGACGCCGCCAGCTCGCGCACCACGTCGTGCAATGGTGCCTCGGCCGGCAGTTGTTCGTAGTTGTCGAGCACGATCACGGTGGGCGCCAGGAGGCACGCCGAGAGCGCTTCTGCGTAGCGCCGGGTGAAACTCATCAGCCCGGGCAGGTACTCGGGCGTGAGCGATGGCAGCGCCTCGCTGGCTCGGGGGTCATGGCGTGCGGCCTGCGCCACGGCGAGGCGCAGGTAGTGGAAAAATGTCGCCACGTCGGCATCGTCGGCATCGAGCTGATACCACAGGCTCGGCAAGCGGCGTGCGACGAGGTAGCTGCTGACCAGAGCGGTCTTGCCGGAACCGGGCGGGCCTGCGATCCAGGTCAGTGATGCGGTACCCAAATCATCGAGACGCGAGAACAGGCGTGGCCGCAGAAACGGCCGATCGCTGCGCGGGCTCGATATTTTGGCCAGCGGTATGTTGGCCAGAGACAGGTTGGCCGCCACCGGCTGGCTCGTGGGCGCTTGCATTTTCGGCATTTCCTGTGTTGCGACCTTTGCTCTCAGAGG
>JAYVCL010000157.1:0-2959 GCA_043749975.1 Burkholderiales bacterium
TAACGCGCATTATTCTTCCATACCCCCACAGAGTGCTTAAAATTTAAGCACTGAGACGAATTCGGGCTGCGGTGGTTTTGAATTCTGTAAGTCCTTCCAGTACATAGATTTCTCCTTGGTTGAAGATTTACAGATCCGGTTCGACCTGCAGCACCAGTCCAGCTCGTCCGGTGACGCGCACACGCTGTCCCGGATGCAGCGGCGAGTCCGACCGCACACGCCAGCTTTCGCTGTGCACCCGCATCCAGGCGTCATCCGCTGTGACATCGAGAATTTCGCCGGTAGACCCCAGCAGTTGCTCGGAGCCGGTGACCACGGGCCGTTTTCGGGCCTTGAGCGCGAGCCGGAACACCACCAGCACGAACAGCACGTTGAGCACGGCCACCGTGGCGATCAGCCCGAGCGGTATGCCGAAGCCGGGTGTGTCGGTGTCGATCAGCATGACCGAGCCGATGACGAAAGCGATGGTGCCGCCCACCCCCAGAGCGCCAAAGCTGGGCAGCAAGGCCTCGGCCACCAGCAGCACGAAACCGAGCACGATCAACGCCACGCCGGCATAGCTCACCGGCAGCAACTGCAGCGCAAACATGCCCAGCAGCAACGAGATCGATCCTGCCACACCGGGCACACCGAAGCCCGGCGTCGTCAGCTCAAAGTAGAGGCCGTAGATGCCGAGCAGCAGCAGCAGGTAGGCCACCGTGGGGTCGGTGATCACGCTGAGCAGCTTGGTGCGCCAGTCGGGTTCGACGGCAGCCGTGGCCGCGCCAAGGCTGTTCACGGTGTGTTGTACGCCGTCGCTCATCTGCACCGTGCGGCCGTGCGCTTGCTGCAGCAGGGCCGGGAGGTCGGCGGCGATGACGTCGATCACCCGCTGGGTCTGCGCCTCGTCCGCGGACAGGCTGACGCCGTCGCGCACGGCACGGTCCGCCCATTCGACATTGCGCCCGCGCATCTGGGCCAGCGAGCGCAGGTAGGCGGCCGAGTCGTTGACGATTTTGCGGGTCATCGCATCGGCCCCCGGGCGCACCGCATCGGTGCTGCCGTGGGGCGCGCTCGCCTTGTCGTCCGGCGCACGGGGCGCGGCCGGCTTGTCAGAGGCAGGCTGCGGCTGCGTGCCGGGCAAGCCGCCGATCTGCACCGGCGTGGCGGCACCGAGGTTGGTGCCGGGCGCCATCGCGGCGACATGGCTGGCGTAAACGATGTAGGCGCCTGCGCTGGCCGCGCGCGCGCCGCCGGGCGCCACCCAGGCCACCACCGGCACCTTCGATGCCAGGATGTCCTTGACGATCTGGCGCGTCGAGCTGTCCAGTCCGCCCGGCGTGTCGATTTGCAGCACCACCAGCGGGGCGCGGTCACGCGCCGCCTTTTGCAGGCCGCGTGCGATGTAGTCGGCCGTCGCCGGCCCGATCGGGCCACTCACGCGCAGCAGCGGCACGCTCGCCACCGTGGCCACCGCCGCAGGCGCTGCAGGAGCGAGCACGCGATCCTGCGCGGCCGCGAGCATGGCCGCTGCCGTGCCCGCAAGTGCCAAAAAACCGAGCGACCATGAGCGCCACGCCGTCCACGGCCGCGTGCGTGCCCACGGTGCCCGCGCAACTTCTTTCATGGCATCACCAGCACGTCGCGCAGGGCGTGGTGCAGCACCTGCTGGGCCATGTTGCCGAATACACGCTCGGCGACTGTGCCCTCGCCGTGGCGGCCCACCGCCACGCAATCGGCGGGAAGCGCCGCTGCGCGCAGGGCGCTGGCCCGCGCCGGCACGTCGTCTACCACTTCGGCGGCGACCGGATACACCGCGGCCTTTGTCAGCTCCTGTGCCAGTTGCGCAAGCTGGCGGAGCGCTTTTGTGTGCATCGAATCGTGCAATAACCGGATCTGCTCCTTGGCCACATCGCCCATCCACAAAGCGAGCTCCAGTGTCGGGTCCACCGCATGGAGCAGGTGCTGGTGTGCTGCCGGAAACAGCCTGATGGCAGCCCTCGCTGCGCGCACCGAGCCGTCGCGCATGTCGACTGCCGAGAGCACCTTGTCGCAAGGCCGGGATTTGGTCGAGCGCACGATCAGCATCGGGCATGCCGGTGATCGAAGCACTTTCAACGCCGTGCTGCCCAGACCCGGCATGGCGGGTTCGGCGCGCGAACCGAGCACGACGAGCGAGGGCGCATGGGCCGTCACATACTTGTTGATCGCGCTGTGCGCAGAGCCGATGCTGAACCGGGCCTCGACCTCGAGCCCGATCCGCGTTGCCAGCGTTGCCGCCAGATCGCTCAGGGGCCGCCGCATCCGCAAGTCGGGGGGCGGCCTCATGGTCAAACGCTGTGGATCGAAAACCCCCTTCAGGCTATGCCAGGCACTCACATCGAACGCATGCAACAGGCGCCGCGACGCACCATGCGCTTCGGCCGGTTGCACCGCCCGCTCGACGGCCGCATGCGAACCGGGTGAGAAATCGGTGGCGGCCACAATGGTGCGAATCATCGTCATAGTCGAATCCTCCCCGTGGGTTGCAGGCCGCTGCGGCAACGTGAAACACCAGCGACTATTACCATAGTAGATCATTTCGCTCGGCGTATTTGATGTAAATCAACTTGTTCGACTGGCAGGACATGACACTTGTGCTGGCGTCCAAGTCGCTCCAAGTCGCTGAGTCGTCGGCCTTGATGTGCATCAACATGCATCGCCCCGGGCCATTGATAATGAAGTTGCAGCGCGGCCGGATGCTGCGCGCAGCAGCGCACCGGATGACAAGGAGCCAATGATGATCAGCGACCCGCAAGCCCGCCCGCATACAGCGCTGGCGCGCATCGTCAAGCAGCCATGCGCGCTATTGTCCGCGCCTCACCTGCACGACTATGACGCTACCTGCGCTCAGTTCAACTGGCAGGATGCGGCGCAACTGCTTGATGGCCTGCCCGATGGTGGCGGCCTCAACATCGCCTTCGAGGCGGTTGATCGCCAT
>JAYVCL010000158.1:0-3804 GCA_043749975.1 Burkholderiales bacterium
GCCGCTGTTGAAACGCGCCAACCAAGCGATGATCGTGCGCGTTGCGGATGCTCCATCAGACGGGAAACCGCTGGCGCAACTTCAGCTTCCAGAATTTACCAGTCGAGGTGCGCGGAATCGCCTCAATGGCCTCGTAGCGTTCGGGCAGTTGCCACTTCGCAAAACCGTGTTGCAGCAGGTGCGCGGCCAGCTCGGCGGGTGAAGCAGTCTGCCCCGGCTTGAACACGACGCAGGCCAGCGGCCGCTCGCTCCACTTGTCGTCAGGGATCGCGATGACGGCGGCCTCGGCCATCGACGCATGTGCCATCAGCGCGTTCTCCAGATCGACGGAGCTGATCCATTCACCGCCTGATTTGATGAGGTCTTTGGTGCGGTCGGTGATGCGCACGAAGCCCAGCGCGTCCATGGTGGCGACGTCGCCGGTGCGCAGCCAGCCGTCGGCGGTGAACTTGTCGTCAGTCACCGCAACCTCGTGGTAGCTGCCGGTGATGAATGGCCCGCGCACCTGGATCTCGCCCATCGTGACGCCGTCCCAGGGTGCGTCGACGCCGCAATCCACACCCGCGTCAGTTCGTATGCGCACATCGACCAAGGGCACCGGCACACCGGCCATCGCGGCACGCCGGAAGCGCTCTTCATCGCCAGCGTCTTTCAACTCATTGCGCAGGTACGACACGGTGGCCAGCGGCGAGGTCTCGGTCATGCCCCAGCCTTGCACCAGCCACACGCCGTGTTCGGCAAACGCGCGGATCAAGGCCTCGGGCACCGCGGCACCACCGACCAAAGAGCGCAAGCCGGCCGGCATCTTCCAGCGGCCGGGTTGCGTGGTCAGCGCCGCGTCGAAGGCCTGGATCAAACCCATCCAGATGGTGGGTACGCCGAGCGCCAAAGTGGGCGGCTCCAACTGCATCAGGTCCAGCAAATCGTCGGGGTGCAGGTGCGGCCCCGGAAACACCAGCTTCACGCCCAGCATCACCGCGCCATACGGCACGCCCCAACTGTTGGCGTGGAACATCGGCGTCACCGGCATCACCACGTCGGTGCCCCTGAGGCTCCAGCAATCCGCTAGGCTGCCCACCAGCGTGTGCAGCACGGTGGAGCGGTGCGAATAGACCACGCCCTTGCTGCGCCCGGTGGTGCCCGACGTGTAGCACATCGACACCGGATCGTTCTCGTCGTGCGGGGCATACGCGAAGCCGTCGGGGTCGGCGTTTTCCAGCAGTGCCTCGTAGTTGAGAAAGCCTTCGGGCACCGGCGCACCCGAGAACGAGAACACGATCACTTTCTCGAACGCATGCAGGTGCGCGAACTGTTTGTACAGCGGCAGCAGCACGTCGTCGACGATCAGGAAGCGGTCTTTCGCGTCTGCGGCAATCCAGCCCAGTTCGTCGACCGCAAGGCGCAGGTTCAGCGTGTGCATCACCCCTGCTGCGGCGGGAATGCCGAAGTAGCACTCCAGGTGCGCATGGTGGTTCCAGCACAGCGTGGCGACGCGGTCGCCCTTGTTGATTCCGAGCTTTTGCAGCGCCGATGCGAGCGCGCGCGTGCGGCGGTGGTACTGCGCGTAGCTGTGCCGCTTCAGCGATTTGTCGGGCAGGCGCGAGACGATCTCGTTGCCGCCGAAGAGCTGCCCGGCCCGATCAAGCAGGTGGTTCAGCGACAAGGGCACATCCATCATCGTGGCTTGCATCATCGGGTGTCTCCGCGGCGTTGCTTCATTGGAACCTGGCCGGCGCGTCGCACCGCGCAAGGTGCTCGGCCTGCAGCACCGACATCACGACCAGCGAGTCATAGCCATCGTCGGTGCGAACACTCTCGCGCAGCCGCCCTTCTTCGACGAAGCCCTCGCTGCGGTACAGCGCCTGAGCCCGAACGTTAAGCAACTTCACGTCGAGCCAGAAACGGTGCGCATGCAAATCCCGAAACGCCATCTGCGTCAACAGTCGAATGCAGACACGGCCAACGCCCTGCCCTTGCAACGGCGGCTGCAACACGATGCGCTTGAGTTCGATCGAGCGGTGCTGGTTGCGGCAACCCTGCAAGATCACGAAGCCCACCGACGGGTAGCGCGGCCCCGCTTCGACGATGAAATGGCGGCAGTCCGGGAAACGCATCGCGCCTTCGTGCTGGGTGCGTTCCCAGGGCGTGATGAAGGGCCGGTTGGCGGCGTCTTGCTCGACCGTGATCACGAAGTCGAGGTCGGACAGCATGGTCGGGCGCAGGCGCACCGCTTGCGTCACGGCGCGGCCTCGACAGTCCAGTTTTCCACCTGCAAGCCCGCGTAGCCCTTGAAATCGGCCTCGTTGTTCGTGACCAACGTGAGCCCGAGATTGACCGCGTGCGAAGCGATCAACCTGTCCAGCGCATCGCGGCGGCGTACAGGTGCGGCGGCGGCCAACTCTCCATAGCGAACCGCCGCGTCGGTGTCGAACGGCAGCACGGGAATGAAGCCTTGCAACTGAGTCAGCGCGCGTTGCGCAGCGGGCTTTTGTTTTGGGTCACGTTCCACGCCGTGCCGCAACTCGGCGAAGGTGACAACCGACATCACCACGTCGCCGCGCTTCAATGCCTTGAATCGATCCAGCACCTGCGGGGGCTGGCGCTGGATGAGGTGAATGCAGATGTTGGTGTCGAGCATGTAGCGCACTTGTCAACGCCCCTTCTTCGCCCAAGCACGCGGCTTCTGCACATTGTCATCCCGCCCCGCCGACATGAAGCCCACCGGAAACGCGGCGAAGGCTTTCATCGCACCAGCCAGGCTTTGCGCCCTGACGGGTCGAATGACCAGGGTGTCGCCTTTGCGCTCGATTTCCACTTCCTGGGCTGCGCCGGTGAAGGCCAATTCCTTGGGAATGCGCACGGCGAGCGAATTGCCGCTCTTGAAGATTCGAGACATCATGACGACGACCTTTTACCAATGTATATACAGTATACACAGTCAGGTTTGGCAACACGCTGGCGGACTCGCTCACACATCCACCTCCACCTCGTCCCCATGCAATTCCATCAGGTCGCGCCGCGCCTGCGCTTCGCCTTTGCCCATCAGCTTGGTCAGCGAGGCCGTGGTTTCGGTGAAGCCCAGCGCACTGAACTCGACCTGCAGCAGCCGCCGCGTGTCGGGGTTCAAGGTGGTGTCCCACAACTGCTCGGCGTTCATCTCGCCCAGGCCTTTGAAGCGGCTGATGGCCCAACTGTTGTCGCGCGCACCTTCTTTGCGAAGCTTGTCGAGCGTGGCGGTGAGTTCGCCCTCGTCGAGCGCATAGATCTTGGCCGCCGGCTTCTTCCCGCGCGCCGGCGCGTCGACCCGAAACAACGGCGGCTTGGCGATGTGGATGTGGCCCGCCGACACCAGCTTCGGAAAGTGGCGAAAGAACAGCGTCAGCAACAACACCTGAATGTGCGAGCCGTCCACATCCGCGTCACTCAGGATGCAGACCTTGCCGTAGCGCAGGCCGCTCAGGTCAGGTGAATCACCGGGGCCGTGCGGGTCGACGCCGATGGCCACCGAGATGTCGTGGATCTCGTTGTTGGCGAACAGCCGATCCCGCTCGACCTCCCAGGCGTTGAGCACTTTGCCTCGCAGCGGAAGAATCGCCTGCGTCTCTTTGTTGCGGCCCATCTTGGCGCTGCCGCCGGCCGAATCACCCTCGACCAGAAACAGCTCGTTCAAGCCCAGGTCGCGGCTTTCGCAATCGGTCAGTTTGCCCGGCAACACGGCCACGCCCGAGCCCTTGCGCTTCTCGACTTTCTGGCTCGCGCGCTGCCGCATCTGCGCCTGCTTGATCACCAACTCGGCCAATTTGC
>JAYVCL010000159.1:0-4981 GCA_043749975.1 Burkholderiales bacterium
ACGAGCACCGCACGTTGAAGGTGGCGCACACAGCGCGCCGATGGTCTAGCCGCGAACCATCGACGCGCGCAGCGCCTCGGTCAGCAGCGCCAGGCTGTCTTGCACATGCGCGCGGCTTTCGATCGACAGCGTGCGGTTGCCCACCGCGCGCCGCAACTCGGATTGCAATGCGTTGGCGTTCAGGCGCACCAGGCTCAAGGCGTCGGGTGGCAACGAGGCCGAGCCCCGGGTCAGCAGGGCTTGCACACGTTTCAGGTGTTCGCGTTGCAGGTTGCGACGCATGCGGTCGATCTCGGTGCCGCTTTTCAGCTCGCTCCAGACCGTGCTTTGCAAGGTGGCGTAGACCTCGGACAGCGAGATGATGCTGCGGCTGTTCGCCACCGGCACATACGAAGGCAGGTCGAGCAGGCGCGACGCGGTGCCCGCGCTCAACAGCCGGTCCAGCGCCACGACTTGCACTTGCAGTACGGCCGCAGGAATGCTCACCGGCCCGCCGCGATCCCACTCGTTGTAGTCGGGTGACAGGCCCGCCAGGAACTGCGGTTTGAAGCGGAAGCTGTCTGATGCGAACAAGCCCTTGGCCAAGAACTGCAAGGCTTCGCGCTGCTTGGCCGGCTCCACCGGGGTGTAGGCAGCCCGTTGGGTGGTGCCCGGCAGATCGCGCTGCGTGTACATGCCGCCCACGTACTTGCCCACCAGCTCAGAGGCGCGGCCAAGTTGGCGGAAACCACTCAACAGCACGCGGCGCTGGCGGGTGGCGTCGTCGCCCGCACGGGGGGTGCGGTCTTGCACCCGCTGCCACAGTTCGCGCGACAACAGCAAGCGCTTTTGGTAGTAGGCCAGCGGGTCGTCGCCCAGGTCGAAGCGGTTCACCAGCGGGTCGATGCCGTCGTTGCCGCGGCCGCCACCTGCCTCGGCGTCGTCGCCATAGGCCAGCAAGGGCTCGGTGCTGCGGCCAGCAATGCGCTCCAGGTCGGCCGTCTCGGTGGTGGCGTCGATCGGCTTGTAGGCGTACTCGATGGCCCAGTAATCGTAGGGCCCGAGCGTGGTGTTGTTGAAGCTGGCCTTGCGCTCGCCGGCCAGCGGCAGGTTGAAGCCGTTGTAGTCCATCACCGAACCCGAGATGCCGTTCTGCTCGGTGAACGACGCGTTTTGCAGTTGCGCACGGCTGACCACGGTCGAGCCCTTGAAGTTGTGCTTCAGGCCCAGCGTGTGGCCCACCTCATGCATGATGGTGTCTTTGACCCTGGCCTGCGCAAAGGCATCGGCTTCGGGGCTGTCGGGCTCGATGTCGCCGCGCGCTTCGAGCAGGTCCATCGCAAAGTCCATCTCAGACGAAGCCGCATGCGCGTAGTCGCAAAACTCCGCATGCTGGCGCTGGTTTCCGACAGCGGACAACGCAGCGAAGCCCAGCGTGGCACCGACCTCTTCAGAGATCAATCGGCGCGAACCGCGGCCGAACACATCACTCATGGCGATGTCGGCGTCCAGAATTTCGCCGGTGCGCGGGTCGCTGTTGCTGGGGCCGCGCGCAAAGCTGGCGTCGGTGCCGACGAACCAGCGGATCGACGCATGGCGCGCGTCCAGGTTGTCCCAGTCGGCGTCGTCAGGCTGTTGCTTGACGACGATGGCATCTTTGAAGCCGATCTTCTCGAACGCCTTGTTCCATTCCAGGATGCCGGCCTTCACCGATTCGCGGTAGACGACTGGAATGTTCTTGTCCAACCAATACACGATGGGCTGGCTGGGTTCTGACAATGCCGACTGCGGGTCTGCCTTGTCCAGCCGCCAGCGTTTCACGTAGTGCAGCCGTGGGTTGGCCTTGATGTCGGTGCTGAGGTCGGTGACGACCTCAAAAAAGTGGCCCAGGCGCGGGTCGGTCTTGCGGGCTGCCATGGCCAGGTCGGGCAGCTTGGCGAAGTTGTAGACGAAGCCCACGAAGAAGCTGCGCGGGTCGGGCACGGTGCTTGGCGGCGCTGGCGCTGGCACCAGGCCCGGAACCAGCGGGGGCGCAGGCAGCCGCGCGGTGGCGAAGTGGATGCGCGTGTTCAGCGTGGTCAGGTCGGTGGTGACGCGAATTTTCTCGAAGAACGAGTTGCCACGATCCAGGCCATAAGGCATGCGATAGGCCTGCTCCAGCAAGGTGGAATAGCCGGCAATGTCCGACAGCAAGAAGTTGGCGTCGATCAGCACCGATTTGCGCTGCAGGTGTGGCGCGCTGGCAATCGGCGTCGAGCCCAGCAGGCTGTGCGAAAACGCCTGCTCGATGGTCGCCTTCATCGGCGCATTGGTCGCGGTGTAGTCGCTGTTCAGGGCCACGAGCTGCACCTGGTTGCTGCCGATCTTGCGAAACATGACCAGCCAAGACGGCCCCATCTGGCCGCCGTACAGGCCGCGCTCGCCGACCGAGTGCGACACATTGATCGAGAACATGAACGGCTGGTCCAGGCGTTCGAGCGGCAGCTCCAGCCACACCTTTTCGTCCTTGCGCCACACCGGCACGAAGCCGGCCTGCTGCGTTGCGCCTTTGATCACTTCGTCGAAGGGGCGCACCGGTGCGGCATCGGGGCGTCCCGCAACGGAAGCTGAGGCAGCCGCCGCAGGTGCTACCGCCGAGACAAACCTCGATGGCACCGCCGACGCAGACGCACCCGGTGCGGGCGCGGCAACCGCCGCGGCAACCGGCGCCGCCGGCGGCGGATTGAGGATGGCGCAGCCCGACATGGCCAAGGCGGTCAGCAGCCCCTGGGTCAAGCGCATCGGCCAGACACAAGATGGGCTCAAAAGAGAGGTGTTCGAAATCATGCGTGAAAGCCCATCCAAATTGAAACAGAGGCAGACACCGCACCCAGGGTGGAAGACTGCTCAGGAGCCCGGCTAGAAGTCAAATCATCGCTCAGAAGCAAAGCCCCCTCGATCAAGGCATTTGCCAAAAATGACCGCATCTTTCAAAGGGGTGAAGCGTGCCCGAAGCGGCGCTGGCGCACGCTACATTGGCTCGTCTTGTCAGCCTGCATCGGGAGGTGCGCCGTGGTGCCCGTTAACCCCGACACCGGAAAAACCCCGCGCTGGAAGATGGCGCTCGACGTGGAGCGTTGCATCGGCTGCCATGCTTGTTCGGTGGCCTGCAAGGTCGAGAACTCGGTGCCGCTGGGCCGCTTTCGCACCAAGGTGTATTACTGGGAAACCGGCAAGTTCCCCAAGACCCAGCGCTTCTTTTTGCCCACGCTGTGCATGCAGTGCGAAGACACGCCGTGTCTGAAGGCCTGCACGCACGATGCGATCGAACGCGGTGCCGACGGCATCGTCCGCGTGATCCCCGACAAATGCGATCACGCCGGTGACTGCGAAGCCGCCTGCCCGTATGCGGCCATCGGCTGCGACGAAAACGACGTGGCCGACAAGTGCGACTTCTGTTCGCACCGGCTGGACGCCAACATGGAGCCTGCCTGCGTCGAGACCTGCCCGGCCGAGGTGTTTCACTTCGGCGATGCGAATGACGCCGCCTCGCCCTACTCGCAGTTCATGGCCAAACACGGCAGCGAGACCAAGGTGCTCAAGCCCGAGGAAAAGACGCTGCCTTCGGTGAGTTATCGCGGCCACCGCACCGAGATGGAAGCCAAGATCCCGAAGGGCCATGTGCACGATCCGTACAGCTACGAGATCGAAACCTGGACCGCACTGGAGCCGATGTTTCCGAAGAAAAAACGCGTGCTGTGGGCGCGTGTCGATCCGGGCAAGAACGTCACCCAATACAACCCCGGGGAGAGCAAGGCATGAAGCGCCGTGACGCGATCAAGCGCGGCTTCGGCGCATTGGCCACCCTGGCCGTTGGCGAAACCATTTTGCTGACCCCCGACGACGCGCAGGCCGCGTGGTGGAACCGCAGCAAAACACCCTATGGCCAGCGCAAGGCGGTGCGCCGGCCCAGCGGCAAGGGGCGACTGCACAACGACTACAGCCGCGCCACCATCGTCAAGAGCGTGTGCCTGAACTGCTCGACCGCGTGCGGCATTCAGGGCTACGTGATCGACGGCAAACTGGTCAAGGTGGGCGGCAACCCGGAAGACCCGAACAACGGCAAGTCGCTGTGCGCCAAGGGCCAGTCGGGGCCGACGATCAACAACTACCCCGAGCGGCTGCTGTACCCGCTGAAGCGTGTGGGAGCGCGCGGCAAGGGCCAGTGGAAGCGCATCACCTGGGACGAGGCGCACGACGAGATAGCCACGCGCATCCGCAAGGCCATGGCCGAGGGCAAGCCCGAACAGGTGGCGATTCACATCGGCCGCTCGCGGTTGTCTGAAGAGATGGGACGTTTCATGAACGCCATCGGCTCGCCGTCGCTGTTCAACCACCGCGCCATCTGTTCATCCAACAAAAGAGCGGCCAACTACGTGAGCCTGGGCGAAACCGATTGGGAGTCGGGCGACTTCGAGCGCAGCAAGTACATCATCGACTTCGGTGCCAATTTTTACGAAGCGCACCAGGGCGCGATCCACGCTGCCAAACGCATCATCCGCGGCCGCTTCGACAACGGCGCCAAGCTGGTGTATTTCGACGTGCGCCTGTCCAACACTGCCGCCCGCGCGGACGAATGGTTTGCGCCCATCCCCGGCAGCGACGGTGCGATTGCGCTGGCGATGGGCAACGCCATCATCGCGGCGGGCCTGCACAACCGCGAATGGCTCGACACCTGGAGCAATGTGCGCGCCGACGATCTGGCCGCCTGGATCGCGCGCTACACGCCCGAGTGGGCCGAGGGCGTCTCGGGCCTTGCTGCCGACGACATCCGCCGCGTGGCGCTTGAATTTGCGCGTGCCGCGCCTGCCGCCGTGGCGTTCACCAACCGTGGCTCGGGTGCGCACTACAACGGCTTCAACGCCGACCGCGCGGTCATTCTGCTGAACGCCATCGTCGGCTCCATCGGCCAGCCCGGCGGCTACTGCTACACGGTCGAGCCCACGCGCATTCCGCCGCAGGT
>JAYVCL010000160.1:0-17701 GCA_043749975.1 Burkholderiales bacterium
CGCGCTGGTCACCGCACCCTCGCGCGCACCCGCCAGGTTGCCGTCGCCCTGCACCGGCAGGCGCTGGATCAGCAAGCCCGCGGCCACCGTGTCGTTCGCGGCCAGGATCAGCCTGGTGTCGAGTTGCTCGGACTGCAGCATGTAGTGCTCGAGCACCTCGCTGAGTTTTCGCAGCGGCTCGCGCTGGTCGCCGTGCAGCGAGACCACGCCCTGATAGGGCTGCTGGCCGGGAAACTTGTCTTTCGGGTCCAGCGTGATGGCACAGCGGCCCTTGCCGTGCACGTTCAACATGGCTTCGAGTTGCGCGTGCGCCGGCACCTCGCCGATGACCGTGGCGGTGACTCGAAACGCCAGGTCGGGCTGCACCTCGGCCACCGCCAGCTTGACCGGGCCATCGCCGAACATCTGCAACACCAGCGCGCCGTTGAACTTGATGTTGGCCTGCATCAGCACACCGGCTGCAGCCATCTCGCCGAGCAGTCGACGCACGGGTTGCGGGAAGCTGGTGTCGGCTTGCTGGCGTCGGCGCAGCACCTCTTGCCAGCCGTCGGTCAGGCGCACCAGCATGCCGCGCACGGCCACGCCTTCGAAGATGAATTTGTTCAGTTCACTCACATCTCAGCCGATCTTCTTGAGGCCGGCCCTGAAGCGCCGGGCGTTCTCGACATAGTGCTGGGCGCTGCGGTCCAGCTCCGCTATTTGCTCGGCCGTGAGTTGACGCACCCACTTGGCGGGCGAGCCGAAGATCATCGAGCCGTCGGGAAACTCCTTGCCCTCGGTCACCAGCGCGCCAGCGCCCACCAGACAGTGCTTGCCGATCCTGGCGCCGTTCAACACCACCGCCTGAATGCCGATCAGCGAGCCGTCGCCGATGCTGCAGCCGTGCAGCATCACATGGTGACCAACGGTCACGTTCTCGCCGATCGTCACCGGAAAGCCGATGTCGGCATGCACCACGCTGTTGTCCTGGATGTTCGAGCCGCGCCCGACACGGATCACTTCGGTGTCGCCGCGCAACACCGCGTTGAACCACACACTCGTGTCGGCGGCGAGTTCCACATTGCCCATGACCTGCGCGCTTTCGGCGACCCAGGCGGTGTCGGCCAGGCGTGGGGTGAAGGTGTCGAGTTGGTAGAGGGACATGGCGGTCAATCGAGCGGTCGAGCCCATAATTCTACGGATGAAGATCACCACCTCTCGCGAGCGTGCCCTGCAGGTCTTGTGCCTGGCAGACCCCGCGCAGAAAGCCGCCCAAACCCGTGCGCTGTTTGCGGCAATCGCGCAACTCCCCACCGATGCCGACGCAATCCTTGTCGAGCCCCACGCCCTGCCCGGCCGCCCCGCCCTGCCCCGCCTGGTGCCACCCAAAGACGTGCCCACGCGATCACCCTTCACGCTCGAAGGCAAGGCCGCCTTGCTGCATGCGATAGCGCACATCGAGTTCAACGCGATCAATCTGGCCCTCGATGCGGCGTGGCGCTTCCCCCACATGCCGCCGCAGTTTTATCGCGACTGGCTGCGGGTCGCGAGCGAAGAGGCGTTGCACTTCACGCTGTTGCGCGAGCACCTGCAAAGCATCGGTTTCGACTACGGCGACTTCGATGCACACGACGGCTTGTGGGTGATGACGCAGCGAACCGCGCACGACGTGCTGGCGCGCATGGCCCTGGTGCCGCGCACGCTGGAGGCGCGCGGGTTGGATGCCACGCCGCCCTTGCAAGCCAAATTCGTCAAGGCCGGCGATGCGCGGGCGGTGCAGATTCTGGGCATCATCCTGCGCGACGAGGTGGGCCATGTCGCCATCGGCAACCACTGGTACCGCTGGCTGTGTGAGCGCGAGGGGCTCGACCCGGTGGCGCACTACGCGGTGCTGGCACGGCAACACGATGCGCCGCGTTCGAGGCCGCCGTACAACGTGCAGGCGCGGTTGGCCGCGGGATTCAGTGCAGACGAGATCGCGAGATTGACTTGATGTCGGTGCTCGTGGCGGTGGAGGGAGCGATCCCGGTCCTATCATCGCGCCGTATTTCCACGCTTCTGCGACTCCTTCCTGAATGACAGCGACCGCCCCCAAGCCAGACACCTTCGGCCTGCCCCACACCCGCCACGCCAGCCGGGTGCCGCCGCACCTGACGCACGATCAGGTAATAGTCATTCGCCAGGCGGCCTACAACCTGCCGCAGGTGGTCAAGCCGGCCGACTTCATGGCTGAAGGCGCGCCGGGCTTCGAAGAGCACCTCGACATGCTCGGCTACATCCTGCTGCAAAAGGCCGCGGCCGGAGCGCGGCCCAGCCGCTGGATCGCCCCGCATGAAATGGACGACGCGCTGCGCCACCTCGACGCGGTCGGCACCGGCCGCGAGGTGCGCGCGCTGATGACGCAGCGCAGCGCCGCACTCGACACACTGGGCATCTCGCGCAAGGGCGGCGGCTGGGAACGCCTGGTCACGCATTCGCTGCCGCTTTCCATGCCCGGCTGGAAGGTTCCGGTGGCGTTTCGCGTGCCGCTGGCGTCGGCTGCGGTGTGGAACTTCTATCGCAGCGGCGACCAGGCCGCGCTGCTTGCCGCGCTCGGTCCGCCGCCCGCCTACTCACAAGCAGCCGAGCTGACAGCGCACCTGGAGCAGTTGCTGGCGCGCAGCGAATCGGGCAACGTCAAGCAGATCGGCTCGCTGCTGCCGCGCTTTCAGGCCGAATGCGCCACCCCGCAGCCGCTGGACACGCTGAAAGCGGCGTGCACCCGCGCACAAGACCGCTGGGAGCACCGCGTGGCCGAGCTGGACACCTTGAACGGCTTGAGCACCGAGTTGGCGTTTCAGGGCTACCCGGACACCTTCGAGAAAGCGCGCCGCCTGCAACGCAGCGTGATGCTGTATGTCGGCCCGCCCAACAGCGGCAAGACACATGCCGCCTTCGAGCGCCTGGCCAAGGCCAGCAACGGTGCTTACCTGGCACCGCTGCGTTTGCTGGCGCTCGAAGGGCGCGACCGCCTGGTCGCGCGCGGCGTGCCCTGCTCGCTGCTGACGGGTGAAGAAAACGTGCCGGCGCAAGGTGCGCGCGTCGTCTCCAGCACCATCGAAATGGTCGGCACCAACAAGCCCATCGAAGTGGCGGTGATCGACGAAGCGCAGATGATTTTCGATGAGTCGCGCGGCTGGGCCTGGACGCAGGCCATCGTGGCAGTGCCGGCGAATGAGGTGATCATCATTTGCTCGGCCTACGCCGTGCCCGCACTCGAAAACCTGCTCGGCCTGTGCGGCGAAAAGTGCGAGGTGCGGCACTTCGAGCGCAAGCAGCATGTGCAACTGCTGCCCGGGCCGGTGCCGATTTCGGCGCTGCACAAAGGCGACGCAGTGGTGGCCTTCAGCCGCCGCGAAGTGCTGATGTTGCGCGACCAGATCGGTGCCAGCGGGCATCCGGTGTCGGTCATCTATGGCGCCCTGCCGCCCGAAGTGCGGCGGCGCGAGGCCGAGCGCTTCGCCCATGGCGCGTCCGACATTCTGGTGGCCACCGATGCCATCGGCATGGGACTGAACCTGCCGATTCGCCGCGTGCTGTTCAGCACCATGACCAAGTTCGACGGCGTGGGCGACCGCACGCTGAACGAATCGGAAGTGCACCAGATCGCAGGCCGGGCCGGGCGCTACGGCATGCACGACGAAGGCTTCGTCGGCGTGCTGCGTGAAGCCGAGCCCACGGCCGCCAAGACGCTGAAAGAGCTGCTGCCGAAAACGCCACGTGCGCCGCGCGACTTCAAGGCGCCGGTGGCACCCAACGGCTGGCACATCGATACCATTTCGTCGCGCCTGGGGCTGACCAAACTGCGCGAAGTGCTGGGTGTTTTCATGGACCAGTTGCAGCTCGACAACGCGCACTTCGAAGTCGCCAAGCTGGAGCAGATGCTGGAGCTGGCCGCGCAGTTGGATGTGAGCGCCGCGACGCTGTCGCTGAAGCAGCGCTTCACGTATGCGCAGGCACCGGTGGACAGCCGCACCGAATCGCAGGTGCAAGAATTCTTGAGCTGGACCCACAGCCATGCACTGACCGGCAAGGCCGGCACGCCGTGGTTCTTGCAAGAGGTGGACGAACACAGCCGCCTGGAGCGGATGGAGCAGGCGCTGCGCTCATGCACGCTGTGGTTGTGGCTGGACCTGCGCTTTCCCGAGGTTTACGGCCACCTGGACGCGGTGCTCGACATGCGCCGCCGGCTCAACGACGGCATCGAGCGGCAGCTCAAAGGCAAGAAGCCGCTGTGGCAGATGCGCGGCGGCGCTCGGCGCTGACGCGGATTTCATCGACCTTCATCGGTGTTCAGCCGTGTGCGCTTCCCCTCGATTGGAGGGGGCGCTGCGGCGCCGGTGCCACCGATTCGGGGTCTGGTGCCAATTTGTTCGCACTTGAACAATGGCCACATGAAAAAGAGACCTCATGTTTTCACCTGGGACGACGAGCCCCGCGAGGAACGCCACAGCGCGTTTGCCCCGTCCACCTGCGCACCGACCGAGTCGTGGTTCGACCCGCTGCCCGAGTCACGCAAGAAATCCCTGCGGCGCTCGCCCACAAAGGGCCTCGTCATGCTGGTGCTTTTGTTCGTGGTGGTTCTCGCCTTGAGCGGATCCGTGATGTATGAGGTCGCGAGGCTGTTGAACGCTTGATCTGGGTGGTGGCATGTCGAAAAGCGCTTGATCGACGGACGCGAAAAAGCATAGACACTACGCAGAGCAAGCGCTTTGTGTAATTGCACTTGCTTCAAGCGGAAGAAGCCAGTCATGACCGTCGCACTTCGCATGCCGTCCGCATCGGCAACCGGCGTCCCGCCCGCAATGAATGCTCAGCCCGGGGGCCAATTTCATCAGCGGCACCACGCTGCGGGTGGACGGGGTGCGGCCGAAGGCGTCGACCTGTTCATCACCGGCGCCTCGTTCAGCCGAGGCGGCATGAAACCCATCGCGACGAAAAAACAGGTTCAATATCGAAATCACGGAGCCCCGCATGCCGATCGACTTTCGCCCCGCCTGGATGGACGCCGAGCTGGAAAGCTACCGCGACACGGTCGTACGCTTCATCCATCAAGAAATGCTGCCCGACGACGAAGCGGCGCGGCAGCGCGGCCATGTGGGCCACGCGCTGTGGCGCAAGGCCGGTGAACTGGGCCTGCTGTGCGCCGACATTCCGGCTGAACACGGCGGCGGTGGCGGCGACTTTCGACATGAGGCCATCCTCTACGAAGAAACCGCGCGACGCAGCCTGACCGGCTTCAACAGCTCGGTGCACAGCATCGTGGCGCACTACCTGCTGAACCACGGCACGACCGACCAAAAGGCGCGCTTCCTGCCACGCCTGTGCCGGGGTGAATTGGTCGGTGCCATCGCGATGACCGAACCCGGTGCCGGCTCTGACCTGCAGGGCATTCGCACCCGCGCCGTGCGGGCCAGCGATGCGGACGACTACATCGTCACCGGCTCGAAGACGTTCATCACCAACGGCTTCCTGGCCGGGCTGGTGCTGCTGGTGGTCAAGACCGACCCGACACAGGGCGCGCGCGGCACCTCGATCCTGATCGTAGAAACCGCGGGACTGAGCGGCTACCGCGTCGGCCGCTTGCTGGACAAGATCGGCCTCAAGGCGCAAGACACCTGCGAACTCTTCTTCGACGATGTGCGCGTGAGCACCGACATGCTGCTCGGCGGTGTCGAAGGCCAGGGCTTCTTCCAGCTGATGAGCGACCTGCCATACGAGCGGTTGATCATCGGCGTCAGCGCAGTGGCCGCGATGGAAGGCGCGCTGGCCGCCACCCTGGACTACGTGCGCGAGCGCAAGGCCTTCGGCCAGAGCGTGGCCGATTTCCAGAACACCAAATTCAAGCTCGCCGAAGTGGCCACCATCACCAAGGTGGCACGCAGCTTCATCGACGACTGCATCGCCAAACTGCTGGCCGGCACGCTCGACACCGTGACCGCGTCGATGGCCAAGTGCTGGGCCTCCGACATGCAGTGCAAGGTGGTCGACGAGTGCCTGCAGCTCTTCGGCGGCTACGGCTACATGAACGAGTATTTGATCGGCCGCATGTACGTGGACGCGCGCATCCAGCGCATCTACGGCGGAACCAACGAGATCATGAAGGAAGTGATTTCGCGGGCCTTGTGAGGGGCCGCGCTGCTGAATCGCCGCTTGCTGCTCAAGCGGGGAAGCGGCAATTCACTTGAAACTTGGTTTCCGCTTGTCGATGAACGCCTGAACGCCTTCCAGCGCGCTCGCGTCCATCATGTTGCAAGCCATGGTCTGGCCCGCATCGGAATAAGCGGCTTCGATGCCCACTTCGAGTTGCCGATAGAACAGGGCTTTGCCCATCGCCACCGCGACTCGGGGCTTGCTGACGATGGCGGCGACCAAGGCCTCGACCACGGCATCGACTTCATCCGGTGCGGCCACGCGGTTGATCAAACCTTGCTCAAGGGCCTGCGCCGCATCGATGAAGTCGCCCGTGACCAGCATCTCGAACGCCGCCTTGCGGCTCAGGTTGCGCGACAGCGCCACGCTGGGCGTCGAGCAAAAAAGGCCGAGGTTGACGCCGCTGACCGCAAACCTTGCGCTGCTGGCTGCCACCGCCAAATCGCACATCGCCACCAGTTGACAACCGGCTGCGGTGGCGATGCCCTGCACTTTGGCGATCACCGGAAGCGGCAGCTTTTGCAGGCTCAGCATCACTTGCGTGCATTGCGCAAACAAGCGCTGGTAGTAGGCCAGCGACGGCTCGGCGCGCATCTCTTTCAGGTCGTGGCCGGCGCAAAAAGCCTTGCCGGCGGCCGCCAGCACAACCACGCGGGTGGTGTCGTCCCGGGCCACCGCGTCGAGCTGCGCCTGCAACGCCGCGAGCATCGCCTCAGACAAGGCGTTGAAGGCTTGCGGGCGGTTCAGCGTGAGCGTGACAACGCCGCGCTCGTCACGTGAATGCAGCACCAGCGGGTCGGCGGACAGGGTGGAGGTCATGGCGGGGCGTGCGGGGCGTTGTGGGGCATCTTGTAACACCACGATACCCGATGCGCCGAGGCTGTGCACGATGGCCGCTGCTACACTTTGCGCCGTCAGGAGAGAGCTTCCCCGAGAAGCCGCCGAAGGCGCAGGGCCGGTTGGGTAGACGGTCACGAACGCTCAGGCAAAAGGACTGACAAGCGCGGCCTGCAAAGGCGGCGTTCCTCACTGGAGAGAGGCCCACCCCGAGTGGGTCCACCGAAGGGGCAAGCGGCCATCTGTCATAGGGGGCTGCAAATCTCTCAGGTAAAGCGGACAGTCAGGGCATCCCCGGCACAGCGTCGACTCGATGACGCTGGGCCGGTTCAGAGATCGCCCTGGGAGACTGTCATGACCACCACCGAATTGCTGAAGACCCCCCTGCACGCGCTGCACCTCGAACTGGGTGCCAAGATGGTGGCGTTTGCGGGGTATGACATGCCGGTGAGCTATCCCGGCGGCATCATTGCCGAGCACACGCACTGTCGCCAATCGGCGGCGCTGTTCGACGTGTCGCACATGGGCCAGTTGCGTTTGACCGGTGACGACGCAGCGCGCGCACTGGAGTCGCTGGTGCCGGTCGACGTGCTCGGTCTGGCGCTGGGCAGGCAGCGCTACGGGATGTTCACGAATGCCCACGGCGGCATCCTCGACGACCTGATGATCACGCGGCGAGAGGCAGACCTGCTCTTGATCGTCAACGCGGCTTGCAAGCACGCCGATGCGAAACACCTGCTCACCCACATCGGCCACCGCTGCAGCGTGCAGCCGCTGCCCGAGCAGGCGCTACTGGCACTGCAAGGCCCGAAGGCGGTGGCCGCACTGTCACGCTGGAACGCCGACGTGGCCAGGCTCACCTTCATGACCGGCATGAACGCCAGGCTGAACGGTGCCGACTGCTTCGTCACGCGATCCGGCTACAGCGGCGAGGACGGCTTCGAGATTTCGGTGCCCGCCGACCAGGCCGAGGCATTGGCGCGCGCCCTGTTGGCACAACCCGAGGTCAAACCCGTCGGGTTGGGAGCACGCGACACGCTGCGCCTGGAAGCCGGCCTGTGTCTGTATGGCCATGACATCGACACCACCACCACACCGGTTGAAGCCGGCCTGACCTGGGCGATTCAAAAGGTGCGCCGTGCCGGCGGTGCGCGCGCTGGCGGCTACCCCGGAGCCAACGTGATCGACGGGCAATTGACCACCGGTGTGGCGAGCAAGCGCGTTGGCCTGGCGGGACTGGAGCGGGTGCCGGTGCGCGAGGGTGCGCATGTTTTCGATGGGCGCGGCCGCAAGCTCGGCCATGTGACCAGCGGCACGCTGTCGCCCACCGTCAACCAGCCCATCGCGATGGCCTACCTGGCCATGAACCACGCCATCGTGAACCACGAGGTGTATGCCGAAGTGCGTGGCAAGCACTGGCCGATGCGGGTGACGGGCCTGCCGTTCGCACCGCACCGCTATTTTCGCGGCTGAGCCGTTTCAATCTCTCTTCAACATCCACCCACACAGGAGACGTCAGATGACCACCATGTACACCCCCGACCACGAATGGATCAACATCGAAGACCACCACGCGGCCACCGTGGGAATCACGCTGCACGCGCAAGACGCGCTGGGTGATGTGGTGTTCGTCGACCTGCCTGTCGTGGGCAGCAGCTTCAAGAAGGGCGATGTGGCCGGCGTGGTCGAGTCTGTGAAGGCGGCAGCCGACCTGTACATGCCGGTCAGCGGCGAAGTGGTGGAAGTAAACGAAGCGCTGCGCGCCGACCCGTCGCTGGCCAACACCGACCCGCTGGGCACCGGCTGGTTCATGAAGGTGCGCGTGGCCGACATGGCCGAGTTCGAGCAGTTGATGGACGCGCCGGCCTACGATTTGCTCGTCAAAGAAGCCTGATGCGCAGTGCTTGAATTTTTCTGAAAGAACCCATGTTGATGTCTGCCCACAAGCCACTCGCCGAGCTGGAAAACGCGTCCGAATTCGTGGCACGCCACATCGGCCCGAGTGCCGACGACGAGGCTCACATGCTGAGCGAGATCGGCGTCGCGTCGCGTCGTGCACTGATCGACACCATCGTGCCGCGCGCCATCGCTCGCAGTGCGCCGATGGCGCTGCCGGCGCCGTTGAGCGAAGCGCAGGCGCTGGCCGAGTTGAAAGCAATCGCGGGCAAGAACCGGGTCCTCAAGAGCTTCATCGGCCAGGGCTACCACGGCACCCACACGCCCGGCGTGATCCTGCGCAACGTGCTGGAAAATCCGGCCTGGTACACCGCCTACACGCCCTACCAGGCCGAGATTTCGCAGGGTCGGCTGGAAGCGCTGCTGAACTTCCAGACCTTGGTGTGCGAGCTGAGCGGCATGGCCATCTCGAACGCCTCGATGCTCGACGAAGCCACCGCGGCAGCCGAGGCCATGACCTTGGCCAAGCGCAGTGTCAAGTCGAAGAGCGACACCGTGATCGTGGCCGACGACTGCCATCCGCAAACCATCGAAGTGATACGCACGCGCGCCGAGCCGCTGGGTCTGCACGTGCTGGTGGGCGACGCAGCGCAACTGATGCAGGCGCACGACTGCTTTGCCGTCATCGCGCAGTACCCGTCCACACAAGGCATGCTGCACGACCTGCGGCCGTTCGCCGATGCCGCGCACGCCAAGGGCGCAGCCTGCATCGTCGCCGCCGACCTGCTGGCGCTGACCTTGCTGGTGCCGCCCGGTGACTGCGGTGCCGACATCGTGGTGGGCAACACGCAGCGCTTCGGGGTGCCGATGGGTGCCGGCGGGCCGCACGCGGGCTACCTGGCGTGTCGCGATGAGTTCAAGCGCTCGATGCCTGGCCGCCTGGTGGGCGTCAGCGTCGACGCGAACGGCAAGCCTGCATATCGGCTGGCCTTGCAAACGCGCGAGCAGCACATTCGACGTGAGAAGGCCACCTCGAACATCTGCACCGCGCAGGTGCTGCTGGCGGTGATGGCCAGCATGTACGCCGTGTACCACGGGCCGCAGGGCCTCAGGCGCATGGCCGAGCGGGTAGCGTCTTACACCGCCGTGCTGGCGCGCGGCCTTCAGGTGCTGGGCCACACGCTGAGCAACCGGTTCGCCTTCGACACCTTGACGATCGACACCGGTGCCGCCACCGACGGCATCTTGGCGCGTGCCCTGGCAGGCGGTGCCAACTTGCGCCGGGTCTCGCCCACGCAGTTGGGCATCAGCCTGGACGAGACCACCACGCGCGACGACATTGCCGCGCTGTGGTCGTGGTTCGCCGCGGCTGGCAAGGCACTGCCGCAGGTCAGCGAGTTCGACAACGGCATCGAGCTGTTGATTCCAACCGCATTGCGCCGCAGCAGCAAGTACCTGACGCACCCTGTCTTCAACACCCACCACAGCGAAACCGAAATGCTGCGCTACATCCGCAGCCTGTCCGACAAAGACCTGGCGCTCGATCGATGCATGATCCCGCTGGGCTCGTGCACCATGAAGCTCAACGCCAGCAGCGAGATGATCCCGATCACCTGGCCGGAGTTCGCGAACATGCACCCGTTCGCGCCGTCCAATCAACTCGGAGGTTATGCCCTGTTGGACCGACAACTGCGCGACTGGCTGTGCCAGGCCACTGGCTATGCCGGCATCAGCCTGCAACCCAACGCCGGCTCACAGGGCGAATACGCTGGGCTGCTGATCATTCGAGCCTGGCATGCCTCGCGCGGCGACAGCGCCCGCAAGATTTGTCTGATTCCTGAATCGGCCCACGGCACCAACCCGGCGAGCGCGCAGATGGCAGGCATGCAGGTGCTGGTGGTGAAGTGCGACGCTAGCGGCAATGTCGATCTGGCCGACCTGCGCGCCAAGTGCGAACAGCACAGCGCCGCGCTGGCCGCCGTGATGGTCACCTACCCGTCCACCTACGGCGTGTTCGACACCCACATCAAGGAGCTGTGCGCCCTGGTGCACCAGCACGGCGGGCGCGTGTATGTGGACGGTGCCAACATGAACGCGCTGGTGGGCGTGGCTGCGCCCGGCGAGTTCGGCGGCGACGTGAGCCACCTCAACCTGCACAAGACCTTCTGCATTCCACACGGCGGCGGCGGCCCCGGCGTGGGCCCGGTGTGCGTGGTTCAAGACCTGGTGCCGTTCTTGCCAGCGCACCACGCGTCGGGCCAGGTCACGCCACACGGCGTGGGTGCCGTCAGCGCCGCGCCGCTGGGCAACGCGGCGGTGCTGCCGATCAGTTGGATGTACATGCGCATGATGGGTGCCGAGGGGCTGCAGGCGGCCACCGAGGTGGCCATCCTGAGCGCCAACTACGTGGCGGCGCGGCTGGCCGACCACTACTCGATCCACTACAGCAGCCAGATCGACGCCTTCAAAGGCGGCGGCGTGGCGCACGAGTGCATCCTCGATTTGCGCCCGCTCAAAGACAGTTCGGGCATCAGCGCCGAAGACGTGGCCAAGCGCCTGATCGACTACGGTTTTCACGCGCCGACGCTGAGCTTTCCGGTGGCGGGCACCTTGATGGTCGAGCCGACGGAAAGCGAGCCGCTGCACGAGCTGAACCGCTTCATCGACGCGATGATCGCCATCCGCGAAGAGATTCGCAAAGTGGAAACCGGTGTCTGGCCGAAGGACGACAACCCGCTGAAAGCTGCACCGCACACCGCCGAAGCGCTGCTGCGCGCCGACTGGCCGCATGCCTACACGCGCGAGCAGGCAGCGTTCCCGCTGCCCTCATTGCGCCGGTCCAAATATTGGTCGCCGGTGGGGCGGGTCGACAACGTGTTCGGCGACCGCAACCTGTTTTGCAGTTGCCCGCCGCTGGCCGACTACGCGCAGAGCTGATTCGGCCTGCGACCCGGTCGGCGAACCGGGACCCACAGGATGACCAGCCGAGCAGGCACTTCATGATCCGATGGCTTTCACCATCGCAGACCCCTGACTCCCGAGGCGAACAGCGCTTTGTCAATTTGGGCACCGACGCGCTGGGCCGAGTGCTCATGATCATCCACACCCACCGCCAAGAGCGAACGCGCCTGATTTCCGCTCGCAAGGCCAGTCACTGCGAGGCGAGGCGAGGCGAGGCGAGGCGGACCGATACCATGCGTGACGAATACAACTTCAGCAAAGCCAAACGCGGGGCAGTCATTCCTTCCCCAGGGAAGACTCGCATCACCCGGTCACAAAGGCTGCGCCCTTCGCCTGCCGCTTAGGTCAAACGGTAGGCCTCGCGCAATCCACCTCTTTCGGTACACTGCTTTTCCAGCCATTCATCGGGGTCACTCCATGAACGCACAACTCATCACGGTCGACCCTGAGATTCACAGCGGAACGCCTGTGTTCTTCGGTACCCGAGTACCCATCAAGATCTTATTCGACCACTTGGAGGCAGGTGACCCGCTCGAGGTCTTCCTTGACGATTTTCCCTCAGTGAGTCGAGAACTCGCAGTGGCAGTGCTGGAAGAAGCTCGCACAGCATTGGTGCCAGATGCGCATCCTGCTTGACGAAGACATCCCGCGACGTCTTGGCACTCTGCTGGCGGGCCATCAGGCGGAAACGGTTCCCAGAAGCGGATGGTCGGGCATCAAGAACGGGAAACTTCTTGCGCTGGCAGCCACGAGGTTTGATGTCTTCTTGACGATGGACCAGAACATCGAGTTTCAACAGAATCTTTCGGCGCTTCCAATTGCCATCCTCGTCGTGGAGGCTCTCAGTAGCCGAATGGAACACCTTCAGCCATTGGTTCCAGAGATTCTCAAAGGTCTGAATCACATACCTCCGAAGACTTTGCGCCGGGTCAAGAAGCCGCCGTCGAGCGAGGCCTGATCGGGTAGCCGGGGATTTCTGGCGTTGAAGAGCGTCACGAAGGAACAGACTGCTTCTCTACAGACGGCCTTGTTGCACGGGCACAGTGGCCTGGTGTGCGGACCCGGATGCAAACCGCTCGGTGGGGCTGAGGCCCGCGGCTCCCGGGCCGCCTGTGCGGACTCGGACGGGCCGAAGGGCCGGAGCTCTGCAACGCCGCCGCCGGCAAGGCCCATTCCTTGTCGCGTGGACATCGCCGCTTCGAGCCATCAAGGGTTGGTCGAGCTTGCCCACCGCCGGTCTGAGCTGTCGTTTCACCTTCTGTCTGATTGCCTGCTGCGTGAAGGATTCGTTGCTCGCTATGCGGCAGTGGCTGCCGGCTTGATCGGCATTTACGCGCTTGGCCAGGGCAACCCCGACGCGTACGGCTTCAGCTCGGCTTCGGCTTGACCCAAGCGTTCAACCGGACACACAATAAAAGCTTCCATGTGTGGGTTTGAAACTCAACAAGCTTATCTCCCAAAAGGGGAGATCAAAAGGGGTAGCGCAATGCATGCACGTGTCGCGTTTTTCCGGCTCAGGTCCGGTTCGTTCGAGCAGGTGGTCGACGTCGTCAAGTCGCCCGGCGGTCTGCTCGAGATATTCAGCCGGCAGCCCGGGTTTCAGTCTTACGAGCTGATCGAGACGCCCTCGGGGCTGGTCTCCATGTCGCGCTGGATTTCCTCCAAACACGCGACCGCCGCGTCGCAGGTGGCCGCATCTTGGGCCGCCGACCACATCGACGCCCTGGTCAAGCTGGAGCAGAGCGACGTTGGCGAGATCGTGCTGTCGTCGCTGGCTGCAGCCGCGCCACGCTGAGCGAAGGCGAGTCGACACGCGGCGTTCGGCAGCAGTTCGGCAGCAAGCTCAATCCTTCGACGCCGGCATGGGTGCGCCCATCGCACCGCCCATGCCGATCAGCGCAGGCGCGGCCTGCGGTACCGGCTTGCCGTCGCGCACCAGGTACGACCAGATCACCGGCACCACCACCAGCGTGAGCAAGGTGGAGGTGATGACGCCGCCGATGATGGCGCGGCCCATCGGTGCCTGAAACTCGCCGCCTTCGTCCAGCGCCAAGGCCAAAGGCAGCATGCCGAACACCATCGCCGAGGTGGTCATGATGATCGGCCGCATGCGCACCTGGCCGGCTTGCAACAGCGCCTGCGCCACCGTGGCGCCGGCCTTGCGCGCCTGGTTGGCGAAGTCGACCAGCAAAATCGCATTCTTGGTCACCAGGCCCATCAGCATGATCAGGCCGATCATCGAAAACAGGTTCATCGTCGAGCCCGTGACCAGCAGCGCCAGCGAGACGCCGATCAGCGCCAGCGGCAGCGACGCCATGATGGCCAGCGGCTGGACGAAGCTGCCGAACTGGCTGGCCAGCACGACGTAGATGAAGATCACGCTCAAGCCCAGCGCCGCGATCATGGGCTTGAAGATGGCGTCGATTTCTTCACCCGCACCGCGAATGTCGAAGCTGTAGCCAGCGGGCAGTTGGGTGGCCTTGGTGAGCTTGTCGACCTCGGCGCTCACCTCGCCCACCGAGCGGTCTTTGACGCCCGCATAGATGGCCTGGCGGCGCTGCAGGTTCTGGCGCTTGATGACCTCGGGGTTGTCGATCGGCACCACGTCGGCCACCCGTGACAGCGCCACCGGCGTGCCGTCCTTGCTGTAGGCCACCGGCAGGTCGCCGAGCTGGCCGATGTTCTCGCGCAGCTCACGCGGCAATCGCAACTGCACCTCCACCTGCTGGCCGTCGGGCGTGGTCCAGGTGGTGGCCACGTCACCGTTCACATAGGCGCGCAACGCCGCTGCCACCTGCGCTGCGGTCAGGCCGATCTCGCGAATCGCATCCTGCTTGAGGCGCACGGCGTACGCGGGCAGGCCCGGCTTGACCGAGGTTTCCAGATCGGTGATGCCCTCGATGGTTCCGATGCGTTTGGACAGGTCTTGCGTGATGCGGTCCAGCACGGCGGGCTCGGGCCCCAGCACGGCGACGTAGATGGGCCGGTTCCAGCCCAGCGCCACTTCGATGCCGGGGATCTTGGCCAGCCGCTCGCGCAGGTCGTCTTGCACCTGGAACTGGTTGCGCTTGCGCTCGCTGCGCGGCTTCAGGGCGATATTCAGGTTGCCCTTGCCGTTGCTGCCGACCGAGGTGGAAATCATCTTCACCTCGGGCAACTCGCGAACGATGGTTTCGACCTGGCGCATCTTGTCGTCGGCGCGTTGCAGGCTGGTGCCCACCGGCAGGGTCACGTTGACTTGCGTGAAGCCCTGGTCGGTTTGCGGCACGCCCTCGAAGCCGATGAAGCCGGCAATGCCGAACGACGCGGCCAAGGACGCCAGCGCCGTCCACACCACGACGCCGCGCGGGGTGATGCTGGCCATTCGCAGCCGCAGCGGTGCCAGGCTGCGTTGTCGCAGCGCTTGCAATGGGCTGATGGCGGGCAGCCAAACGCGCCAGCGCCGGTCTGAAAAAATCCAGTCGATGAGCTGCGCATACACGCGATGCAGCGCCTCCAGTGCGCGGTCCACGCCACGCAGCAGCACCCCGGCAACCGGCCAGTGCCGCGGGTCGCCGCCGGGCGGATCGCGCCACACGCTGGACAACATCGGATCGAGCGTGAAGCTGACGAACAGGCTCACCAGCACCGCCACGGTGACGGTGATGCCGAACGGGTAGAAGAACTTGCCGACGATGCCGTTCATGAATGCCACCGGCACGAAGACTGCGCAAATGGCGAAGGTGGTGGCCATCACGGCCAGGCCGATCTCGTCGGTGCCTTCGCGCGCCGCAAGGTCGTGGCGCTTGCCCATGCCGAGGTGGCGCACGATGTTTTCACGCACCACGATGGCGTCGTCGATCAGCAGCCCGATGCACAGGCTGAGCGCCATCATGGTCATGAAGTTGAGCGTGAAGCCAAAGGCGTTGACGGCGATGAACGAGGCGATCACCGAGATCGGCAAGGTCAGTCCCGTGATCACCGTGCTGCGCCACGAATGCAAGAACAAAAACACGATCAGCACCGTCAGCGCCGCGCCTTCGATCAGGGTGCGTTTGACGCCGTCGAGCGAGTCTTTGACGAAGTCGCTGGCGGCGTTGGTGATTTTCAGTTCGACCCCAGGCGGCAGGCCGGTGCGCAGTTCATCGGCGGCTTTCTTCAGCGCCTCGCCGGTCTGCACGATTTTGGCGTCCTGCATCTTGAACACGTCGAAGCCGATCGAGGCGACGCCGTCGACGCGCGAGATCGAGGTGGGCTCTTGTTCGCGCTCGGTGATCGTGCCCAGGTCGGCCAGGGTCAGCACCACCGCACCGCGCCGGGCCACCACCACACTGGCAAACTGCTTCGGGTCGCGCACGCGGCCTTCCACGCGCACGGTGGCATCTTGCTTGGCATTGCTGAGCAGGCCGACCGGCATGTCGGCATTCGCTTCGCGCAGCGCCGCACCGATTTCGGACGGCGTCACCGCATAGCTGCGCAGGCGCTGCGGGTCGAGGTCGACCCGAATCTGCCGCGTCGTCAGGCCAGCCACCTGCACCCGCGCCACGCCTTCCACGCGCTCCAGGCGTTTGCGAATGGTCTGGTCGGCCAGCAGCGACAGCTCGCGCCGGCTGCGGTCCACACCCAACAGCGCAAATGAGACCACCGGCTGCGCGATCTCGTTGTCGAAGCGCGAGACGCTGGGCGCTTTCACGTCTCTCGGAAAGCTCGGTGCCAGCACCGCCACCTTGTCACGCACCTCCTGAATGGCGCGGGTCATGTCGGCATCGAGCTTGAACTCGACCACCGTCTCGCTGTAGCCCTCGTAGCTGTTCGAGCGGATCATCTTGACGCCGGCAATCGCGTTCAGCGACGACTCGATCGGCCGCGTCACTTCGTTCTCGACCGCCTCGGGCGCAGCGCCAGGGTAGGTCACGCTGACAAAGGCCATCGGCGGGCTCACGTCGGGCATCTGCTCGACGCCCAGGCGGGCATAGCTGAACAGGCCGAGCACGCACAGCGCCACCATCACCATGACGGCGAAGACGGGGTTGTTGATCGAGACTTTGGTGATCCACATGGCGAGTCCTTCAGCGCGCCGGCTGACGCGCCGCCGACGCGGCAGGCGCAGGCTTCGCAGCCACCACCGTGGCGCGCCCGCCTTCGCGCAGGTTGTCGAATCGGGCGGCCAGCAACTGCGTGTCGGGCGTCACGCCTTGCAGCACTTCGACGCGGCCGCTCACCGTGTCGCGCCGGCCGGTGGTGACGGTGCGGCGGGCCAGCGTGCGCTTGTCGCCCTCGCCCGCCATCACCCACACATAGTCCTGGCCCGAGGCCTGTGCCACGGCAGAGGCAGGCAGCGTCAAGCGCGGTGCGCTGTCGTCGATCTGCACCACCGCACTGGCGTACTGACCGGCGCGGAACACCTCGTTCGGGTTGGCCAGCGCCACCACCACACGAATGCCGCGGCTGCCGCTCTCGGCCATCGGCGCAATGCGGTCGAGGCGGCCAGTCACTGCACCGCCCTGCCCTTCGACCAGCACCTGCACCGGCTGCCCCGGCTTCAGCATCGACACCTGGTGCGTGCCCACGTTGCCCACCAGTTCGAGCACCGACAGGTCGACCACCGTCAGCACCTCTTGTTCAGCACTCACCTTCTCGCCGGGCAACACACTGCGCTTGCCGACGATGCCGCTGATCGGCGCGGCCAGAGCGGCCTCGCGCACCCCGAGCTTCGACGTGGCCAGTTGCGCCTGGGTCGATTTCAACTGCGCGCGCGCGGCCTCCAGCGTGGCTCTCGATGTCTCCAGCGCATTGCCCGAGATGAACTGCTGGCGTGCCAGGTTCTCGTTCGCCGCGTGGGCCCGCCCGGCCTCCA
>JAYVCL010000161.1:0-4173 GCA_043749975.1 Burkholderiales bacterium
CGGAGTTGTGATCGAGCAGCTCACCTACCCGGAAGAGGGCCACGGTTTCTTCGACCCTGCGAACCAGGCTGATTACTACGGTCATCTGGAACGCTTTCTGGAGCAATCACTGCGGGCACCGAACTGAATGGCTCTCTGGTTTGGAATGGCTCCTTCCCCCTCTGGGGGAAGGCTGGGATGGGGGTGGTACGAAAAGAGAAGTCTCTTCATGCCCGCCCCAGTCATCAAGCGTCGATCAACCCCGGATCCCAGGCGTGCACCGCCTGGCGCTGCTCGCCGAGCTTGTCGATGCCCAGGCGCATCACGTCGCCGGGCTTCAGGAACACCGGGCTCGGCTTGACGCCCATGCCCACGCCGGGCGGGGTGCCGGTGGTGATGAGGTCGCCGGGGTACAGCGTCATGAAGCGGCTTACGTAGCTCACCAGTTGAGCCACCCCGAAGATCATCGTTCGGGTGCTGCCGGTCTGGTAGCGGTGGCCATTGACTTCGAGCCACATGCCGAGTTGCTGCGGGTCGCCCACCTCGTCGGCGGTCACCAGCCAGGGGCCGACCGGGCCGAAGGTGTCGCAGCCCTTGCCCTTGTCCCAGGTGCCGCCGCGCTCGATCTGGTATTCGCGCTCGGACACGTCGTTGACGACGCAGTAGCCGGCAACGAAGTTGAGCGCGTCGGCTTCTGATACATAGCGCGCGGTGCTGCCGATCACCACGCCCAGTTCAACCTCCCAGTCGCTCTTGAGGGACTCTTTCGGCAGCACCACGGCATGGTTGGCACCGACCGCCGCGCTGATCGGCTTCATGAACAGGATCGGTTCCTTCGGAATCGGCAGGTTCGACTCGGCCGCGTGGTCGGCGTAGTTCAGGCCGATGCAAATGAATTTGCCCATGCCTGTCCATGGCACGCCGAGCAGGCCCGGCGGCACGACGGGCAAGCTGTCGACCGCCACGCTGCGCAGCGCCGCCAGGCCCGCGGGCGACAGCGTGGCGGGCGTGATGTCGGGCAGCAGCGCCGACAGGTCGCGCACCTGGTTCTGGGCGTCGAGGAGGCCAGGTTTTTGTTGCCCTTTGGGGCCGTGTCGCAAGAGTTTCATGGAGCTTCGCTTTGAGGTGGATTCAATTGGACCAGCCGCCGTCGATGACCTGCGTGGTGCCGGTGGTGAAGGCAGACTCGTCGCTCGCCAGGTACACCGCGAGCGCGGCAATTTCTTCGACGCGGCCCAGCCGCCCCATCGGCTGGCGTGCGATGAAGGCGGCTTCGACTTGCGCCTGCGTCTGGCCGCTGGCCTGCGCCTGGGCCGCGATGCGCTCGCGCAGCGAAGGCGATTCGACCGTGCCGGGGCAGATCGCATTGCAGCGGATGCCCTTGGCGATGAAGTCGGCCGCCACCGACTTGGTCAGGCCGATCACCGCAGCCTTGGTCGCACCGTAGACGAAGCGGTTCGGCGCGCCCTTGAGGCTGCCGGCCACCGAGGCGATGTTGATGATCGAGCCGCCGCCACGTCCGCCCTGGTTGGCCAGCATGCCCGGCAAAAAGGCCTTGATGGTGCGAAATTGCGAGCGCACGTTGAGGTCGAAGGCGAAGCTCCATTCGGCTTCGGTGCAGTCGAGCACGCTGCCCGCGTGCACGAACCCGGCCCCGTTGAACAACACGTCCACCCGGCCGTGCGAGGCGGCGGCAGCCAGCACGGCCGCAGCATCGGTCACGTCGAGCCGCTGCGTTGTGCAGCCGCTCTCGGCCCGCAAGGATTCGAGCGCGTCGGCGTTGATGTCGGTGGCGATCACGCGCGCACCTTCACGCACGAACGCGAGCGCGGTGGCACGGCCGATGCCCTGGCCGGCGGCGGTGATGAAGGCGGTTTTTCCCGCCAGCCTTGCAGTCATGCGGTCACTCCAAAAACAAGTTGAACCAGGCGGCGTGTTCAGCGCGCAATGATGCGTGCACCGGTGAGCTGCTCTTGCGCCTCGACCAGCGAGGGCACGAATTTCTTGCCATGGCCGAGCGCGCTGGCCAGCGTCAATGCCTGGTGCACGGCGTCGCCCACCGGACTGGGAATGGCCAGCCCTTCGGCCAGGTGGGTGTAGTAGCGAATGTCCTTGCGCGCGTTGTCGAGCTCGAACTTGAGGCCCGCCAGGTCGCCCGTCAGCGTCTTGGCCATGGCCTGGAAGATGCCCGAGTTCGCGCCGCCGGCTGAAACCACATCGACCACTCCTTTCAAGTCGATGCCCGCGCGCTGGCCGACCGCAAAGGCCTCGGCCGTGGCGGTGCAGATGGCCTGGGCGATGAAGTTGTTGAGCAGCTTGACGATGTGCCCGGCCCCGGGCGCGCCGACATGGAACACGTTTTCGGCAAAGCAGCGAAGCACCGGCTCCAGGCGCGCGAACATTGCGGCGTCGGCACCGATCATCACGTTGAGCTTGCCTGCCTCGGCTTCCACCGGCGTGCGTGTCAGCGGCGCGTCGACGAAGGTGACGCCGGCCACAGCGCAGCGCTCGCGCAGGCGCGACGTCGAATCGGGCTCGCTGGTAGAGCAATCGACGATGACGAGGCCGGGCCGCGCGCCCGCCAGCAGGCCCTGCGCCCCGCCCACAGCGGCCTCCACGTCCGGCGAGCCGGTGACGCACACGAACACCAGTTCGCAGTCGGCCGCCATCGCGGCGAACGAGGCCGCTTCAACCGCCCCGGCGGCGAGCAGGTCGGCCACGCGCTCGCGATTGCGGTGCACGGTGAGCTGCAGCGAGTGGCCTTTGGCGAGCAGGTTCTTCGCCATGCCGTGGCCCATGAGGCCGCTGGCACCGATGAATCCGAGGCTGGTCATGATCTTGATTCCTGATCGGGGGAGCGGGCGCAGAGCGTGCCGATGGGGCCTGCCGACTGACGCTGTCAGCCGCGGCCGACAAACGGCATCTTGGTCGCCATCACCGTCATGAACAGCACGTTGGCCGACAACGGCAGGCGCGCCATCGCCATGAAGCTGTCGGTCACGGCCGACAGGTCCATGCGCGCCTCGGGGCGCACGCTACCGTCGGCCTGCGGCACGCCCTTGACCATCTTCTCGGTCATGTCGCTGGCCACGTTGCCGATGTCGATCTGGCCGACCGCGATGTCGAACGCCCGGCCATCGAGCGAAGCGGCGCGCGTGAGGCCGGTGATGGCGTGCTTGGTGGCGGTGTAGGCGATCGAGCCGGGCCGCGGCGCGTGGGCCGAGATCGAGCCGTTGTTGATGATGCGGCCACCCTGCGGGCTCTGGCTGCGCATCAGCTTGAAGGCTTCGCTCAGGCAGAAGAACGCGCCGTTCAGATTGGTGTCGACCGCGCTGCGCCAGGCGGCGGCGCTCAGTTCGTCGGGCGTGGTCGCGGGCACCGAAATGCCGGCGTTGTTGAACAGCAGGTCGAGCCGGCCGAAGCGTTGGCGCACCGTGTCGAACAGCGCGGCGACCGAGGTCTCGTCGCCCACGTCGCACGGGATTGCGAGCGCGCGGGCACCCGCATCGCCGGCTTCGGCGATCGCCGCCTGCAAGGCCTCGGCGCGGCGGCCGGTGAAGACGACCTGCCAGCCATCACGCAGCAGCGCGGTGGCGCAGCCCTTGCCGATGCCGCTGCCGGCGCCGGTGACGAGTGCGATTTTTTGTGTGTTCATGTTCAGTGGTTGTGGTTGTAGTTGTCGTTGCTGCCGCCGCGTAGCTTCACAGAGCGCCGCTTCACATGGCTTCGCCATATGAGCCTGCACCGCAACCATTGAAGTTCAATGAACTTCAATGGTTGTCTTTGGGAACAAAAGCCCCGCGCTTGCCGAGCAGAAAGTCCAGGTCGGCACCTTCGTCGGCCTGCAACACGTGGTCGATGTAGAGCTTCCAGTAGCCGCTGCTCAGGGGCGGCGTCGGCGGCTTCCAGCCGGCCCGGCGACGCTCGAGCTCGGCCTCGTCGACGAGCAGGTGCAGCAAGCGCTTGGACACGTCGAGCGTGATCAGGTCGCCGTTCTTCACCAGCGCCAGCGGGCCGCCGGCCGCAGCCTCGGGCGCGGTGTGCAGCACGACGGTGCCGTAGGCGGTGCCGCTCATGCGCGCGTCGCTGACGCGCACCATGTCGGTGATGCCCTTGCGCAGCACCTTCGGCGGCAGCGGCATGTTGCCGACCTCGGCCATGCCGGGGTAGCCCTTCGGGCCGCAGTTCTTCAGC
>JAYVCL010000162.1:0-2640 GCA_043749975.1 Burkholderiales bacterium
TGAGCGCATGCACCGCGCGGTCGGGCGCAGCCCAGTGCGGTGCAAAGCCCGCACGCTTGCCGCGCAGTTGCGCAATCTCGTCGCCCAGGCGCGCGGTGATGTAGTTGAGTTTTTCGGAACCTTCGAGGATGCCAGCGCGCAAAGCCTTGCGCGCGTTTGTCATGACTGCCCTCGTGGCTGCTGATGACTCGACCCGGACGGGGCGCTGGTCATCTCTTGCTCAGATGCCGCAGCCGGGTTGCGTGAACATGAACGTTCTTGGCAGCATCGTGCTTGGCAGTTTGCAAGCACGATGCCGTTACCGGACAAGGCCGAGTTGAATGTTCAGCCACTGTGCGATAACTGCCGCCGCGACGCCACCGCCGATGGCGATGGCCAACAGACCCCAGGGCTTGGTCCACCACGGAGCCGGCGGCGCGGGCAGTTGTTGACGCAAGTTGACCTGCACACCGATCTGGTCACTGCGCACGGGCACCGGGCGCTCGCCTGACAGCTCACGCTGCCAGTGAGCCAACTGTGCCGCAGACAGAGCCTCCCGTAATCCCCTGCGCAACTCAGCCGCGGCGCGGCGCATGAGCCCGCTCAGAAACAGCAACACAAGCGATACCACGACCTCGGGGCGGATGAGCCACAGGGGTGGATTCATGGCGGTCACCGATTCCCACAGCAGACCACCACCGGGCAGGTTGTAGATGAACACGGCCGCGCGTTGGACGGCCCAACCGAATAATGAGAGCGGGTAACGCCACTCGGCATAGTGCTGCGTGGCGATCACTCCGGCCTTGAGCCCGCTGAGCAAGAAGAACGAGAAGCATGCGAAGGCGATCATCCATGCCAGCGCCGCGTACCAACGGGAACGCCGGTACGCCTGTCCGACGGTCAGCATTACTGCTGCTCGTCCCACTGCCAGATCGTGGCTCCGTATTGGGCGTTGAACGCGGGCATCACTTCGCCCTGCTGAAAGTGCCGACGACTGCCAGCGCTTGCGGGCGTGAACCACCAACCTTCGCGTGGGCAATGCTGATTGGCTTCACAGCGCAGTTGTGCCGTGTCGGCGGCGGGCGCTGCTACAGGCGCGAGGTAGTCGGCTTCTTCGGGTGGGATCACGCCGTCGACGTAGCGCTCGTCTTTCCAGATCAGGCGCCAGGTGACGGGCATCGGTTTGTCGAGTTCGCCGTCTCGATAGGTGGGTGCCAACGCGTTGGCCAGGAGATAGTTCATGCAGCCGATGTGCTCGCGGCGCGGGCCGATGACTTCGGCGGCGGGTTCGATCAGGCTCGGCTTACCCACCAGGGCGAGCTTGATCTTGCCGAGCAGGCCGCCGCCCGCGAGCGATTCAATCTCGCCCCACTCGGGTTCGTAGATGCCGTCAATGAGAACTTCTGTGCCAGTGTCGACGACGATGCCACTTGACGAGGGGACTTCCGGGAGGAGAGCGGGGAAGTTGAGATGCTTCGGATCATTCATCGGGAAACCGTAAGCCGGATGACTGGTAGCGAGTGCATTCCATGGCGCCATCCGTGCAGCGTTCCCCTCCATCGGCTCCATGACCGATTCCTGCCCGAAACGGATATCCTGAAGGGCAGCGTTTGCTGCAAGCACTTGATCCTTGTTTTTCATCCACTCGAACACGTATTCGACAGGGTCCATGATCCGCTGGACGAAGTCCATTGCATCGCTGGACTTTTGCAAGTGCCCCCATCCTGCATAGCCGACACGACCAAGCCGCCATACGTTTCGGTGACCTGTCTTTAGAGCGGCCATACCCTTCTCGAACCCAATGCGTCCATCAAGGATGTCCTTCGTCGCGTTCTGATTGAACTCATCGATATCGGCATCGTCTGCCTTGCGCATGGCTACCATCCAGGCATCCGCGAATGCGTAGTAAACCTCGGCCAGCGCTTTCCACGCCGTGTACGAGCTGTACTTCTTCAGCAACCAAAACACCTTGCGGCGCTCGTCGTCAGTCATCTTGGCGTTCGTCTTCATTGCCCGACGGCTTTCTTGGTCAGAATCTCATTGGCGGCCAGTCGCTCAAGCTGGATTTCCGCGACGGCCGCTTCGGCGCCTTCGCCGAACCCGAACAAGCGAAGCGTCTTGCCCCAACCTGTGGACAGCGCTGGCAACTTAAGTACCTCGGCCTTCACGTGAGCCGGGAACTCGACGAACAATTGCTCGCCACCGCCGGGCAAATACTGCCCAACGTTGCCGTTGAATTGCTCGGCTGCTTTGCCGCCCCATGCCTTGAGGGTCGTTCCTTCAGGAATGGTGTACTTGACGAAGAAGTTGTTGATGTTGAACTTGTCGAGGACTGCCAAAAGCTCGCGCCATTCCTCCGCGCTCTCAGGCATCTTCGCAGTCCACCACGGACTGGCTTTGCCGTTCTTCGCTGGCAACAGAACTCGGAAGATGGTGTCACCGGGCTTCAGTTCTACTGCACGCATTGAGCCAGAGAACGCTGAAATCGCCGTGGTGCTGTAGGCGTCTACTTCCTTAACGTACTTCGCTCCCCTCGCCAAATCCGGCCACCCCTCCACATGCCTGTAGTCCGCAATCGAGTTCGCCTTGAACCCGCTGCGCACCCTCGGAATCTTCCTCGGCCCGCCCTCGATCAACCTTGCCTCGGCCTCGCGCGTCACG
>JAYVCL010000163.1:0-2666 GCA_043749975.1 Burkholderiales bacterium
ATGTAGCCACCGGGGCCGCCGCCAATGACGACGACGTCGAATGCTTTGCTCACGGCTCGGTCCTCGGATGTCGAACGATCACAGGGTCAAATGTCAAAGCGTCAGATGTCAAAGAGGAGGCGCGCCGGATCTTCCAGCGCTTCCTTCATCGCCACCAGGCCGAGCACTGCCTCGCGGCCGTCGATGATGCGGTGGTCGTATGACATCGCGAGGTAGTTCATCGGCCGCACCACGATCACGCCGTTCTCGACCACCGCGCGGTCCTTCGTGGCATGCACGCCGAGGATGGCCGCTTGCGGCGGGTTGATGATGGGGGTGGACAGCATCGAGCCGAAGGTGCCACCGTTGCTGATCGAGAACGTGCCGCCGGTCAGGTCGTCGAGCGACAGCTTGCCGTCGCGCGCCTTCTGGCCGAACTCGGCGATCTTCTTTTCGATGTCGGCAAAGCTCATCTGGTCGGCATTGCGCAGAATGGGCACCACCAGGCCGCGCGGCGAACCCACCGCGATGCCGATATCGAAGTAGCCGTGGTAGACGATGTCGTTGCCGTCGACCGACGCATTGATGATCGGGTACTTCTTGAGCGCATGAACGGCTGCTTTCACGAAGAAGCTCATGAAGCCGATCTTCACGCCGTGCTCTTTCTCGAACTTCTCTTGAAAACGTTTGCGCATTTCCATCACCGGGGCCATGTTCACCTCGTTGAAGGTGGTCAGGATGGCGTTGGTGGATTGCGACTGCAGCAGCCGCTCGGCCACGCGCGCCCGCAGACGGCTCATCGGCACGCGCTGCTCGGGGCGGTCGCCCAGGCTGACACCGGGCGGCACGGCCACGCTGGGCAGCGCAGGCTTGGCGGCAGCCGGGGCAGGCTTGGCGGGCGTGGCCGCTGCGGCAGGCTTGACACCTGTGAGCACCGCAGCCAGCACGTCGCCCTTGACGACACGGCCATCCTTGCCGGTGCCTGGCACCGAGCCTGCCGCCAGGTGGCTGTCGGCCATCAGCTTGGCGGCAGCGGGCATCGGCACGCCGCTCATCTTGCCGGCCTGCGCTTGCGGTGCCTGCGGCGCGTCCAGCGGTTGCGGGGGTGCCGGGGTCTGCGCCGGAACTGCGGTCACCGGCAACGGGCTGATTGCCACGGTGCCTTCGGTGTCGATCCGCGCGATCACTTCTTCGGCCACGCACATCTCACCGTCGTTCTTGACCAGTTGAGCCATCACACCGGCGGCGGGTGCCGGCACTTCGAGCACGACTTTGTCGGTCTCGATCTCGACCAGGATTTCGTCGAGCGCCACAGCTTCGCCGGGCTTTTTCTTCCATTGAAGCAAGGTGGCTTCGGCCACGGATTCAGACAGTTGCGGAACTTTGACTTCTACGATGGCCATTTCAATCTTTCGTTATTCTGTGGGTGCTTCGGCTTGGCACCTTCGCGGCGTACTGGGTCACGCGGCGAGTGAGGTCGTTATTTGCTGAGCACGAAGCCCTTGAGCTTGCCGAAGGCCTGGTCGAGCAGGGTCTTCAACTGCTCTTGGTGCAGGTGCGCGTAACCCACGGCGGGGGATGCTGACGCCGGTCGCCCGGCGTAGCCGAGCTTTTGACCTTCGAGCATGTTCTCGTGGATGAAGTGCTGCACAAAAAACCATGCGCCCTGGTTTTGCGGCTCGTCCTGGCACCAGACGATTTCGGTGGCGTTCGGGAACTTCTTGAGCTCGGCCGCGAACGCCTTGTGCGGAAACGGGTACAACTGTTCGACGCGTAAAACCACAACGTCGAGCGCTCTCTTCTCATCGCGACGTTTCATCAGGTCGTACGCCACCTTGCCCGAACAGGCAATCACGCGCTTCACTTTCACCGGGTCGATGTCGGGGTGGTTCGGGCCGATCACGGTGCGGAACTCGCCCTTGGTGAACTCGGTCAGCGGCGAGGCTGCATCTTTGGCACGCAGCAGCGACTTCGGCGTCAGGATCACCAGCGGCTTGCGGAACATGCGCACCATTTGTCGGCGCAGCACATGGAAGATCTGGCTCGCCGAGGTGGGCTGCACGATCTGCATGTTGTTGTCGGCCGCGAGCTGCATGAAGCGTTCCAGGCGGGCCGACGAATGCTCGGGCCCCTGGCCTTCGTAGCCATGCGGCAGCATCAGCGTGATGCCGTTGGCGCGGCCCCACTTCACCTCGCCCGAGGCGATGAACTGGTCGATCACCACTTGCGCGCCGTTGGCGAAGTCGCCGAACTGCGCTTCCCAGATCACCAGCGTGTTCGGCTCGGACGACGCGTACCCGTACTCGAAGCCCAGCACCGCTTCTTCAGACAGCAGCGAGTCGATCACCACGAACGGCGCCTGGCCGTCCGAGATGTGTTGCAACGGCGTGTAGGTGCCTTCGTTCCAGCGCTCGCGGTTCTGGTCGTGCAACACCGCGTGTCGGTGCGTGAAGGTGCCGCGCCCGCAGTCTTCGCCCGACAGCCGCACCGCATAGCCGCTGGCCACCAGCGATGCGTAGGCCAGGTGCTCACCCATGCCCCAATCCACGTTGATTTCGCCGCGGCCCATCGCAGCGCGGTCGGCCAGCACCTTTTCGACCAGCGGGTGAGCCTTGAATTCTTTGGGCAAGGTGGTGATGCGCTCGGCCAGCCGCTTGACTTCGGCGGTGGGCAAGGCGGTGTCGGCC
>JAYVCL010000164.1:0-7978 GCA_043749975.1 Burkholderiales bacterium
GCGAGCCTCCGCGCCGATCAGGTGCCGGTGATCACCCTTTCCAGCTTCGTTGTCGTATCGAAGCACGCAGGCTCCGCGCGCTACGAACGCGAGACGGTACTTGTACGTGTGAGTCGAGCCGGCGAGCGGTTGCGCGACGTGCCAGACAACAACTTCGGCGAACAGTTCGTCGCCATATGCGATGCGGTTGCGGACTAGAAGTGAGGCTTTCAAGTAGCGCAGTATGGTTCGCATAACTACATGCTGTCAACCTCTCCAACACACGATAGGTCGGCACGATTTGACCAAGCCAGCCGCCCGTGCCGCCGAGGAGTGCCGACACGCGAGCATCGCCCGGGGCGCGTTTCAGGAGTCGCGCCGCGCCCCGCCGGCTGAAGCGCAGCGCGTCAGAACGGCTTCCTGGTGATGGCCCGGCTGCTGGTGATGCCGGACAAGGTGTAGACCAGGGTGCCGTTGTTGGCGTCGGTGAACGTCAGCGTTGCGCTGCCGACCACGCTGTCCACCGCCTGCCCCGGCAGGTATGGGATGCCGAAGTAGGAACCGGTGGTCTGATGCAGCACGCCCGTGTAGGTCAGAGGACTGGTCCAATTTCCCGACGACAACGTGACCCAGGTCGGTGTCGAGTTGGCACTGAAGGTGTTCCAGGTGGCGATCACCGCGTCGGAACCCGGGCCGCCGACGACGAGCTGCTTGTGATGGACGATGTTCAGGCTCCAGGCCGGCTCGGCGGGGTTCCACCACAGGTCGGTGAAGTAAGCCGCGCTCACTGCCGGCACGGGCGGTGGCGGAGGCGGCGCGACCACGCCGGTGGCCGACAAGGGGATCGTCACGATCGGGTTCGCCGGGTCGCTGGTTGCCACTGTGACCGAGGCGCTGCGCACCCCCAAGGCTGACGGTCGGAACGAAACGTTGATTTGGCAGGTCGGGTTCAACGTCGAACTCAGAACGTTGAGAGGCGGCAAGGTGCAAGGGGCACCTCCCCCCGCTTTGATGACGCCAGCAAGTACAAAGTCTGCAGCGTTCAGCCCGCTGATCGTGACGCTGTTGATGGTCAGATTGTGGGCGCCAGGGTTCGAGATGGACGCCACGACCCGGGCCGGCCCTGCGGTCGCCACGGGCACGTTGGCGAAGGGAAAAGTGTTGATAAAGTTCTCAACGACGACACTTGCCGCCGCGACTATGCCCGTTCCGATCAAGGAAATGGAAAGCGATGGGGCATTGGTGAAGGACACGGTGGCGACAGCCGATTTGGGACCCAGGCTCGTCGGCTTGAACGTGAAATGCAGCCCGCAGAAATTGCCGGTATTTCCAGCGCGGTCAATGGTGGTGCCAACGGCGCAGGGGGACGTCGCGCTGCCGCTGGCGCTGAACTCGCCGGGGTTGGTGCCGCTGATGGTGATGGCGCTGATGACCGCTGGCGAGCTGCTGGTGTTGACGAGCATGGGATCGGGCGACGAACCGGCCGAATCACCGACCCCGAGGGCATTGACCCCCCAGGTCGTCGCGCCACCGGCCACGCTGATCGAGGGCGAGCCGCCGCCGGCACCCAGCGCGGTGACGCTGGTGAGCGCGGCGGCAAGCGCCACGCTCAGACGAAGTCGGTTTGAAGCGATGGGGAGCATGTTTGCATTCCTGGTGGTTGTCGAGCGCTGCGGTCGCGGTGCCTGACATCAAATGCAGCCCGCTGCGTGCCACCCGAGCGCCGTGCCCACGAAACCGCACGCCGTCATGGGTGTGCGACACGGCGTTGCCCACGCGGCTGTGTCGATCACATCGGGTCTGGGTGGTGCATATCACCCGAAGCGGGCGAAAAGCCCCAGGCCACGCTGGCTTGCAGGTTTCCCCCTGCGGGCCATCCCCACCGTCAGCGCGTTTCGCGAAACCCGGGTTTCGCCTGTGCTTCCAGCCCGTGCTTCTCGATCCGGTAGCGCAAGGTGTCGCGCGAAATGCCGAGTTCGCGTGCCGCGCGGGTGACGTTGCCGTCGCTGAGCTGCAGCGCGTTGACGAGCGCCTGGCGCTCGATCTCGGGCAGGGTGCGATCTGCGGGCGAGGCGGGCGAGGCGGGCGACGCGGGCAACCCGACCGGCGACGCCCCGCGCTGCGGCGCAGCCGGCGGCACCGAGCCGAGTTGCGACAACGCGAGCTGCCTGGCTTCGATCACGCCGCCGGTGTGCAGCAGCACCGCCTGCTCGATCACGTTGCGCAGTTCGCGCACGTTGCCGGGCCAACTGTGGTTCAGCAGCGCGGCCTCGGCGCAGGCGGCCAACGCCGGCAGCGGCTTGCCGTAACGCGCCGCGTGGTGACGCAGAAAGTGCCGCGCCAGCAGCAGGATGTCGTCGCCGCGTTCGCGCAGCGGCGGCAGGCGCACCTGCACCACACTGAGCCGAAAGTACAGGTCGGCGCGAAAGCGCCCTTCGCGCACCAGCACCTCCAGCGGGCGATGGGTGGCGGCCACGATGCGCACGTCGACGCGCTGTTCACGCAGGCTGCCGATGCGCCGCACCGTCTTTTCTTCCAGCAGCTTGAGCAGCTTGCCTTGCAAGGCGATGTCCATGTCGCCGATCTCGTCGAGGAACAAGGTGCCGCCCTCGGCGGTTTCCACCAGGCCGAGCTTGCGTTCGCGGGCGTCGGTGAAGGCGCCGCGCTCATGCCCGAACAGCTCCGATTCGAGCAACTGCGCCGGCAGCGCGGCACAGTTCAACTCGACGAAGGGCTTGTCGCGGCGCAGCCCGTTGAAGTGCAGCGCGCGTGCCACCAGCTCCTTGCCGGTGCCGGTTTCACCGAGCACCAGCACGGCCGGCGCATCGGCGTCGCGCATCTGCGATTCGGCCTGCATCAATTGCGCGATCGTTTGCTTCAAGGCCCGCATCGGGCCCGATTCGCCCAGCAGGGTGTCGAGCGTGGCGATCTGCGCGTCGCGCTGCTGGTAGTAGTTCAGCGCATTGTCGCGCCGCGTTTGGCCCATCGCCTTGTCCAGCAGCAGACGCAGCTTGCCCAGTGCCACCGGTTTGGTCAGAAAGTCGAAGGCGCCTGCCTTCATTGCATCGACGGCCATCTCGACACTGCCGTGCCCGGTCAGCATCAGCACATGGATGCCGGCGTCGAAGGCGCGGATGCGCGCCAGCGCTTCCAGGCCGTTGATGCCGGGCAGGTTGAAGTCGAGCACCACGGCGTCGGGGCGCACGCTGTCGAGCAGGGCCAGGCCCTCTTCGGCGCTCTGAGCCAGATGCACCTCGTAGCCATGGCGCTCCAGGTAGATCAGGATGTTCTTGGCCAGCACGGCTTCGTCTTCGATCACCAGCACGGCATGCGATATCGGGGTTGCCATGGTCATCCTCTCAAGGAAATGTGGCTCTGCCACTTTTCGGCATCCCCACGGGGGACTGAGCCCGCGCACAAAGGCCCGAAAGGGGCTTTGTGGCTGGCGAAGGCCATCCGGCCTGCAAGCCGGATGGCGGACGACGTCGTCGGCCTGGGGGCGCCATCAGGCGGCCTGCATGTGCAGCCGCACGGTCGTGCCCCGGCCCGGCTCGCTGTCGATTTCGAGCCGGCCGCCGAAGCGCTCGATCACGCGCCGCGCCAGCGCCAGGCCCACGCCCAGGCCGCGCGGCTTGGTGGTGTGAAACGGCTTGCCGGCGCGGCCGAGCTGCGCGCGCGTCATGCCGGGGCCGCTGTCTTGCACGCTCAGCGTGACCTGCCCGCGCACCCAGTCGCCGCGCACGGCCGGCAGGTCGGCCGCGAAGACCGTGCTGGTGTGGATGTCGCGCCGCTGCAGCTCGCGCTCGAACTCTTGCATGCAGCGTGCCACCAGCGGTGGCAGCGGCACCGGCGCGCTCGCCTCGTCGAGCGGGCGGGTGTAGGCCAGCAACTCGCGGACCCAAACTTCGAGCCGGTCTGATTGCGCCACGATGTCGGCGGCGGCGTCGTGCGCCTGCGCCAGGTCGCCGTCCTGAATCAACTCCGCCGAACTGCGGATCGAGGCCAGCGGGTTGCGGATGCCGTGCGCCACGGCGGCGCTCATCTCGCCGATGACCGCCAGCGTTTCGTTGTCGATCAGGTGGCGCTGCTGGCTGCGCAGGGTCAGGTCGGCGCGCCGCACCAAGCCGAACAGCGCGATGAACAGCAGCGCACCGCTGATGCCGGCGCCGAGTGCGATGTACAGCCGCAGTTGGGCCAGCGCGGCGAGCAGGGCCTTTGGGTTTTTGTAGAACTCGATCACCGCCTGCACGCGCTCGCCGTGAGCGTCACGCACCGGCACGTAGATCTCGACGTAGACCGCCTGCGGGTGCCGCAAGTCCTGGTGTTCGGCCTTGTCGTGTTCCGGTTCGACAGCGTCGGCCGAGTTGGTCACCACATGGCCGGCCAGGGCAGCGTCGAGTTCGTCGTTGGCGCCGAAGCTGCGCCCGATCAACTGGCGGTCGCTGGACCAGATGACGCGCTGGCTGGTGTCGTACACATTCGCGCGCAGCATGTCGGGCAAGGCGGCGATCTGCGCGAGTGCCGCCTCGGCGTCAGCGTCGAGGCCGCGCGCGGGGTCTGCGAAGTAGGCCTGCAATGGCGGCTCCACCCGGATCAGGCTCTGCACGAACTCCTTGGTCAGCACCGCCTCCTGCCAGAGCAGGCGCTGGGTGATGAAACGGTTCAGCAACACGCCCGCCGCCACCGAAATGACGCTGATCGACACCAAGGCGGCCACCGCGAACCAGCGGCTCAGGTTGAACGGAAGCGGGTTGGCGGTGTGGGCTGTGGCAGGCATGCGTGGTGTGGTGGCGGTGGGCGGGTGAAAGGGTGAGTCGGCGTCGGTGGGATCGGTCATCGTGTCTCCATGCAAGTTCTGTGTCTTTCGGGTTCACCTTGGCCACCCACCTGCCATGCAGGGCGAGCCGGCTCGACGCCAGGAGCCCGGTGCCGCCGCGCGGACCTTGAAAGCGGGGGATTTGCCCCGCAATGGTGGGGCAAATCCCCCAGCGCCGATGAACTGCTTCGTCGACGGCGCCTCGCACATCCCGTTTACGCGCGCCGGGGCACCGAGTTGCGCAACGGCACGTCGCTTGCGTTGTTGGGCTGTGCAAGTCCATAACCGGCCTAACTCATGCAAACACCCCACAGCCAGCCCGCTGCTGCAAGGCCGCCCGCGAAAGCCTCGGTGTTGCAGCGCCAGAGAAGCAGCGAGCCTGTCTTGTCGCATCCCGCTGCGTTCGGTAAGGTCCACGCCATGACCCAAGCGCTTGCCATTGAAGACGACGCCTCGCTGGTGGCGCGCTGCCTTGACGACGATGCGTCTGCCTGGGCCGTGCTGGTGCAGCGCTACCAGCGGCTGGTGTATGCGGTGGTCAGGCGCATGGGCCTGGACGAGCACGCTGCCGCCGATGTGTTCCAGACCGTGTTCGAGCGGCTCCTCAAACACCTGCCGCGCATCGCCGACCCGAGCCGACTGCAGGCCTGGATCGTCACCACCACCAAGCGCGAGGCCTTGCTGCAACGCCAGCGTGGCCAGCGCACCGTGTCGATGACGCGGGTCGATGAATCCAGCGATGAAGCGTCGGATTGGGATCTGGCCGACGAGTCGCCGATTGCCGAGGCGGCGCTGGCCGACTTGCAGCAACTGAACCAGTTGCGCGGCGCGATGGAGCGGCTCGACGCGCGCTGCCGCGACCTGCTGCTGCTGCTGTTTCGGGACGACGACGACAAGCTGGCGTACGGCGAGGTGGCGCGTCGGATGGGCACCACGGTGGGCAGCATCGGCCCGACGCGCTCGCGCTGTCTGGACAAACTGCGCCAATTTGTAACTTGAGCGCGCCCCAAGGCCGACGACATACGTCCGTCCCCCACGGGGAGGAGAAACACTTGGGGCGGCCCGGCGTTTGTTTCTCATGTGGCCGGCGGCGTCGAAGCCATGTATTTCCCCGTCTCGCCGATGCTCTGTTGTGCATCAGCCACCCGAATGCCGAACACCATGAAGCCCGTTGACAGCCTGAGCGACGCCGAATTTGTACACCTGGTGCAACGTGCCGTGGCCTTGCCCGATGCGCCGCCATGGCTTGTGCGTGCCGCCGTCGACCTGTGGCCTGCGTCTCCGCACTCAGCGCTGAAGGGCGTGGCCCAGGCGGCCATTCGCCTGGTGACCGCGGTGCTGAGTTTCGACAGTTGGGCCAGCCCCCCTGCCGCCATGGGCATGCGCGCGCTGGCCTCGGACACGCGCCACCTGCTCTTCAGTGCCATGGGCCGCGACATCGACCTGCGCATCAGCCCGGCGGCCGACCAGTTCGCGCTGACCGGCCAGATTCTGGGGCCGGACGAGTCGGGCCTCGTCGAGCTGGCGACGCAGACGGGTGACGGCATCGGGCTTGCCGATGCACGCGTCGCCGCACTCGACGCGCTGGGCGAGTTTTGTCTCGACGGCGTGCGCGGCGGCACCTACCGGCTGACCTTGCGCCTGGGTGGCGACGAGATCGTGCTGCCACCGATCGAGGTCGGCGGGCGTCCGTGATGAGCCAAGGCGGCCCGTGAGCGTGGTGTTCGGCAGCGCCAGCGCCACCGAGCTGGCGCGCCAGATGGTCGACTCGGGCGAGGTGCCGGCCACGTCCGCCGTCGGCACAAAAGCCCTCGCGCTGGCCTGGGCGCTGAAAGACCTGTGCTACGCCGCCTGGAGCAGCGAGCCGCAGCGCGCGGCCAAGGCGGCTGACGCCTTGCGCAGCTTGTGCGTGGCCGAGCCCACCGGCGCGAAGGCACCGACACAAGCGCACGCGCGCGAGATCGAGGCGCTGACCGATTGGACGGCCGGCATCGCGCATGTCACGCGCGGCCAGATGAGCGAGGCCACGCAACGCTTCGATGCCGCCGCCGAGATTTTTCGCAGCCTCGGCCAGGCCGGCCATGCCACGCAAACGCAGGTGCCCAAGATCATGGCGCTGTCGATGCTGGGCCAGTACGACGCCGCGGCCGAATGCGCCGAGCAGGCGCAGCGCGAGTTCGTCGCACAGGGCGATGTGCGCGGGGCGGGCAAGGTCAGCCTCAACCTGGGGGCCCTGCATGTGCAGCGTGGCGACTATGCGCAGGCGGCGCGCCACTCGCGCGAAGCCGCCGTGTTGTTCGCTCGTGTGGGCGACCACGAACACTCGGTGATGGCCGACATCAACATGGCCGACGCGCTGGTGTCGATGGGCGATTTCGATGAAGCGTTGCGGATGTATGCGCGGGCTGGGATGCGCGCCGGCGCGCACGGCTTCCCGGTGCTGGAGGCGCTGGTCGACGGTTCGGTGCCGCTGCTGCAACTGGCGCGCGGGCAGTATCGCGAGGCGCTCGCTGGGTTTGAAGTCGCGCGGCGGCAATACGAGCAACTTGCGATGCCGCAGAACGTGGCAATTCTGGAGAAGCAGTTGGCCGACGCTTACGTTGAATTGCGCCTGCTGCCTGAAGCCTTGGCGCTTTTCGATCAGGTGTTGGCCCGCTTCCAGGGCTTGAACATGCCCGCTGAAGAGGCGTGGACGCTGGCGCAGCGCGGACGGGTCCAAGCCCTGCTTGCGCAGCCGGCGCAGGCGGCGGAATCCTTCGAGCGCGCAGCCACCTTGTTCACGGAGCAGGGCAACGGCGTCGGCGAATCGGCAGTCACGCTGGCACGCGCGGAGCTCGCGCTTGCCAGTGGGGGTTTCAGCTCGGCTGTGGACCTGGCTGGGCAAGCCGGACGTGGTTTCATCACCGCCGGTTTGGTGGACGGCCACTTCCGTGCCGATGTGGTGAGGGCGTATGCACTGCTGCGCACGGGTGCTGTCGAGGAGGCCCGCGCGCTTTTCAGCACCACCCTCGATCGCGCCCGCGAGCTGCAGTTGCTGACGGTGCAGGTGCGCTGCCTGACCGGCCAAGGGCTGGCGTCGCAGGCGCTGGGTGACCGCACCGCAGCCCAGGCAGCCTTCAACGCCGCCGTCGAACTGTTTGAAGATCAACGCCGCGCCTTGCCTGGAGACGAACTGCGCAGCGC
>JAYVCL010000165.1:0-11921 GCA_043749975.1 Burkholderiales bacterium
CCTTTCGCGAATGCATCGCTAGACTTCGCCGAACCGTCGCGTCAGTTCGGCTGTGACTGGTCGATGAAGCTTTCAAGCAGCTTCTTCAATTGCGCGGTCTTGCGCGGGCCCAGCGCTTCTTCGATACCGTCGTGGTGAGCATCGACGCGCTGCTGCAACCGGGCCGTCCGCTTCAGGCCCCGGTCGCTGATGAAGACCAGCACCTTGCGGTTGTCCTGAGCATCGGCCGAGCGCTGCACCAAGCCGCGGCTCACCAGCTTGTCGATGTTCTTGGTCAGTGCCGGGCCGTTCATCAGCACCCTTTCGGCCAGCTCGCCCATCGAACGCCCCTGTTCGTCGGACAGCACATGAAGAATGCGCCAATGCTCTTCGGTGAAGTCCACATCGTCGATCGAACTGGTCAGACCGATGCGCATGTGGCGATTCGCAGACGCGAGCAGGAAGGCGAGGTACTGTGAAAGGTCTTGGGCTGGCATGGTATTTGCCTTCTGCTATGTTGAAGTCTACGATTCTAGGCCGATGTCGCTTTCCACGGAAAGCATCGGCGCCCCCGGTGTGACTTCTTTCACCAAGAAATGTCTCGTTGGTGCCATCGCAGGAGACGCAATGCATTCGTCGGCAACGGAGGGTTCTCGCGGGAGCGCACGATTCGGTTCGCTGCTCCGGCACCCGCAACAACGCGCGTCATCGCAGGGATCTCGGTCGGCCGGCTTTGTACCGTCGATCCGTGGTGGCCCGGAGGTGCGGGTGGCGCTGTGCATTCCGATGTGTGGCAGCGAGGGCATCTGGGGGCCGTCGTGCATGGCTTCGGCCGAGCTGGCCGCAGCCGAGCTCAACGCCATGGCGGGCATCCTGGGGCGGCCTTGCGAACTGCTGCCGGTGGACGCGTCGGACGAATCGCCCGACATCGAACAGACCTTGATCGGCCTGATCGAAGACGGCGAGATCGATGCCTTGGTCGGCATGCACATCAGTTCGGTGCGCCAGCGCATCACGGCGGCGGTGGGCGGGTGCCTGCCCTATGTCTACACCTGCCTTTACGAAGGCGGTGAGTCGACACCCGGCGTCTACGCCATCGGCGAAACTGCGGCGCGCCAACTGCGTCCGTCGATCGCCTGGCTGGCGACCCACCGCAAGCGCAAGCGCTGGATGTTGGTGGGTAACGACTACATCTGGCCCCGCGTTTCGCACCAGATCGCACGCCAATGCATTGCCGATTCGGGCGGCGAAGTGATGGCCGAGACCTTCGTCCCGTTCGGGGCCGACGACTACTCGCCCATCTTCGACACCCTGCGAACCTCGCGCTGCGATGCCGTGTTGGTGTCCCTTGTCGGGCAGGACGCCGTAGAGTTCAATCGCGCTTTCGCTCGCGAGGGCTTGCAGCGCTCGGTGCTGCGTTTGTCGTGCGGGACCGAGGAGAACCAGTTGCTCGCCATCGGTGCCGACTGCGCCGAGGACTTGCATGTTGCGCTGGGCTATTTCGCGACGCTGGACACCGAAGCGAACGGGTCGTTCAAGGAGCGCTACCACGGCCGCTTCGGTGCCCGAGCGCCGACGCTGAACTCGATCGGGCAGTCGCTCTACGAAGGGGTGCATTTTTTGGCGGCGCTGCTCGACGACACCGAATCGTCGCGCTGTGGCAGGCCGTTACGAGGCTGCGCCCCGCTGGCCTACAGAAGCGCCCGCGGCGCCATCCAGTTCGGGGCCGGCATGAACCTGGCACCGATGTACCTCGCTTGCGCTGAAGGCCATCTCTTTCGCGTCATCGCGCAGTTGTGATTCTGCGGCGCTGAGCAGTGAAAGTCTTGAGCCTCTTCGGCTCGGCCTGAATGCTTTCCAGGGAAATCAATTACTTGACGCGAAAATCAACTCGCCGCACACTGGTTCTCCGAAAACCACCACACTGCGGAGTCATTCATGGCTGTCAAGCGCCCCACACTCGACCAACTTCAAGACGTTGCAAACAGCCTGGGCATGCACCTCTCCGATGAACAGGCCAGCACCTACCTCCAGTTGTTGCAGCCCAACTTCGACGCGTATGACCTGATCGACTCCTTGCCCGACCACGTGCCTGCGGTCAAGTACCCGCGCACCCCTGGCTATCGGCCCGGCGGCGAGGAAAACAAGTACGGCGCGTGGTACATGAAGTCGACGATCAAGGGCGCAGCCAAGGGCAAGCTGGCGGGCAAGACGGTGGCGATCAAAGACAACGTCTGCGTGGCCGGCGTGCCGATGATGAACGGCTCTTCCACGCTGGAGGGGTACATCCCGAATGTCGACGCGACTGTCGTCACCCGGCTGCTCGACGCCGGTGCCACCATCGCCGGCAAGGCGGTGTGCGAGCACTTTTGTTTTTCGGGCGGCTCGCACACCAGCGCCTCCGGGCCGGTGCACAACCCGCGCCGCATGGGCTACTCGGCCGGTGGTTCGTCTTCGGGCAGCGCGGCGCTGGTGGCCGCCGGCGAGGTCGACCTGGCCATTGGCGGCGACCAGGGCGGGTCGGTGCGAATTCCGTCGTCGTTTTGCGGCACCTACGGCATGAAGGCCACGCACGGTCTGGTGCCCTACACCGGCATCATGCCGATCGAGTTGACGATCGACCACACCGGGCCGATCACGGCCAACGTGAGCGACAACGCGCTGATGCTCGAAGTGCTGGCCGGGCCGGATGGGCTGGACCCGCGGCAGTACGCGGGCCGCGAATCGCAGCCCTACACCGAGCTGATGAAGGGGGGCGTGAAAGGCTTGAAGATCGGCATCGTGACCGAAGGCTTCGACTGGCCGAACTCGATGCCCGCGCTCGATGCGCAGGTTCGCAAGGCCGCCGAACGCTTCACCAAGCTCGGTGCCAAAGTCGCCGAGGTGTCGATACCGATGCACCGCATGGGCCTGGCCATCTGGCTGCCGGTGGCCGCTGAAGGTGCAACGCAGCAGATGATGAAAGACAACGGCCACGGCTTCAATTGGAAGGGCCTGTACGTGACCAGCATGATCGACTGGCATGCGGGCTGGAAGACGCGGGCCGATGAACTCTCGGATCCGCTGAAGCTGACCATGGTGCTTGGCGAGTACTTCATCAAGCACTACCGTGGCCACTTCTACGCCAAGGCGCAAAACCTGACGCGTCAGTTGACACGGGCTTACGACGATGCCTTCAAAGACTTCGACCTGCTGCTGATGCCCACCTTGCCGATCGTCGCAACCAAGCTTCCGGAACCTGGCGCGTCGATCGAGGAAATCGTCGGGCGCGCCCTGGAAATGATCGCCAACACCGCCCCGTTCGACAGCACCGGCCACCCGGCGATGAGCATTCCCTGCGGCCTGGTCGACGGCCTGCCGGTGGGCATGATGCTGGTCGGGCGCCGCTATGAAGAAGGCACGATCTACCGGGGTGCCTACGCGTTCGAGCAGGCCGGCAACTGGGAGTCGATCTGAGCCGGCGGGTTCGCGGGCACATTGCAAGCCGCGTCGTGAATCAGCCCCGCGTTGTTGCAGCGCCCATCACCTGAGCCAAGGCCGGGACACCTACGCGCGGGGTACAGGTGCAGCGAGGATCCACGGTGAAAAAACACACGCTGATCGATTTGTACTGGATTCTGGACTCGGTGCAAAAGGGAACTGAACCCAATCTGAAACACGTCAGCGAGTGCTTCGTTTCGATCCGCGACGAGTTGATGTTACCCGACAGCGAGGAGATCGTGGTGCACATCCGCGAGGCCTGGGAGCAGTCGCAGATGGCCGCCGATGTGCTTGCCGACCAGGTGATCGGCAACTCGCGAAGAAGGCCTCTGCCAGAGCAGCGCTTGGTCGAACTGATGGCGCAGATCGACGCTGCCGACCGGCCGACGCTGGATCATTTTGCTGAAGTGGCAGTGGCCTTCGGGCGGCTGGTTGAAGCAGCGCACGGCATCAAGCCGTGAGGCAGCGCTGCCACCGGACTTGCTGGACCGAACCGGCGTGCATCAAGCCTGTTCAAGCTCCTTGTGAGCCGCATCGAGCTTGGCGAAGTTTGTCTTCGACTCCGTGTAGGCCGACAGATCGTCCTTGCCTGCACCGGGCAGGATCACGTTGCTGTACGCCGTGAGCACGTCGAAGAACTCGTTGCGAAAGGAACGGTAGGTCGCTTGGGCGTTTCTGAGGTAGTGCGAGGCGATGACTTGCTTGAGGTCGGCATCGATCATGTCGACCTGCATGTCCCTGGAGGCGTGGACGTGAACCTCGGCGTAGTCGGTCTTGAACTTGTCGCTCAGACCGGAGTACTTGGGAATGAAGCCGATCCATTGATTCAGCACAGCGTCCCACTTCGAGCCGGCTTCGCCTGGCAATACCTGCACGCCTGGATGAGACAACTTGGCGACGTCGAAAATGGTGCACTTGCCCTTGCCATGTTCGAGCGCGCGCAGCAGATGCTCGGAGCCGTTGCTCATCGCGAAGCGCATGAACGAATCGGCGACGAAGCGATTGGTCACCATCTGCTTGAAACGCTGCCGAACCTCCTTCAGGCCAGTCGAGGTGTAGGCCGTCAGCCGTTGCCAGCTTTGCTCGGATGCGACCACGAAAAACCCGCCGTTGAACGGATTCGCGGTGCCATGCAGGGCCTGGTCGATGTCCTCGATCGCCATGTATTGGGCGAGATTGTTGTAGTAGTCACCGTCGCCGCTGTGGCTGAGTTGCCCAACGCCGACGACGGACACCTTCCCTTGCAATGCCCCGCTGCAAAGATGGCGGGCCAGATCGACCGCCATGCCGCTGCCCGTGCCACCCGCCAGCCCGAACGCAACCAGCACGGTCGACGGGTGCTTGGCAGCTTGCACGTGGGCCGCAAAGCGCTGCAAGGTCGTGTCGAGCTTTCGGTCTCCCAAGTGGTAGTTGATCGAACCGATGGCTTTGGCAATCGCCCTCGGCACGTGCTCTCCCTCGCGCGGCATCTGGAAGTCCTTGGGCAGGCTGCCCAGCAGCTCGCCTGAACGGTCTTTCTTGACTTGCGCGCGCGCCGCTTCGAGGTCACGCATGAAGTCCTTCTTGTCGGGGATGGACAAGGCGATGGACTCGTAATGAAAACGATCTTCCGCAATGCCCCGCGACCTCAGCCGTGCCTTGAGTGAGCGGGCGTAGTCGTTGGGGATCTGGATGTCGGCGTCGCCGATGTCGATCAGCAGTGCTGCGAAGGTCGCACCTGGCGCTGCCAGCAAGTCTTCGATCTCGCCGGTACGCAACAAGGCCTCGATGTGGGCCGCCCCGGTTCGTCCGATTCCGATCGCGTGGACGCAATGCGGATGATGGGCCGTGGCGTCGGTCGATTTTCCGGTGGTGGTCATGCTGAGCCCTTGTGGATGGGAGTTTGGAGTGGTCCGGGCTCGGCCCCGGATGCGGTGTGCTGCATGTGTGTCTGCCTGTGCATCTGCGACTGCCGAGCACTCGATGAACCGCCTGGTGCTTTCCAGGGAAAATAATACAGGAGTTTGCTGTTTGATTGCAAGGACATGACCACGCGGCTTACCCTGCCCCATTGAAAAAGGCCGGCAAGTTGCCCTGCCGGCCTGGTTTTTTGGCGGGCGCGTTTACTGAAGGGTGACGTCCACCCGGCGCGCTTGCGCCGCATCGGTGCCACCGGTCAGCACTTCGGGTTTCTTCAACTCGATCTTGTCTTCTGCGACGCCTGCGGCCTTCAGCGCGTCACGCACGTTCATGGCGCGCTGCTTGGCCAATTCGGCGTTCAGCGCCGGGTCGCCCGAGGCGTCGTGGAAGCCGCTGACGACCGCCTTCTTGCCGCCCGCCACGCCCTTGGCCACATCGGCCAGCGCCGCGCTCGCGCCAGCCGCGAGGTCGGTCTTGCCGCTGGCGAAAAAGAACTTCACCATCTCGCCTTCAATCTTGACCGACGCTGCATCGACAGCAGCCTGCGCCGTTGCCGCCATCTTGTCGACCGGGCTGGCTGCGGGGGCAACCACCGCCACCGTCGGGGCAGCGGCGGTGACCGCTGCGACGGGTGGCGGGGTGTGCGCGGCCGCGCCACTGGTGGCGCTGCCAACCGGCAGCAGCGGCACGATCAGCAACGCCACGATGTTGATGATCTTGATCAGCGGGTTCACCGCCGGACCTGCCGTGTCTTTGTACGGATCGCCCACGGTGTCGCCGGTCACGGCAGCTTTGTGAGCATCCGAGCCCTTGCCGCCGTGGTGGCCGTCTTCAATGTACTTCTTGGCGTTGTCCCAGGCCCCGCCGCCGGTGCACATCGAGATGGCCACGAACAAGCCGGTCACGATGGTGCCCATCAGCAGGCCGCCCAGCGCAGCAGGCCCGAGCAGCAGGCCGACCACGATCGGCACCACCACCGGCAGCAAGCTCGGCACGATCATTTCCTTGATCGCCGCCGTGGTCAGCATGTCGACCGCCGCGCTGTAGTCGGGCTTGCGCTTGCCAGACATGATCAAACCATCGGCGAACTGGCGGCGCACTTCCACCACCACGGAACCGGCGGCGCGGCCCACGGCTTCCATCGCCATGGCACCGAACAGGTAAGGAATCAGGCCGCCGATGATCAGGCCGACGATGACTTTCGGGTCGCTCAGGTCGAACGCCACACTCATGCCGCGACCTTCGAGCGAGTGGGTGTAGTCGGCGAACAGAACCAGGGCTGCCAGACCGGCCGAGCCGATCGCGTAGCCCTTGGTGACGGCCTTGGTGGTGTTGCCCACCGCGTCCAACGGATCGGTCACGTCACGCACGCTTTTCGGCAACTCGGCCATTTCGGCAATGCCGCCGGCGTTGTCGGTGATGGGACCGTAAGCGTCAAGCGCCACCACGATGCCCGCCATGCTGAGCATCGACGTGGCGGCCACGGCAATCCCGTACAAGCCGGCGAGCTGGAACGAGACCAGGATGGCCGCGCAAACGAACAGCACTGGCCATGCGGTGGAGCGCATCGACACGCCCAGGCCGGCAATGATGTTGGTGCCGTGGCCGGTGGTGGAAGCCTGCGCGATGTGCTGCACCGGCTTGTACTGCGTGCCGGTGTAGTACTCGGTGATCCAGACCATCGCTGCGGTCAGCACCAGGCCGACCACGCAGGCGCCGAACAAACGCATTTGCGTGCCGGCACCGAGTGCGTCATCGGGCATGGTGAACCTGGTGATGAAGAAGAAGCCGATCAGCGAGATCACGCCCGCCACCGCCAAGCCTCTGTACAGCGCCGGCATCACGTTCTTCATGCCGGGCGAGGCCTTGACGGCACTGCAACCGACGATGGAAGCGATGATCGAGAAGCCGCCCAGGATCAGCGGGTAGATCACGGCGGCCATCGGTGCGGCGCCGACCACGATGGCACCCAGGGCCATCGTGGCGATCAAGGTGACGGCGTAGGTCTCGAACAGGTCGGCGGCCATGCCGGCGCAGTCGCCCACGTTGTCGCCCACGTTGTCGGCGATCACCGCTGGGTTGCGCGGATCGTCTTCCGGAATGCCGACCTCGACCTTGCCCACCAGGTCGGCACCGACATCGGCACCTTTGGTGAAAATGCCGCCGCCCAGCCGCGCGAAGATGGAGATCAGCGACGCGCCGAAGGCAAACCCGAGCAAGGGCTTGAGCAGGGACGACAGGCTCTTGTCGGGTGTCGCGTTGCCGTTGCCGGTGAGGAACAGAAAGAAGATCGTCACGCCGAGCAAGCCCAGCCCGACCACCAGCATGCCGGTGATGGCTCCGCCCTTGAACGCGACATCCAGCGCCGGCCCGATGCCTTTGGTGGCCGCCTGCGCGGTGCGCACGTTGGCCTTGACCGACACGTTCATGCCGATGAAGCCGCAGGCACCCGACAGCAGGGCACCGAACACGAAACCCACCGCCGTGGTGCCGTCAAGAAAGATGCCGATCAGGATGGCCAGGATCACGCCGACGATGGCGATGGTCTTGTACTGCCGTGCCAGGTAGGCGGATGCACCTTGCTGAATCGCACTGGCGATTTCCTGCATGCGCGCGTTGCCTGCGTCTTGGCTGAGGATCCAGCTTCGCTGAACGAAGCCGAAGATGACTGCGGCCAGGCCGCAGGCGATTGCAAAGTACAGCGCCACTTGAGTTGAAATCAACGGGATCTCCTCGTTCTTTCTTGGATGGAATGAATGGATGCAGGTGCGCGCGGTGCTGCTGGTTCTGCGCGTTTGAATCCGCCCGGGATGCTAAGGGAAGGGCTGTGACAAGGCAACGACACCCGCATGGTGTTTTCCTTCGGTACAGCTTTGACCGAATCGCGTCGCAGCATTGCAGGCCGCAGACGCTAACATCGGGGGTAATCCCTAGCGCTACCGCCCGGGCCTTATCGAGGATTCCATGAGCCTTCACAACGTGACCCCGGGCGCGAACGCGCCCGAACAATTCAACGTGATCATCGAGATTCCGATGAACGCCGACCCGATCAAGTACGAAGTCGACAAGGCCAGCGGCGCGCTGTTCGTCGACCGCTTCATGACCACCGCCATGCACTACCCGTGTAATTACGGCTATATCCCGCAGACGCTCTCCGACGACGGGGACCCGGTCGACGTGTTGGTCATCACGCCGTTCGCCCTGTCGCCAGGCGTGGTCGTCACATGCCGCGCGATCGGGGTGCTGAAGATGGAAGACGAAGCCGGCGGCGACAGCAAGTTGCTGGCGGTGCCGATCGACAAGATCCTGTCCATCTACAGCCACTGGCAAAAGCCCGAAGACATGAACGCGCTGCGGCTGAAAACCATTCAGCACTTCTTCGAGCATTACAAAGACCTGGAGCCGGGCAAGTGGGTCAAGGTCAAAGGTTGGGAAGGCCCTGAAGCGGCCAAGCAGGAAATTCGCGCCGGTATTGCGGCCTACGTGCCAGAGTCGTAAAAATAACGGCGCGCAGGCCTTGAAGAGGGAGCGAACGCTCCCCTGGTCGTTTCAAGAATTCCTGCGCACGCGGCGAACCTTCTGTTCGCACCACCGCTCTACACTGGCCTGCGCCGTTTCGCGCCCACGCCACCGAAAGCCTCATGTTGTATCGCCTGCTGATCTCTCTGTTCGTGTGTTGCGCGTCTGCTGCGTCGCCTCTTGCAAGCGCCGCTGCGCCCGCCCCCGCGACCATGCCGTCGAAGTTGCAGACCGTCGAGGGCATCGACGAATACCGCCTCGCCAACGGGCTGCAGGTGCTGTTGATCGCCGACACCGCCAAACCCACCACCACGGTAAACCTGACCTACCGCGTCGGTTCGCGGCACGAGAACTATGGTGAAACCGGCATGGCGCATTTGCTGGAACACATGCTGTTCAAGGGCACACCCAGGCATCCCAAGGTCTGGTCCGAATTCGAGAAGCGGGGCCTGGCCGCCAACGGCAGCACCAGCTTCGACCGCACCAATTACACCGCCAGCTTTTCGGCCAGCGACGACAACCTCAACTGGTACCTCGGCTGGCTGGCCGATTCGATGGTCAACAGCTTCATTGCCCGCAAAGACCTGGACACCGAGATGACGGTGGTGCGCAACGAGATGGAGTCGGGCGAGAACAGCGCCGAGCGCACGCTGTACAAGAAAACGCTGGCCGTGATGTTCGACTGGCACAACTACGGCAAAGACACGATCGGCGCGCGCGCCGATGTCGAGAACGTCGACATCCCGCGCCTGCAAGCCTTCTACCGTCAGTACTACCAGCCCGACAACGCCACGCTGATCGTGGCTGGCAGCTTCGATTCGGCCAAGGTGCTGGCAACGATCTCGAAGGCGTTCGGCCCGCTGGCAAAGCCAAAGCGCCAATTGCCCACGTTCTACACCCTGGAGACGGCTCAGGACGGCGATCGCAGCCTGACCCTGCGCCGCGTCGGTGGCGTGCCGGTGATGTTTGCGGGTTACCACGTGCCGCCGGCCGCACACCCGGACTTTGCGGCGGTCGAGTTGCTCAGTCTGGTGATGGGCGACACGCCTTCGGGCCGACTGCACAAGCGCCTGACCGAGAAGCAGCTCGCGACCACGGTGTTCGCCTTCACGCAGGGCCTGGCCGAGCCGGGTTTCAGCATTTTCGGCGCGCAGCTCGCGTCCAGCGAAGGGCTGGACAAAGCGCGCGCCGCCCTGCTCGGCACGCTGGAATCGGTGGCCGCCGAGCCCATCACCGAAGACGAATTGAAGCGCGCCCGCACCAAGTGGTTGAAGGGCTGGGAGCAGGGTTTTACCAACCCGGAAGCCATCGGCATCGCCCTCAGCGAGTCGATTGCGCAGGGCGACTGGCGGCTGTTCTTCTTGCTGCGCGACCGCGTGCGCGCCGTCACGCTGGCCGATGTCCAGCGTGTGGCGGTGCAGCGTTTGCTGCCAGACAACCGAACCCTGGCCACCTACGTGCCGACCGAGAAACCGACGCGCGCGCCGGCACCTGAAAAGGTCGATGTGACAGCGCAACTGAAGCTGTTTCAACCCCAAGTTGCGCAGGCCGGTGTCGAAGCCTTCGACGCCACGCCGGCAGTCATCGACCAGCGCACGCAGCGCTTCGAGGTTGGCGGCATCCGTGCCGCCGTGCTGCCCAAGGGATCGCGCGGCGGTGCGGTGCACGCGACGCTGGTGCTGCACTTCGGCGACGAGAAAAGCCTGTTCGGCCTGGGCGATGTGCCCGACACCGTGGCCGCCTTGCTTGACAAGGGAACCCGCAGCCTGAGCCGCGAGCAGGTGCAAGACCGGCTCGACGAATTGAAGACCGAGTTGAGCATCAACGACGCACCGGGCCGTCTCTCGGTGACGCTGCTGTCGCGCAAGGAGCATCTGGCTGCGGCCATCGCGTTGGTGGGCGAGTTGCTTCGAAACCCGAGCTTCGCCGCCGACGCGCTGGACGAGGTCAAGCGTCAGGCGCTGTCGGGCATTGAACAGCAGCGCAAGGAACCCGGGGCGGTGGCCGAGATGGCACTCGAGCGTCTGGCCGATCCGTATCCGCCCGGCGATGTTCGGCATGTGCGCAGCTTCGATGAAATGGTGCGCGACGTGAATGCTGTGTCGCTCGATGCGGTGCGCGCCTTTCACAGCCGCTTCTACGGCGCGGCGAAGGGCGAGTTCGCCGCCGTGGGCGACATGGACGTGGGCGCAGTGCGCCAGGCTTTGCAGTCCGCCTTGGGCGACTGGACTGTCGGCGAACCATTCACCCGCATTCCGCATCCCTTGCACCCCGAGAAGTCGGTGCGGCTGGTGCTGGCCACCCCCGACAAACAGAACGCCGTGATGCAGGTCAAGCAAGGCGTGCCGCTGTCCGACAACGATGCCGACTACGCCGCGCTGATGATGGCCAATCACCTGCTCGGCGGCGGCGGCAACTCGCGGCTGTGGAAGCGCATTCGCGAAACCGAAGGCTTGTCGTACGACGTTCGCAGCGGCGTCACCTGGGGCAGCCTGGAGGCCAATTCAGAGTGGCACGCCAGCGCCATCTTTGCGCCGCAAAACCAGCCCAAAGTGGAGGCCGCGTTTCGCGAAGAACTGGCACGCGCCTTGAAAGACGGCTTCACCCTTCAAGAGCTGAACGAAGGTCAGCGCGGCCTGCTGAGCTTTCGGCGCCTGTCGCGAGCCCAAGACGGCACGCTGGCGAGCGCGTTGGCCAGCAATCTCTACCTCGGGCGGACCCTCGCGAAGTCGGCCCAGGTCGATGCGGCGCTGGCGGGTTTGACGCTCGATCGGGTGAATGCCGCGTTGCGCAAATACGTGAAGCCCGAGGTTTTTGCGGCGGCCTTTGCCGGCGATTTCAAGCTGTAGTGTGAGAGCGGCCCCGGGCCGGCGACCTGCGTGGTCCGCCTCCCCGGTGGCGGTGCGAAGCACTTGGGGCGCTGGGGTGGTCGCCGACTACGCAGTAGGCGCTGCGGGTGCGGTGCTCTTGAAGGGCCGGCGCTCGTTCAACTCGTCCATGTAGTTCACCATGCCCGCGCCTTCGCGCTGCAAAAACTCGGCCAC
>JAYVCL010000166.1:0-3317 GCA_043749975.1 Burkholderiales bacterium
CGACTTCGCCTTCATCGATGCCGACAAGACCGGCTACGACGCCTACTACGAACGCTGCCTGCAACTGCTGCGCCCCGGCGGGCTGATCGCGATCGACAACACGCTGTGGAGCGGCAGCGTGGCGCGCCCCGCGAAAGATGCCGACACGGCGGCGCTGCAGCGGCTCAACACCAAGTTGCGTGATGACCCGCGTGTCGACATGTCGCTGCTGACCATTGGAGATGGGTTGACGCTGGCGCGGAAGCGGTGAGGGCGCGGCGGGGCGGGAGGGTCGATGAGAGTGGCGAAGGTTGGCGATGGCCAGCGATCGACGTCGAGGACTGTTGACGCACGGCCGCGTGGGTTCGCCAAGTTTGGAAAGTTGACGGGCGACCGAACGCATGAACGTGCGCCAGAGGCTGGCTGTGGGCACTCGTCAACGCATCACCGGCACCTGCTTTTGACCTGTTGCAGACACTCGACATTGAGAACCGAATGACTGCAAAGCAGTGCTTGCCGCAATCATTGATTGGCCGGTTCGTGGCTGTCAGCCCAAATCTTTCTAACTCAAGCTTGATTGCCTTCAGAGGACTCAAAGCCAGCGTTGGTGTTCACCACGTCTTCCGCGTACATCGGCGGGGGATGGATGCTTTGCCCATAGGCGTTGATCAACGTGTCCGGGAGATCGAAATTTGTGCTGGCAAGTTCATGGGTGATCTCCGCCATCAGTTGATCGCGCGTCTCGTTGCGATCTGCATGAACGGTCGCTTGTGTACGACCGCCGTGAAGCGTATCCCAACGAGATCGTTTGGAGGCCTCCCGGCCGACTCCAGGGGGGTTGTTACCAAAGCCATCGACGTAGTTGTTCCAGACGGGCTTGTACAGCGCGAGCAGCGAGGTTTCGGCCAGACGGATAAAGGCGTCGTCCATCACCAGCGCTCGATAGTGGAAGTCTCCAACACTGAAATCTGCAGTCGCGGCAGCGATGCTCTGACGGTGCTTGTTGAGGCGGTTGCGAAGCGCTGGATCATCAACGACGGTCACGAGTCCACGGCGCCCGCCACTCGGCAGTGCTTGCCCGACGTAGATCGGCCACACGAATCTGCCGTTGGAGTTCTGCCGCGCCAGCGGCGCGTACGGAGCAAATCCGACGCCGGTGTAATAGATTGCATAGACGCCAGGGCCACGCAAAGGGAACGACGTCGACAGTGGGTAGACCGGTGTCGTCAAAAGAACTTCGGCGAGCGATGCTCCGAGCACTCTTTTTTCAAGCGGGTTGAACGGGACAACGTTCGAGACGACCGGACGTACGCTCTTTTTGGCCGCCGCCCTTGGACGCGTGCTCATGCTCGTTTCGATGCCTGGTCTTGATAATGAAACTGTGTCAATGCTTTCGCGACTTCTACAGTAGTCTTCAAACCCATTTTGCGCAGCTGCGATTCGACCAACTGAATGCTGACGCTCGACATAACTTGGCGCGCGAGTTCAACAGGAACGGCGTTCCCGAGTTGACGCATCACCTCCCCCCAGGCACCGTGGAAACGATACCCATCAGGGAAAGTTTGAAGCCGTGCTGATTCGCGAACGGTGAAGTAGCGGAAACTTCCGTCGTCGTTCACCATCATGTTCTCTCCACCGGGCACGCCGTGGCCGCCTGCCTTTAGCGTCTTGGCGGGCAGATCCAGGGGACTGCCGGTATGGCCCGGGTAGGCCTTTGCGCCCGGTTGATAGTTGTGGTTAACGAACGCATGCTTGACTTGCTTTTCTGGATTTGGCAGGTCAGCCAATGCTTCGCGTACCGTCTTCCATGGTTTCAGCGGCTCTTCAATGAGGCTAAGCTGACGCATCAGCATTTGCCCCATCGCGGCGCTCAAGGGTGAAGCCGACTGGCTCTTCTTTGCGATCCTGTTCCTTTCCCAGTACGTCCCAGTCACCCACTGATCGTGCATGAGCGCTGACTGGCTGTGGGTCTGCTCGGGCATGCACCACGTGGTCTCAAGATCGTGGCGGAAGCCGACGATGAAAACCCGCTCGCGACGCTGGGGAACACCGTAATCGGCAGCGTTTACCAAGCTCGTCTGCAGACGATACGTCAGGGCCTTGCCGTGCTGTTTGCCAGAACTGTGTTCTGCTTGCAGCCGCACATAGTGAGACTGCCAATCTTCGGTATTGCGCTTTGGTGATTCTGGGAACTCCAGTTGGAGCCGAATGTATTCGAAGTAGTTGTGAAAAGCGGAACGTGTCAGGCCCTTAACATTCTCGAAGATGAACGCCTTCGGTTGAAGTCGGCGCACGATGTCCACGCTAGCGGAAAACATGTCCCGATGATCGTTGAATGCTCCATGTTTTCCGCCCATCGAGAACGGTTGGCAGGGTGGGCCGCCGGCGACGAGTTCGATGTCTATCGGCAGTGATTTCCAGTCGAAATCTCGCACATCGCCCTCGTGGATAGGCCAACCTGCAACAAGGGGATATGCGTTCTTCTGATTTTCGCGGAGCGTGTCACATGCCCACCGATCCCATTCGAGAACGGCCAGAGGCTTGAAACCGGCCAAGCTTGCGCCCAAAGCCAAACCTCCAGCCCCTGCAAAAAGCTCAACAGCGCGCATCTGATACCCCTTTTTTCTCCTCAAATTTTAGTCCGATCGCCAGCGACCTTCCCTGCTTTCCTGCAAAAAGGAGGTGTCTTTGGGCTGTTGGCGCGGTGACCGTCAGAAGTTGCTTCCCAGTTCGGAGAAGGCGGAAGACCATCAGCACGGGAAGACTGCTACCGGCCATGTGCCGCCGCTTGATGCTGCAGATCGAAAGCCGGCCAACGCTGCAAGCCCACGGGTCGCTGCGAACCGCCGACCGGTGGTTGAGGGTCGATTGACCTCATTCGCCTGCCGTCGATCAAGACTCTTTCGCGCTCCGTTAAACGCTTCGACAGCGCCGCTTCTCGGTAGGCCGGACGTGCCCGAATACAGCCGCCAACCACTTACCCAGTCCGATCCCCCGAGCGCCCCTCACCGCCGCGCCAACACCCCCCGCAACGCCGCCCCCGTGTGGCTCGCCGCGCAGCGCACCAACTCCTCCGGCGTGCACGCCATCACCACCGCCCCGCCCTTCACGCCGCCCTCGGGCCCCAGGTCGATGACCCAATCGGCTTCGGCGATCACGTCGAGGTCGTGTTCGATCACGACCACGCTGTGGCCGCCATCGACCAGCCGGTGCAGCACGCGGATCAGCCGCTCGACATCGGCCATGTGCAGGCCGACCGTCGGCTCGTCGAGCACGTACAGCGTGTGCGGCGCCTTGTTGCCGCGCCGGGTCACGTCGTCGCGCACCTTGCTGAGTTC
>JAYVCL010000167.1:0-2529 GCA_043749975.1 Burkholderiales bacterium
GAAGCGCTGCGAATTTTCGGCGCTGCGCGCCAGGCAGCGCTCAGCCAACTGCCGATGCTGGCGCTGATGATGATGTTCACCAACTTCGGCCTGTGGATCTTGTCGCTGCCACTGGCAGGTGGCTGACCGGAAGTCATGCGCATCCATCGGCATTGCCGACACCGGCCGCTGAAACTTACACGCCCACTCCACCGCCGGCCCGGCGGTTGAGTCCGACCTTGAATGGACTTCCGTTGACGTCAAGCGGCTGTTTTATATCTCCCCTTGTCAAGCCGGCTGTTTGGCATCTGGCTGTTTTGGATTGAAGACGTCTGGTTGACGAAGCTGCGTTGCGAGTCCCTTCGTATTCGTTCAAGCGGAGCGCCAACGGCAGGCCACCAGGCCCGGTCTGGCGGTACGCGGTGCATTTTCGCCGACCCGGGCCTGGCGTCCTGCCGTCGTTGCTCGCTCAGATCGAACGTTAGCCAACCAAAATGTCCCCTTGAGTCGACTCGCCGCATACTTCGCACTCTCGTATCCGAATTGGAGCAAAGACATGGAAAACGTGAAGTCAATCGAGAAGGCGGTTGAAGCACTACCGCCCTCGGAACTGGCTGAATTTCGACGTTGGTTCGCGGAGTTCGACGCTAGCGCTTGGGACGAGCAAATCGAGCAAGACGCCGCCGCCGGAAGGCTAGACGGAATGGCCGCTGAAGCGCTTGCCGACTACCGCGCAGGTTCGGTGCGAGAGCTTTGAAACACACGGCGTCAAAGCGCTTCTGGCGATGCCTCGAATCGCTACCCACGGAAGTTCAGAACCTCGCCCGCCGAAACTACACTCAGCTCAAGGCTGATCAATCGCACCCATCGCTGCACTTCAAAACTCTGGACAACGGTCGATTCCACAGCGTCCGAGTCGGCCTTTACTACAGGGCGCTCGGGCTTCCTGTGCCAAACGGTGTTCATTGATTCTGGATCGGCACGCACGGCGAGTATGACAAGATCGTCGGCTAACCCTTTACCGGGACTTCCCAAGTAGTCAACGGTTTTGTTTTCTCATTGCCAAGCGGATTTGGTACCGCGCAACGCACCTGAACTGCTTGTAGTCGATTACGGTGGCCACGACAGCGCAGGCCGTGACCGGCCCGATGCCCAGCAGGGCGGCGGCAACCTTGACCGCTGCGCTGCGTTGGTCTGGCCGTGGGCCGCGACGCAGTCCGGGCTCAGCCCTCGCGTAGCCGATGAGTCATCATCGTGATGCTCAACGCTGGCGACAAGTCGTCCCAGAAACGAGGCATCCGCCGTGCCTTGAAGCTCGCAGCCGAACTTGGAGATGATCTGTGACCAAGACCAAAGCCCCACCGAAACTCCTCCGTTGCCCGAGCGCTGGGCGTCAAATTCACAGCGCAGCCTGTGTGAGTCATCGTGAAGACGCGATCCAACCCTTTCCATAGACGGGACAGCTTCCGGACTACGGCCCCCGGCTGCCCCTCATGTCAAACGTTGAGGCGCAGCCTGGCAGTCATGTCGACTACCGCAGTTGCCGCGATGGCGCTCGCACTACCGGCCCGCGCGCTGGCGTACGAGAGCGACGTGCACTTCGGGCTGACCCGCTGGCTCGCGTTGCGCGCCGGCTTTACCGAGCCGCAGTCGGAGGCGATCGCCCTCGCCGATCAGCGCATCGACGGCGGCATGATCGAGACACTGGAGCTCGGTCTCGAATTCGCCTGCGTCGGCCGCTTCCCCCAGGTCGCGCGACAGGCTCAGCACGACCACTATCCGAGCGCGACGGCGGTACCCGCGCCGGCAGCCGTTCGTGCCGTGGTAGCGGGAGGCGATTCAGCACGAGCCGCCTTGACAGCGCTTGCGGTGCATTTGAAGGGTAAGGAAGGGCTCATGCTCGGCAAATTCGGTGAAGCGCTGCATCCGCTGCAGGATTCATGGGCCCACCAGGGCGTTCCGTCGGAGTTGCGCCCCGGCGCATCCTTGCACTGCGACCCGATGCTCGCGTTCGCGCATCCGGCCGCGCGGGGCGGGCCTGGTTCGCATTCGGCGGACGCATCCGCCACCTGGCCAGCGGACACGCTCGCGATGGCCAAGTCGACCTACGACGAGCTGGTTCGATACCCCGCCATCGACGGCCGGGCACGCAAGCCTGCGCAATGGGACACCTTGCCGCCGCTGCTCAACGGGTTTGTCAAGGCGACGACGAAGACACAGAAACGAGCCTGGTTCGTCTCGCAGGCGATGCCAGATACCCGTTTTCTCGGCGGTATGAACCTGCCAGACGGCCCTGATCCCGGCCCGCTCGACTGGAACGGGCGCAAGCTGCTCACGCTGCCTGGCAACGCCTCGATGCAGCACGACGCGCCGGCCGATGCGCGTGCCTTCGTCGACCGCTTGCTGGCTCGCTGGCTTGGTGCCGAACGTGTCGAAGTTGTCGTCGCCGAAATGGCCGGGGTGCCGCCTTCCGACGGCAAGCCCTCGTCCGACACCGCGTTGCCGTCGACGCGAGAGCTGACCGCGCGACTCAAGCTCTGGAAAATGCGT
>JAYVCL010000168.1:0-5363 GCA_043749975.1 Burkholderiales bacterium
CTCTCACCCACGAGGTGATGGATCTCGTGGGCGGGAATGTGTGCATTCATGCGGTGAGTCCAGCGGAATCAAGCGGTCAACTGCGGTTTTTAGGTTCAAGGCTTCAAAAAGATTCGAGTGCCATCCCAGTGACGCTGTCGGCACCTTCGACGATGGCGTCACGCAGGCCCGGCGCCTGGCTCAAGATGTGCTCGGCATAGAAGCGCGCGGTGGCCACCTTGGCGTGCAAAAACGCAGCGTCGCCTGCGCCCGAAGAGAGATGTTCTTCGGCCACCAGCAAGGCACGCGCCATCTGCCAGCCGGCCATCAATTTCCCGGCCAGCATCAGGTAGGGGACCGAGCCTGCGAACACCGCATTGGGGCTGGCCTTGGCGTTGGCGGCCACAAACTCCACCACCTGCTCGAAGGCTTCGCGCGCGGCACCCAGGCGCTTGCGCATGGCACGCGCAGCCACGCTGTCGCTGGCAGCCAGCGCCGCCTCGGTCACGGCGATCTGCGCAGCGATGGCGCGGGCCGTGCGACCGCCGTCGCGAGCCGTCTTGCGGCCCACCAGGTCGTTCGCCTGAATCGCCGTCGTGCCTTCGTAGATGGTCAATATCTTGGCATCGCGGTAGTACTGCGCCGCACCGGTTTCTTCGATGTAGCCCATGCCGCCATGCACCTGCACGCCCAGGTTCGTCACTTCCAGACTCATCTCGGTGCTGAAGCCCTTGATCAACGGCACCATGAACTCGTAGAAGGCCTGGTTTTGCTTGCGCACCTCGGCGTCGGCGTGGTGGTGCGATGCGTCGAACGCGGCCGCGGCCACGAAGGCTATGCTGCGGCAGCCTTCGGTGTAAGCGCGCATCGTCATCAGCATGCGCCGCACGTCGGGGTGGTTGATGATGGCGGCGCTGCCCGGCAGTGAGCCGTCGACCGGGCGGCTTTGGACGCGGTCTTTTGCGAATTGCGCTGCCTTTTGGTAGGCCATCTCGGCCACGGCGATGCCTTGAACGCCGACCGCGTAGCGCGCCGCGTTCATCATGATGAACATGTACTCCAGGCCGCGGTTCTGCTCGCCGATCAGGTACCCGACCGCACCACCATGGTCGCCGAATTGCAGCACCGCGGTGGGGCTGGCCTTGATGCCCAGCTTGTGCTCGATGCTGACGCAGTGGGCATCGTTGCGGCTGCCCAGCGAGCCGTCGGCGTTGAGCATGAACTTGGGCACGATGAACAGGCTGATCCCCTTGACGCCTTCGGGCGCACCCACCAAGCGGGCCAGCACCAGGTGGACGATGTTGTCCGCCATGTCGTGCTCGCCGTAGGTGATGAATATCTTGGTGCCGAACACTTTGTAGCTGCCATCGGCTTGCGGCTCGGCGCGAGTGCGCACCGCCGCCAGGTCGCTGCCGGCTTGCGGCTCGGTCAGGTTCATGGTGCCGGTCCACGCGCCCGAGATCATCTTCGGCAGGTACAGCGCTTGTTGCTCGGCGCTGCCGGCCGTCAACAAGGCCTCGATCGCACCATCGGTCAGCAGAGGGCACAGCGCAAAGCTCATGTTGGCGCTGTTGAGCATTTCAATACACGCCGCACCGATGGTTTTGGGCAGCCCCTGGCCGCCGAACTCGGCCGGGTGCTGCAAGCCCTGCCAGCCGCCCGCGCCGAACTGACCAAACGCGTGCTTGAAACCCGGGGTGGTGGTGACGACGCCATCCTTCCAGGTCGAAGGGTTCTTGTCGCCTTCCCAGTTCAGCGGAGCGAGCACGCCTTCGGTGAAGTTCGCGCACTCTTCGAGCACCGCCTGGGCGGTGTCCATGCCGGCGTCCTCGAAGCCGGGGAGCTTGGCCACTTCAGCCAGGTTGGCAAGTTCCTGCATGCAAAACAGCATGTCTTTGACGGGGGCGCGGTAGCTCATGGCAACTCCTTCGATGACGCGGAAAGCGGAAAATAATCAGACATGAAAAAACCCGTCGGCCTGAAAAATGAAGGCGAACGGGCTCTGGCTTTGAACCGCAGTTTCAGAGCGCCGCCACCAACTCCGGCACGGCAACGAACAGGTCGGCCTCCAGGCCGTAGTCGGCCACGCTGAAGATCGGCGCTTCGGGGTCCTTGTTGATGGCCACGATCACCTTGCTGTCTTTCATGCCGGCCAGGTGCTGGATGGCACCGCTGATGCCGCAAGCCACGTACAACTGCGGCGCGACGATTTTGCCGGTCTGCCCGACTTGCCAGTCGTTGGGCGCATAACCCGCATCCACCGCGGCCCGGCTGGCACCGAGTGCTGCGCCCAGCTTGTCGGCCAGTGGCGTCAGCACGTCGTTGAATTTGTCGGCGCTGCCCAGCGCGCGACCGCCACTGACGATGATCTTCGCGGCGGTCAGTTCGGGGCGGTCGTTCTTGGCAATCTCGCTGCCCACGAAGGTCGATTGGCCGGTGTCGGCTGTGGCGCTCAAGACTTCGACGCTGGCTGCCCCGCCCGTGGCTGCGGCTGGGTCGAAGCCGGTTGTGCGCACGGTGATGACCTTGGTGGTGTCGGCGCTGTGCACCGTGACAATCGCATTGCCGGCGTAGATGGGGCGGTCGAAAGTGTCGGCATTTTCGACCCGGATGATGTCGGAAATCTGTGCCACGTCGAGCTTGGCCGCCACGCGCGGTGCAATGTTCTTGCCCGAGGCCGTGGCCGGGAAAAGAATGTGCGTGTAGCCGGACGCCAGCGCCAGAATTTGCGCGGCCATGTTCTCGGCCAGGCCATGTGCAAAGCCGGGCGCGTCGGCGTGCAGCACCTTGCTCACGCCGGCAATCTGCGCCGCAGCCGCGGCGGCCGCCGCCGCATTTGCGCCGGCCACCAGCACATGCACTTCACCGCCGCACTTTGCTGCGGCGGTCACGGTGTTGAGCGTGGCCCCCTTGACCGAAATGTTGTCGTGTTCAGCAATCACCAGGGCAGTCATGTCGGCACTCCCAGGGCCAGTGGACGAATGTGAGCGTGGGGTGTGTTCATATGACCTTTGCGTCGTTCTTGAGTTTGGAGACCAGGCTCGCCACATCGGGAACCATGATGCCGGCGCTGCGCTTGGGCGGCTCGGCGAACTTGAGCGTCTTGATGCGCGGGGCTACGTCGACACCCAAATCTGCCGGCTTGAAGACCTCGAGCGTCTTTTTCTTGGCCTTCATGATGTTGGGCAGCGTGACGTACCGCGGCTCGTTCAGGCGCAGGTCGGTGGTGATGATGGCGGGCAGCTTGAGTTTCAGCATCTCCAGCCCACCGTCGACCTCGCGCGTGACGTGCACGTGGCCGTCGGCGACCTCGACCTTGCTGGCGAAGGTTGCTTGCGGCAGATCGGCCAGCGCCGCGAGCATCTGGCCGGTCTGGTTGCAATCGTCGTCGATGGCCTGCTTGCCGAGAATCACCATGCCCGGCTGCTCCTTGTCCATCAGCGCCTTGAGCAACTTGGCCACGGCCAGCGGCTGCAGTTCAACATCGGTCTCGACCAGGATGGCGCGGTCGGCACCGATGGCCATCGCGGTGCGCAGAGTTTCCTGGCACTGCGTGACGCCGCAAGACACAGCGATGACCTCGGTCACCACGCCCTTTTCGCGCAGCCTGACGGCTTCTTCAACCGCGATCTCGTCGAACGGGTTCATGCTCATCTTGACGTTGGCAATGTCCATCCCGCTACCATCCGATTTGACGCGGACTTTGACGTTGTAGTCGACAACCCGTTTCACGGGAACAAGCACCTTCATGGAACGCACTCCTGCTGCTAGACGAATGGACCGGGTTTGATTCTAGGGCGCACCGCACTGCTGCGCTGCCCGATGCCGCGTTCCCGGATTGCGCAGTTTGCGCAGTTTGGCCATAGGGGCGAAATAAAATCGCACGGTCGTTCTATTTTATCGGACTCTTCCTTGCCCGCTCCCCAGGTCGCATCGACAACCCTTGGCATGTTCGACTCCGGCGTGGGCGGTTTGTCGGTGCTTCGCGCCATGCACGCCGCGGTGCCCCAAGTTGCGTTTTGCTACGTCGCCGATTCGGCCCATGCGCCTTACGGCGAGCGCTCGGCAAGTCATGTGCTCGAGCGATCGATGCTCATCACCGGGCACCTGATCGCTTGCGGCGCACGCGGCATCGTGGTGGCCTGCAACACCGCCACCGCGATCGCGATTCAGCACCTGCGTGAGCGCTGGCCGCAGTTGCCCATCATCGGTGTGGAACCGGGTCTGAAACCAGCCGTCGCGGCCACCCGCAATGGCCGCATCGGCGTCATGGCAACCCCCGCCACCTTGGCCAGCGAGCGTTTTGCGCGCCTGCGTGAAACACAGGCCAGCGGCGCGTTCGTTCTGGCCCAAGCCTGCCCGGGGCTGGCTCATTTGATCGAGCAGGGCGATCTCGACTCACCGGCCCTGGCGCAGGCGGTTGAGCGCTTCTGCCGCCCACTTCGACGCGCCCAGGTCGACACCGTGGTGCTCGGGTGCACTCACTACCCGCTGATTGCCGAACGCATCCAGATCGCGCTGGGCGCTCATGTGCTGCTGATCGACACCGCCCAAGCCGTGGCGCGTCATGCGGCGCAGCAGTTCGCATTTGCTGGGTCTGACACAACGCTTCGCAGCGATAACTGCGGCGTGCGCCTGCTGACAACCGGCGATGCACAGGCGCTGCGCAAGATGGCCGCGACCTGGTTGCCGTTCCCGGTGCGGGTGCAGCACACCGACATCGATCAGCCTGCCGCTCGCGCTGCCTGAGCGCCCCGCTCCACGCTGACGGGGGTAAGCAGCAGCAAGCCGAGCACGAAGAATAAGGCGGTTGACACAATGGCGATGCGGTGATTGCCATCGGTGATCACGGTGACGATGCCGTAGGTCACGGGGCCGACGATGGCCGACAGACGCGTTGCAAACGTCCACAAGCCGAAGAACTCGCCCAACTGCCGGGCAGGCGCGAACAAACCCGCCAGTGCCCGCCCGGCCGATTGGCTCGAACCCATGCACAGCCCCGCAATCAGCGCGGCCACCCAGAACAGCGCTGCCGTCTGCGCCAACGCGGCAAGCACCGTCATCACGACCCAGCCTGCCAGAGTCAGGCCGAGCGCGCGTTTGTGGCCGATGCGGTCTTGCCAATAGCCGAACGCGAACGCGCCCACGGCGGCGGCGATGTTGACCAAAAAAATCAGCGCCATTGTTTGCGCCTGCTTGAAGCCCAGCGTCTGTTCGGCATACACCGCCGCCAGTGCAATCACCACCGAAATACCGGCTTGATAGCAGGCACCGCAGGCCAGCAACCAGCGGAAGTCGCGAAAGTTGCGCGACCGCTGCAAGGTCGACTTCAAGCGCGCCAACGAGGCCGCGAAACCGGCATCAATGTGCTTGCCTGCCTGCGG
>JAYVCL010000169.1:0-8401 GCA_043749975.1 Burkholderiales bacterium
GAGCTTGACGGGTACGCAGTTCGCATCGCCCACGACGGCGTGCAAGCGCTGGCGGTGATCGAGGATTTCAGCCCTCATTGCGTGCTGTTCGACATCGACATGCCGCACCTGGACGGCTACGAGTTGTCGAAGCAACTTCGGGCGCGCTATCGAGACGACATCGTGCTGATTGCGGTCACGGCGGTGGCCGAACACGACCTTCGAGTCGCCGGCGCATTCACCGTGGCCGACCACTACCTGCGCAAGCCGGTTGACCCACCGGCGCTGCACAAGGTGCTGCCGCCGCTGCGTTGCTGAAGCCCCGCGAAGGCGCACAGACACACCTCAGGAGAACACGCTGATGCACGCCCTTTACAACGCGCTGCCCGCCTGGGCTTCGCGAGCCGTTGCACAGTTGACCGGGCGCACGGATGGACCTGAGTTCATGCGCAGTGGGACGCTCTGGCCAGCGCAACTGCGAACCCTGGTGGGCATCATGTTCGCGTCGAAGCAGGCCATGTGCCTGGTGTGGGGCGAGCAGCGCACGCTGCTCTACAACGATGCCTACGCCGTGATCCTCGGCGACCGTCATCCGAGCGCGTTCGGATTGCCGATGGCGCTGGTGTGGTCGGACGTGTGGGATGTCGTCGGCCCCATCATGGAGCGGGCCTTGCAGGGCCACGCGTCCCAGATGGACGACCTGTCGCTGAACATCATCCGCGACGGTGCGCGTCAGGAGGCGCATTTTTCGTTTTCCTACACGCCGATCAGTGGTACCGAAAGCGACACGTTCGTGGGCGTTTTCTGTGCTTGCGCCGAGACGACCGACGCAGTGAAGGCAATCCAGGCACAACGCCTGCTGCAGGAGCGGGATGCACGCTTGCGAGACGTGCTCGACGCAATGGGCGAAGGCTTCATCGTGATGGACGAACAGTTTCGCGTGGTCGAGATCAATGCCGAGGGCCTTCGGCTCGACGGCCGCCCGCAGGCCGAGATCATCGGTCAGACGCCGTGGGCGCTGTGGCCGGCTGTGCGTGGAACGGCGGTCGAAGCCGCTTACCGCCAGGTGGCCGCCGACCGTGTGCCGGTGCAGTTGCGGCACCGCTATGTCGGCGAAGGCCACGACATGTCGTTGGAGATCAAGGCCTATCCGGTGGCCGGCGGCGTGGCGGCGTTCTACCGCGACGTGACCGCGCTGGTGACGGCCGGCAACAAGCTGAGCCACAGCGAACAGCGCTTCCGCGCAGCGGTGCACGCCTGCGGCGTGCTGTGGACCAACGATGCCGATGGCAACATGACCGGCGCGCAACCCGGATGGGCAGGTTTGACCGGGCAGACCGAAGCCCAGTACCGAGGCTTCGGCTGGGCCGGTGCGCTTCACCCGGACGACATTCAACCCACCGTGACGGCGTGGCTGCGGGCCGTGGCCGAGAGCCGAACCTTCGTGTTCGAACACCGTGTGCGGCGCCACGACGGCGAATGGCGCAAGTTTGCGGTTCGAGCGGTGCCGGTGTTCGAGCCGACAGGCGCGGTGCGCGAATGGGTTGGAGTTCACATCGACATCACCGAAGCGACGCAGGCAGCAGACGATTTGCGAGCCGCCGATCGGCGCAAGGACGAGTTTTTGGCCACGCTCGCGCACGAGTTGCGCAACCCGCTCGCGCCGATCCGAACCGCAGCGCATTTGTTGAAACAACCCGACCTGCCGCGTGAAAAAATCGCCTGGATCAGCGACGTGATCTCGCGCCAGACCCGCACGATGGCGCGCCTGCTCGATGATCTGCTCGACACCTCGCGCATTAACAGCGGCCGTCTTCAGCTCCGCAAGGAACACGTCGACTTGCAATCGGCGCTCAAGAATGCAGTTGAAACCGTGCGCCACCTGCTTGATGCCAAGGGTCACGTCTTGCAAATGGCGCTGGCGGAAAGCGATCTGGTTTTGCACGCCGACCCGTTGCGCCTGACGCAGATACTCACCAACCTACTGGCGAATGCGGCCAAGTACACCGAGCCGGGCGGCACCATCCGGCTTGAGGCCACACGCTGCAGTCAGCACATTCACATCGACATCGTCGACAGCGGGGTGGGCATCGCAGCCGAGTCGTTGCCCCTCATTTTCGAGATGTTCGGCCAGGTTCCCGGTGCGGTGGATCGCTCGGAGGGCGGCCTGGGAATCGGCTTGGCGCTGACCAAGAACCTGGTTGAAATGCATGGTGGCAACATTGCGGCGTCAAGCGGCGGTCTGGGGCAAGGCAGCACATTTCGCCTTGTGTTTCCAGCCGCAGCCGCAGTCACCGTGGCATCACAGCAGGTGTCGATCAGCGCCTGAAACGCCGTGGCGCTTCCGCTCAGCCCATGTTGATTTCGGCGTGTTCGCCCAACCTTGGCGGTTTGCCAGTCAGCACCGACTTGGCCATCAAGAACAGTTGAACCAGCTTGCTCTCGTCGACATCCCAATAGTTGGCGTGGTCGATGCTGACCCGCACCAGCGCCAGGTTCGGGTCCGAGACACCGGCAGGGAACCACGCCTCGGTGAGCTTAGACCAAAGCTGCTCTTTCTTTGCCATGTCTTCGACCACCGCTGCGGTGCCGGAGACCGACACATAGCTGTCTTCGCCGGGGTCGGCGTAGACGATGTTTACGACCGGGTCGGCCGTCAGGTCGGCGATCGGTTCGCCGTTGCGCGGCATGAAGAACCACAGGCTCGTGTCCTCGTCGAGCTTCGAGTTCTGCGTGGTCATTGGCCTGGAGTGCAGATGGCCATCGGCATGCCGGGTGGTGAACATCGCAAAGCGGATGTCCTTGATGAGGTCCCACAGTTTGCTGCGGGCTTCGGCGGGGTGAGGAGTCGTGTCTGTGGCGCTCATGGGCAAATCCTTGGGTTGGTGACAGCCATCGGCTGCAAACAACAGCAGCCGCACACTCATTCCAACTGTGTTGCTGCTGCGCTGCGATCAGGCGCTGCGCACAGGTCGTGTAGGACGTGTCTGATTCGAGCATGCAAACCGGGGCGCGTGCGGCGCCGGCACGGCGATACTGTGGCCACCCTCAGAATGTCGCGACTCGGTCATGACCCAAAAAACCATGTGGACCGCCCTGATCAGCAGCGTGCTCACGCTGTGCGCCATCTTGCTGGTGATGAACTTGAGCAGCGGCGAGAAGCAGATCGAACGCAAACTCGAGCGGCGCTACGCGATCGACGATCCGCAGTTCGCGCGCTCGATGAGCGTGTTGCTCGGGCCGCCATTTCTGGCCGGCAACGAGGTGCAGGTGCTCGTCAACGGCGACCGCATCTTCCCGGCGATGCTGGCAGCCATCGCCCAGGCCCAGCGCACGATCACCTTCGAGACCTACATCTACTGGTCGGAATCAATCGGCCAAAAGTTCGCCGACGCACTCAGCGAACGCGCACGCGCCGGTGTCAAGGTTCACGTGCTGCTCGACTGGGTGGGCAGCGCGAAGATGGAGCAGGTCTACCTCGACCAGATGAAGACTGCGGGCATCGAGATCGAGCGCTACCACGAGCCGCACTGGAGCCATCTGCCACGGTTCAACAACCGCACCCACCGCAAGCTGCTGGTGGTGGACGGCCACGTCGGCTTCACCGGCGGCGTCGGCATTGCCGACCAGTGGGGCGGCGACGCGCGCGGCCCGACCGAATGGCGCGACACGCACTTTCGGGTCGAAGGCCCGGTGGTGGCGCAGATGCAGGCGGTCTTCATGGACAACTGGATCAAGGCCAAGGGCATGGTGCTGCTCGACGGCTTGTACTTTCCGCCGCTGCAGGCCCGCGGCACGATGTCGGCGCAAATGTTCAGCAGTTCGCCCACCGGCGGCAGCGAGAGCATGCAACTGATGTACCTGATGGCGATCACGTCGGCGGGCCGCAGCATCGACCTTGCCAACTCGTACTTCGTGCCAGACGCGTTGACCACCGCGGCGCTGGCCGCAGCAGCCAGGCGTGGCGTGAAGATTCGCATCATCGCGCCGGGCGAACACATCGACACCGAGATCGTGCGCAAGGCCTCGCGTGCCGGCTGGGGCGAGTTGCTGCAAGCCGGCATCGAGATCGCCGAGTTCGCGCCGACAATGTTCCACGTCAAATCGATGGTGGTCGACGGCGTGTTCGTGACGGTGGGCTCGACCAATTTCGACAACCGGTCGTTCCGACTCAACGACGAGGCCAACCTCAATGTGCTCGATGCCGATTTCGCGAAGCAACAGGTTGCCATCTTCGAGGCCGACTGGAAGCGCTCGCGCCCTGTCAGCCATGCGCAGTGGCTGCACCGGCCATGGCATCAGAAGCTGCTTGAGCATGTGGCCGCGTTGTTGAAATCGCAGTTGTAGGCGCTAGGAGCCTGTCGGGCTTGGGGAGCGTCGGCTGCAAACTGACCGCAGCGGTCCATTTTTCACCCGCTTCTTGTCCCATAGCTACGGCTATGGGCCTTCGAACCGGGCAAAAACTGTCCTCGCTGGGGTCAGTTTTCGCTTCGACGCCCCAAGCCCGACAGGCTCCTAGTTGCCGAGGGCGGATTTCCTACAACCGCATGCATGAAGTTCCTACGCCCGGCGGCCCGGCCATGAGCGCAAGCTGCAACTTTGAGCCAAGGAGACTTCATGCCACGCGCGATTTGGAAAGGTGCCATCAGCTTCGGGCTGGTGCATGTGCCGGTGTCACTGTACCCGGCTTCGCAGGAAGCCGGCATCGATTTCGACTGGCTCGACAAGCGTTCGATGGACCCGGTGGGCTACCAGCGGGTCAACAAGCGCACCGGCAAAGAGATCCAGAAAGACGACATCGTCAAGGGCATCAAGCAAAACGACGGCGACTACGTGGTGTTGAGCGACGAAGAGATCAAGGCGGCGTTCCCGAAGAGCACCCAGACGATCGAGATCGAGGCTTTCGTCAAGGCCAGTGAAATCCCGTTTGTGCTGCTCGAGCGACCCTACTACCTGGAGCCGCTGGGCAAGGGCGACAAGGTGTATGCGCTGCTGCGCGAATCGATGCTGGAGGCGGGTGTGATCGGCATTGCTCGCGTGGTGATGCACACCAAGGAGCACTTGGCGGCGTTGATCCCGTCGGGTGCCGCGCTGATGCTCAACACCATCCGCTGGGCCAGCGAAATGCGCCCCGCAGACGAACTCAGGTTGCCGGCCGAAGGCAAGACGGCTGCCAACCTGAAGCCGAGCGAGTTGAAGATGGCGGCGCAACTGATTCAGGACATGACCGGCGCATGGAAGGCCGAGGACTACACCGACGGGTTCGGTGCTGCGGTGCACGCGCTGGTGAACCAAAAGATCAAGGCCGGCGAAACCCAAACCGTGACCCCGCTCGAAGCGCTGCCGTCAGAAGGCAGCGCCTCGAACGTGGTCGACCTGACCGAGCTGCTGGCCAAAAGCCTGGCCAAACGCAAGCCGCCCGCGGCTGGCAAGCCGAAGGCCGAGCAACGGGCCGACGAGGCTGTCAAAGTGGCTCCGGCAGCGAAGAAGCCGGTGGCCCGCAAGCGCGCTTGAGTCGCCTGTTGCACGCCCGCACGGTGGGTGTGTGCGTGGGGCTGAGCCAGCAACCCCGCCCGTCCGATTCAGGCATCACCGGTCGATGCTGACCTCTGCGTAGCTGCCTTTGCTTGCGGCTGCCACTGCAGCGACAACCCTGGGAAGCGCTTGTTGTATGCGCGGCCAACTTGTGGTTTGAAGGACCACGATCGCCATGCTCCGATTGGCAAGGTGCTGTTGGTACTTGAGATTCTTGTCCGTGGTGACGAACACTTGAAATCCTGCTGACTCCGCAGCGGCGATGAGTTCGCCGTTCTTCAGGCTGGACCAGCCGCGTTCGTACACTGTTGTTACAACGTGGCCGACAAGCGCGTGGCGAAGTGGCGCCGGCGTGCCTTGATCGAAGAGAACAAGCACTTCACGCCACCGCCAAGGAACTGCGCGCGGCATGCTCCAGGACAGACCGAGCCTGTTCGATGGAAACGCCGGGGAACCACTCTACGAACTGGTGTACGGAGGCATCGTCTTCGAGGTTCTCGAAGAGTGCTGCGACAGGCACACGCGTACCCCGGAATACCCACGCGCCGCTGAGGACAGCATGGTCTTGTTCAACAGCGGTGCACGCAGACCAGTCAATCATGCCAACGATCGTAGCACCGGCGGTATTGCTCACACCGGACTCGCGCTGCCCTGCGACGATGGCCGGTCACGCTTTCGAGGGGTGACGCGGTAGCGGGAGCTTCGCCCCGCGAAGCGCGCTCACCGTGTCCGGGCCGACGCCCCAGGAATCAAGCATCTCATCGGCTGATGCCTCACCGCGGGATTCACGCAACTGCGCCACCGTGCGACTGAACCGGGGTGCCGGTGCCGGCTGCACCACGCCGTCCACCTGCACGAAGGTGCCGCGTGCCACGTTGTGCGGATGCAAAGGCGCTTCGTCCCAATCCAGCACCGGTGCAAAGCAGGTGTCGGTGCCTTCGAGCAGGGCGCACCAGGCTTCGCGCGGACGGGTCGCAAACAGCGCGCTCAGGCGATGCTTCAAATCGGGCCAGGCGGCTGGATTCAACTGCGCCTGGAACGCCGGGTCGGTGATGCGCAGCAGCTTGAGCAGCAGCGCATAGAACTGCGGCTCGATGGCACCGATGGCAATGTGCTTGCCATCGGCGCAGGTGTAGGTGTCGTAGAAATGCGCCCCACCGTCCAGCATGTTGTCACCGCGTCGGTTGCTCCATTGCCCTTGTGCCTTGAAGCCGTACATCATGGTCGACAGCAAGGCCGTGCCGTCGGTCATCGCGGCGTCCACCACTTGGCCGTGGCCGGAGGTCTTGGCCTCCAACAGGGCACACACCAGGCCGAAGCCGAGCAGCATGCCGCCGCCTCCAAAGTCGCCGATGTAGTTGAGCGGCACCGTCGGTTTTTGGCCGGCAGGGCCGATGGCGTGCAAGGCCCCGGCCAGCGCGATGTAGTTGATGTCGTGACCTGCCGCATGCGCCAGCGGCCCGGTCTGGCCCCAGCCGGTCATGCGGCCATAGACAAGGCGCGGGTTGCGCGCCAGACACACGTCGGGTCCCAGGCCCAGGCGCTCCATCACGCCGGGTCGAAAGCCTTCGATCAGCGCGTCGGCCTTTGCAATCGCGTCCAGCACCGCAGCCAACGCAGCAGGGCCGCGCAGGTCGACGCCGATGGACTGCTTGCCGCGCGCAAACACATCGAAGCGGCCGTCTTGCAGTGGCGCGGTGGGGCCGGGCCGGGTGATGCGCAGCACTTGCGCGCCCATGTCGGCCAGCAACATGCCGCAAAACGGTGCGGGCCCGAGGCCGGCCATCTCGACCACTTTGAAACCAGCCAGGGGTCCGGGCATGGGTAGCGCTCCGTCAAAGAACAGACAGGCTCAAAACGGCGCGTCGTCTTTGGCGGGCAGATCGGCCTTGCGAATGCGCACGGCCGTTTTCTTGACCGGCGCGGCGGTTCCCTGCGCGGCTTGGGTCGCCGCCAAGGCGTCTTCGGGCGTCGGGCCGTTGTGCGCTGATGCAGGCGCGGCCACCACGTCCACTGTGCTCACCACGGCCACCACGGTCGCTGCAGCATCGCCCTTCAGCACCCGCGTGTACGGGCTCAAGGTCTGCACCAGTTGGCCGTAGATTTTCGGGTTGCCGGCCACCACTTCGCGCTGGTACAAAAAGTCGGCCTCGCCGGTGAAGTTGCCGATCAGTCCGCCGGCTTCGGTGATCAACAGCGAGCCGGCAGCCATGTCCCACGGGCTCAGGCCGGTCTCGAAAAATCCGTCGTACCAGCCGGCCGCCACGTAGCACAGGTCGAGCGCGGCAGCACCGGGGCGGCGCAGGCCGGCGCAGCTTTGCATCACCGTTTCGAACATCTCGACGTAGCGCTTGAAGTTGTCGCCCTTGCGGAACGGGAAGCCGGTGCCGATCAGGCATTCGGCCAGGCGCGTGCGCTTGGAAACGCGCAAACGTTTGTCATTCAAGAACGCGCCGCGGCCCTTGGACGCATAGAACATGTCGTTGCGCGTGGGGTCGTACACCACGGCCTGCTGCACCTGGCCGCGAAACGACAAGGCGATCGACACGGCGTACACCGGCAAGCCGTGGATGAAGTTGGTGGTGCCGTCGAGCGGGTCGATGATCCACAGATAGTCGCTGTCTTTTGCGCCGTGCTCGCGGCCCGATTCTTCGGCCAGGATGGCGTGGCCGGGGTAGGCCGTCAGCAGCACCTCGATGATGGCGCGCTCGGCCGCCTGGTCGACCTCGGTGACGAAATCATTCGCCGATTTGGTGGTGACCTTGATGAGGTCGAGGTCCATCGAAGCCCGGTTGATGAGGGAACCTGCGGCGCGGGCCGCCTTGACGGCGACGTTGAGCATGGGGTGCAGCGCTTGCGACATGGGGCAACCTGAAGGAGTGAGAAC
>JAYVCL010000170.1:0-9615 GCA_043749975.1 Burkholderiales bacterium
AACTTAATGATCGATTTCATCGTTATTCCTTTTAAGCCAAAAAGATCAGATCACGGCGACTGGGCTTTGAACGAGATCGCCTAAGCACAGCCTTTCGGACGGAACGAACTAGCAATTTACGCGCCAATCGCGAAATTGATTTGCAATCAAGCACTTAGGCGAAGTCGGAGCGTTCTGCGTGCAAGCGCTGTAAGAAATTCCGACGAGTAAAGTGTGGCATCTGCTCTGTAGATTTGTAAACCCCCTAGAACAGGTAGCGTCGTGCGGTGGGATCGGTACGGGGATCGGCACCGTGTCGCTAAAGATACTGGCACCACGCGCCACACGACCTCAATTTAGCGGTACAGAGATCCGACGCGATGCGTTCTGACGAAGTAATTCCGCGGCGCACGCGGCGTTGGCGGCGATACCGCGAACTGGGCTGAACCGGGCGCTCGACCCGCCGCGTCGCGCCAAAAGCAAGCACTTGCAATCTCTGGTCACCAAGCACGGCGGGGTTGTAACCCAGGTAAGCCGCTGCAAGAGTGCTGGCCGAGTGGCGGCGCTGCCGATGCAATACAGTTCTTCTGCAGCCTTGAAAGACCTTCATGAATCTCCGCTACAACATCGCCCGCGCATCGCTTTTCGGCACCGTTGCCAGTTTGGCCCTCGCCGCCGCCGCCCAAACGACGGCTGCGCCGCCGGCTCCCACGGCCAAAGACAAAACGGCCATGGAAGCCGCGTTTACCCGAGCCGACACCAATGGGGACGGCAAGTTGTCAAAAGACGAAGCGGCCCGCATGCCAGCGATCGCGGCCAAGTTCGACGAACTCGACACGAACAAGGACGGGTCATTGAGCATGGACGAATTCGCAATCGGCTACATGTCAGCTTCGTAGCCACGACGCCTCGGCCTGGCCCGCCGGACGGGGGTTTCAGTCCGCGTTGCGAGCCAGGCGTTCGCTTTTCCAGTACACGTCGTCTCCGCCCAGGCCATCCAGGTTAGCTCGGTTGAGGACTCTGGCCAACACGAACAGCAAGTCGCTGAGACGGTTGAGGTAATGGCGTGATTCTTCCCTCACCGACTCGGCCGCGTCCAGAGCGACCACGGCGCGCTCAGCCCTGCGCGCAACCGTGCGCGCCACATGGGCAAGGGCGGCACCGCGCGTACCTGCCGGCAGGATGAACTCCTTCAGACGCGGTAGAGCCGCGTTGTAGTGCACCAGGGCCTCGTCGAGCCGGATCACGGCTTCGGCTTTCAACAATTCGAAGCCTGGAATCGACAACTCACCGCCGAGGTTGAACAACTCGTGCTGGATCACCCCCAGCAGCTCGCGGACGTCATCGGGCAAGGGTTCGGCCAACAGCACGCCGAGCGTCGAGTTCAGTTCATCGACATCGCCCATGGCCTGGACACGCAGGTGGTGCTTGGGCACGCGTGTGCCGTCGCCCAGGCCGGTGCTGCCGTCATCCCCCGTGCGGGTGGTGATTTGTGTGAGTCGATTTGCCATGCCGCGAATGCTAGCAGCGCAACCGCAGCATCCCTACAATGGGTTCATCGTTTGGCTCGGAGAGACACGCCGTGAACGCACCGATTTGCGCCCATCTGTTCGAGCCACGCAGCGTGCCCCCGGCGATGCACGACGAACTGAAAGCCCGTTTTGGCGAGCGCTGCTCCACCTCGATGGCGGTACGCGAGCAGCATGGCCGCGACGAGTCGCCACTGGACGCGCCGCCACCTGAACTGGTCGTGTTCTGCGAAAGCACCGACGACGTGGCCGCCGTGGTGAGGCTGGCCGACAAGTTCGCGGTGCCCGTCATTCCCTACGGTGCAGGATCTTCACTGGAAGGCCACTTGCTGGCGGTGCAAGGTGGCGTGAGCCTGGACCTGAGCCGCATGAACGCAATCGTCTCGATCCAGCCTGAAGACCTGACGGTCACCGTGCAGGCCGGCGTGACGCGCATGCAACTGAACAACGAGATTCGCCACACCGGCTTATTTTTCCCGATCGACCCGGGTGCGGACGCCAGCATCGGCGGGATGAGCGCCACCCGCGCCAGCGGCACGAATGCGGTGCGCTACGGAACGATGCGCGAGAACGTGCTCGGCTTGACGGTCGTGACCGCGCAGGGCGAGGTGATTCGCACGGGCACGCGTGCCCGCAAGTCGTCCGCCGGCTACGACCTGACGCGCTTGATGGTGGGCAGCGAAGGGACGCTGGGCGTGATGACCGAAATCACGCTGAAGCTGTTTCCACAGCCCGAGGCGGTGTCGGCCGCGACCTGCACTTTCCCAAGCATCGATGCGGCTGTGCGCACCACCATCCAACTGATCCAGATGGGTGTACCGATCGCGCGCTGCGAGTTGCTGGACACGCACGCGGTGCGCGCCGTGAACCGGCACGACAAGCTCAAGCTGACCGAAGCGCCGATGCTGCTGATGGAGTTTCACGGCAGCGCGGCGGGCGTCAGTGAGCAAGCGCAAACGGTCCAAGAGATAGCCACCGAGTTCGGCGGCGAAGGCTTCAGGTGGGCGACCACACCAGAAGAACGCACCCGGCTCTGGACGGCGCGACACCACGCTTACTTTGCCGGTCTGCAGATGAAACCCGGCTGCCGAACCGTGACGACCGACACCTGCGTGCCCATCTCGCATTTGGCCGAGTGCGTGACCACGGCCTCGGAAGAAGCCGAAGCCGAAGGCTTGATGCACTACATCGTGGGCCATGTGGGTGACGGCAACTTCCACATCGCCTACCTGATCGACCCGGCCATTCCCGCCGAGCGCGACACCGCCGAGCGCCTCAATCAGCAATTGGTCGAGCGTGCCTTGAAGTTGGGCGGCACCTGCAGCGGTGAGCACGGCATCGGGCTGCACAAGATGGGCTTTCTGGTGACCGAAGCCGGGGCCGGAGCGGTGGCCATGATGCGCAGCGTGAAGCACGCGCTCGACCCGAAGAACATCATGAATCCGGGCAAGATTTTCGCGAATTGAGGGCAGTCGAGACAGCGTCTGCGTTGACGGCAGGCGCGGCGGCTGTCAGGCGTGTGCCGGTGCCGACCAGCGCTTTTTCACCTCGCCAGCGGCGTCGACGCTGTCGAGGTGCACCCCAAAGCCCCACAGACGCGCCACGTGCTTGAGCACCTGTTGAGCCCCGTCGTGCAAAGGCCGCTCGTTGTGCTGGGTGTGGCGCAAGGTGAGCGACCGGTCGCCGCGCAGGTTGACGCTCCAGACCTGGATATTGGGCTCACGGTGGCCGAGGTCGTATTGACGCGACAAGGCTTCGCGCACTCGGCGGTAGCCGGCCTCATCGTGAATGGCCGCCACTTCGAGTTCGCTTTCGCGCTCATCGTCGGTGATGCTGAACAGACGGAACTCGCGCATCAGGTTCGGTGACAGGTACTGGCCGATGAAGCTCTCGTCCTTGAAGTTGCGCATCGCGTGGTCGATGGTTTCCAGCCAGTCGCGCCCGGCCACATCGGGGAACCACTGGCGGTCTTCATCGGTCGGGTTTTCGCAGATGCGTTTGATGTCGGTGTACATCGCAAAGCCCAGCGCATAAGGGTTGATGCCGCTGTAGGCCGGGTGCCCCACCGGCGGCTGGTAGACCACGTTGGTGTGCGACTTCAGCCATTCGATCATCACGCCGTCGGTCAGGTGCCCGTCGTCGTACATCGTGTTGAGCACGTGGTGGTGCCAGAACGTGGCCCAGCCTTCGTTCATGACCTGCGTCTGGCGCTGTGGGTAGAAATATTGCGCCACCTTGCGAACGATGCGCACGATTTCACGTTGCCACGGCTCCAGCAACGGGGCGTTCTTTTCAATGAAATACAGCAGGTTTTCTTGCGGCTCTTCAGGAAAGCGGCGGGTTTCCTTGTCGTCGGCCTTGTCGGTGGCCTTGCCGACGCTTTGCGGCAGCGTGCGCCACATGTCGTTGACTTGGCGCTGAGCATAGGTCTCGCGCTCTTCGCGGCGGGTTCGTTCCTGCGCCAGGCTCAGCTTGCTCGGGCGGCGGTAGCGGTCGACGCCGTGGTTCATCAGCGCGTGGCAACTGTCCAAGGTCTGCTCCACCGCGTCGAGGCCATGGCGCTCTTCGCATTCGGTCACATAGTTCTTGGCGTAGACGAGGTAGTCGATGATCGACGACGCATCGGTCCACATGCGGAACAGGTAGTTGCCCTTGAAGAAGCTGTTGTGACCATACGCCGCGTGTGCAATGACCAGCGCCTGCATCGTCATCGTGTTCTCTTCCATCAGATAACTGATGCAGGGGTTGGAGTTGATGACGATTTCGTACGCCAGGCCCATGTGGCCGCGGCGGTAGTTTTTTTCGGTCGAGATGAACTCCTTGCCATAGCTCCAGTGCCGATAGTTCACCGGCATTCCGACCGACGCATACGCGTCCATCATTTGCTCGGCGGTGATGATTTCCAACTGGTTGGGATAGGTGTCCAAACCGAACCGCTTCGCGGTGGCGCGGATCACCGCGTGGTACTGCTCGATCAACTCGAACGACCAATCGTTGGGGGCGGGCAGGTGCTGCGTGGCGCGCGGCGGCACGACGATATCCGCAGCGCGTGTCACGCGGCCCGCCGTCTCCTTGACGATGCCGTCGAACAGGTCCGGGGTCGGATCCGTCAGGGTCGATGTTTTGCGGCTCATGTGGACACACCCTCTTTCTTGAACAGGTCGCGAAACACCGGGTAGATCTGCGACGCTTCGGTGGCTTTTCGCACCGCAAAAGTCTTCACCTCAGCGGCCAGCGCGGCGTATTCATCCCACAGGTTTTGCTCTTCTTCGGCCACCTGAACGTAGGCGAAGTAACGGCACAGCGGCAGGATTTTTTCGGCCAGCAACGCGCGACAGCGACCGCTGTCGTGGTGCCAGTTGTCGCCGTCGCTGGCCTGCGCGCCGTAGATGTTCCATTCGCTGGTCGGATAGCGGGCGCGGGCGATTTCTTCCATCAGCACCAGCGCACTCGAAACCACCGTGCCGCCGGTCTCGGTCGCATGGAAGAAGTTCTGCTCATCGACCTCTTGCGCCTGCGTGTGGTGGCGAATAAACACAATCTCGATCTTCTCGTAATGACGCGTCAAAAAAAGATAGAGCAGGATGAAAAACCGCTTGGCCAGATCTTTGCGCGATTCGTCCATCGAGCCCGACACGTCCATCAGGCAGAACATCACGGCCTTCGACGTGGGCACCGGCGTGCGCACCCGGCTGCGATAGCGCAGATCGATCGGGTCGAGGTACGGAATTCGTGACAAGCGCTGGCGCAGGGCCTCTATTTCGCGCTCCAGCGGCGCAATGTCGCGCGCATGCGGGTTCGGATCGGGGTGGCGCTGCCACAGTTCGAGCCGCTCTTCGAGCCGGTGCAATTCGCGCCGCGATTCGCTGCCCACCGCAATGCGCCGGCCGATCGCGCCACGCATCGAGCGCACCACATGCAGGTTGTTCGGCGTGCCGTCGCTGGAGTAGCCGGCCCGGTGCGTCTTGTACTCGGGCGTCTCGGCGAGTGAGGTGCGTGCCAGGTTGGGCAAGGCCAGGTCTTCAAAGAAGACCTGCATGAACTCTTCCTTGCTGAGGTGGAACACAAAGTCGTCGTCACCCTCGCCCGAGTCGCTGGCCTGCCCGCCGCCGCCGCCCTGGCCCCCGCCCTTGGGCCGCTCGATGCGGTCGCCGCGCACGTAATCCTGGTTGCCTGGGTGCACCATCTCGCGCGAGCCGCCCTGGCCGTGACCGAACACGGGCTCACTGATGTCACGCTTCGGGATGTGAACATCTTCGCCCTGCGCAATGTCGCGAATGCTGCGGCCATCCACCGCGCGCTTGACCGCCTCGCGAATCTGCTCCTTGTGGCGGCGCAGAAAGCGTTCGCGGTTGCCGATGGATTTGTTCTTTCCGGCCAGCCGTCTGTCGATGATTTGCTGCAAGGTAGCTCCCTCAGCGAAGGTGTCGCGTCATGAACTCTTGCGAACGCGCAAGTACCACTCGCACAGCAAGCGAACCTGCTTGCTGGTGTAGCCCTTGGCGACCATGCGGGTCACGAAGTCTTCGTGCTTTTTGGATTCATCGGCGCTGGCCTTGGCGTTGAAGCTGATGACCGGCAACAACTCTTCGGTGTTGCTGAACATCTTCTTCTCGATCACCGTGCGCAGCTTCTCGTAGCTGGTCCACAACGGGTTGTTGCCGGCGTTGTTGGCACGGGCCCGCAGCACGAAGTTGACGATCTCGTTGCGAAAGTCTTTCGGGTTGCTGATGCCTGCGGGCTTCTCGATCTTCTCGAGCTCGGCGTTCAACGAGCCGCGGTCGAACACCTCGCCGGTGTCGGTGTCACGGTACTCGTGGTCTTGAATCCAGTAGTCGGCGTAAGTGACATAGCGATCGAAAATGTTCTGGCCGTACTCACTGTAACTTTCAAGGTAAGCGGTCTGGATCTCCTTGCCGATGAACTCGGCGTAGCGCACCGACAGGTGCTCCTTGATAAAGGCCAGGTACTTTTGTTCGGTCTCGGCCGGGAACTGCTCGCGCTCGATCTGCTGCTCCAGCACGTACATCAAGTGCACCGGGTTGGCGGCCACTTCGGTGCTGTCGAAGTTGAACACCTTGCTGATGATCTTGAATGCAAAACGGGTCGAGATGCCGCTCATGCCCTCATCGACACCAGCGTAGTCGCGGTACTCCTGGAAGCTCTTGGCGCGCGGGTCGGTGTCTTTCAGATTTTCACCGTCGTAGACCAGCATCTTCGAGTAAAGCGATGAGTTCTCGGGCTCTTTCAAGCGGGTCAGCGTGGCGAACTGCGACATCATCTTCAGCGTGCCGGGGGCACAGGTGGCATTCGCCAATGACGAGCCGCGCAGCAGCTTCTCGTAGATCTTGATCTCTTCGCTGACGCGAAGGCAATACGGCACCTTGACGATGTAGATGCGGTCGAGAAATGCTTCGTTGTTCTTGTTGTTGCGGAAGGTCTTCCACTCGCTCTCGTTGCTGTGCGCCAGCACGATGCCGTCGAACGGGATCGCACCGAACCCTTCGGTGCCTTTGTAGTTGCTTTCTTGTGTGGCTGTCAGCAGCGGGTGCAGCACCTTGATCGGTGCCTTGAACATTTCAACGAACTCCAACAGCCCCTGGTTGGCCAGGTTCAACCCGCCGGAATAGCTGTAGGCATCGGGGTCGTCCTGCGAAAAAGTTTCCAACTTGCGGATGTCGACCTTGCCGACCAGCGAGCTGATGTCCTGGTTGTTCTCATCTCCCGGCTCAGTCTTGGAAATGGCCACTTGCTTGAGGATCGACGGGTGGCGCTTGACGACCTTGAACTGCCGGATGTCGCCGCCAAACTCATCCAGGCGCTTCACGGCCCACGGTGACAAAACGCGCTGAAGGTAGCGACGCGGAATGCCGTACTCCTTCTCCAGAATCGGCCCGTCTTCCAGTGCGTCGAACAAGCCCAGCGGCGACTCGTTCACCGGCGAGCCCTTGATGGCGTAGAACGGTACGTCTTGCATCAATTGCTTCAGCCGCTCGGCGATCGACGATTTGCCGCCGCCCACCGGCCCCAGCAAATAAAGTATCTGCTTTTTCTCTTCGAGGCCTTGAGAGGCGTGGCGAAAGTAGCTGACCACTTGCTCGATGGCGTCTTCCATGCCGTAGAACTCGGCGAACGCGGGGTAGATCTTGATGAGCTTGTTGGCGAACAGCCGAGACATGCGCGGGTCATTGCGCGTGTCCACCGTCTGCGGCTCGCCGATGGCCTTGAGCATTCGCTCAGGCGCGGTGGCGTAGGCGACCGGGTTGCGTTTGCACTCGAGCAAATAGTCTTCGAGTGACAGCTCTTCTTCGCGCGTGCGCTCGAAACGAGCTTTGTGGTGGCTGATGACATCCATGCTGATCTCTCCTGTAGGTTCAAGGAGGCGGCACGAGGAAGCGGTTCTTCCTGCGCCGTCTGGGGAAGTTCTGATGAAGTCCTAACTTCAGGGCTCCATCAGAGCTTTCCTTTCGGATCAGCTCGTCACGTTCAATCAGTTTCGGCGATTCGCACAGTGTGCATGCCTTGATAAGCAGCGCGGAACACCGTCTGTTGACACCGTATCAGCAAGTAGCGTGCCTTGCGTTTCGGTGCAGCACAATCCCCTCAATTCAGGGAGCCACTCAAGACGCGCAAAGTTCCGCGCCTGATGGGTACAACGCCGAAGTGCAGTCTGTGGCTGACGGGAGTCAGTGGCTTTGACAACAGCGCGTGTATTCCTGCCCACGCGACGCTCGAATCACACTGCCTGATGATCGGCACGGCGACAGACCGGTTGACGAATCAACGCTTGCCCAAGCCCAGCTTCTCAAGCAGGCCGTTCAATTCTTCCAACGAGCCAAAGGCAATCGCGACCTCGCCCTGTTCGCCGCGCTTGGTGCGCTTCTTCACGCGCACGTCGACCTGCGCGGTGAGCACGTCGGACAGCTCTTGTTCGATGCGCATCAGGTCGCGGGACTTTTGCTGCGCCTGGCGCAGCAGCGGTTTTTGCCGCGCTGACGCACCGGCGCGGATGACCAGTTTCTCAGCTTCGCGCACGCTCAGATTCTTGGCCACGATCTCGGTGGCGCAAAGAATTTGCTGCGCGCCGTCCAACGGCAGCAAGGCACGCGCATGGCCCATGTCGATGTCACCGGCCATCAGCATTTGCTGCACCGGCTCGGCCAGATTCAACAAGCGCAACAGGTTGCTCGCGGCGCTGCGCGAGCGGCCCACGGCCTGCGCGGCCTGCTCGTGCGTGAGGCCGAATTCGTCGGTCAGGCGCTTCAGCCCTTGCGCTTCTTCGAGCGGGTTGAGATCTTCGCGCTGGATGTTTTCGATCAACGACATCGCGGCCGCAGCTTCGTCGGTCACCGCCTTGACGAGCACAGGCAGGTCGTCGAGCCCGGCCAACTTGGCGGCACGCACGCGCCGCTCGCCGGCGATGATCTCGTAGCGGTCGGGCCCGAGCGGACGAACCAGAATCGGTTGCATGACGCCCTGCGCCTTGATGCTTTCGGCCAGCTCGTAGAGCGAGCCTTCGTCCATTCGGGTGCGCGGTTGGTACTTGCCGGGTTGCAACTGCGACAGCTTCAGGCTGTGCGGCAAGCCGTCGTCGATGACGGTCGCAGTTTCGACGACTCTGGGGCCGAGCAGTGCTTCGAGGCCGAGGCCGAGGCCTTTGGGTTTCTTGGTGACCATGCGGGAATTGTCGGCGATCAGCCGGCGCGAATAATCAGGCGTTGCGTCCGGGCGTGGCTCGGTTGCCAATCGCCCACGCCTGGCTCGCCGTGGCTGGGGTTGCGGTTGTGACTGGCTTATCCTTGCAACTCTGTCGTCAGGCGTGAAGGGAAATGGCCATGAAATTCCGCGTGTTCGTCGATGGTCAGGAAGGCACCACGGGCCTGCGCATTCACGAGTACCTCGCGCAGCGTACGGACATCGAGGTGCTGCGCATCGACCCCGAGCGCCGCAAAGACGCAGCCGAGCGCGCACGCTTGCTGAACGCCGCCGACGTGGCGTTTTTGTGCCTGCCCGACGCCGCGGCGGTCGACGCTGTGGCGTTGCTGACCAATTCGCGCACCTGCCTGATCGACGCCAGCACGGCGCACCGCACGCAGCCCGGCTGGGC
>JAYVCL010000171.1:0-19249 GCA_043749975.1 Burkholderiales bacterium
ATGATCGACGACAGCCCGGCCGGCGAGGAGTTCAAGCGCGGCCAGGTGCAAAAGTTGGAGGCGCTGCTGGCGTTGGCTGAGTCACACGACTGCCGCCGCGTGCGCTTGCTGGCCTACTTCGGCGAAGCCACCGCGCCCTGCGCCGCGCATCAAAACGCCTGCGACAACTGCCTGCACCCGCCGGCCACCTGGAACGCCACCGACGCTGCGCGCAAGGCGCTGAGCTGCATCTACCGCTTTCACCAGAACGGCGGCCAGCGCTTCGGCGCCGGGCATTTGATCGACGTGCTGCGCGGCAAGCCGACCGAGAAGGTGGCGCAGCATCGACACGCCAGCCTGAGCACCTTCGGCATCGGAGGCGACGTGAGCGAGGCGCAGTGGCGCGCCGTGTTGCGCCAACTCATTGCCCTGGGCCATCTGCGCACCGAAGGCGAATACAACACGCTGGAACTGACGCCCAGCGCGCGCGAGGTGTTGCGCGGCGACGTGCAATTGCTGCTGCGCGAAGCGAGTGAAGCGACGGGCACGTCAGCGCGGCGCACACGGGGCGGCGCGCGCGTCAAGCCCGCCGGCAAAGACAAAGCGCCGCCGGTGCCGCTGGACGATGACGCTACCGAACGCTTTGCCTCGCTGAAGGCCTGGCGCGCCGAAGTCGCGCGCGAACACAACCTGCCGGCCTACGTGGTGTTCCACGACGCGACGCTGGCCGAAATGGCCCGCGTGCAGCCCGACTCGCTCGACGCGCTGGGCGAGATCAGCGGCGTGGGGGCGAAAAAGCTGGAGGCCTATGGGCGCGAGATCTTGCGGGCGCTGGGAAGGTAGTTTGTACAAATTCAAAATCGAACTTTGAATTTGTACAGACCGGACCGGCTCAACCCATCTCGCGCCAGCTCACCACGCGCGCATCGGCCAAGTCAAAACTGCTCTGTCCGCCGTACAACACGATGGGCTGGGCCGCCTCATCACCCACCAAGGCTTTCCAGCGCCGCGCTGCGTGCAACCAATCCATCGCAAACGTGGTGCCCGACTTGATTTCTACCGATTGCAGGCGCCCGGCGTGCTCGAACACCAGGTCCAGCTCCACGCCGTGGTTGTCGCGCCAGAAATAGAGGTCGGCGGCCAAGCCTTGGTTGAATCGGTGCTTGATCACTTCAGTCACCACCCAGGTCTCGAAGACCGCGCCCCGCGAGGCGTGGGTCTGCAACGCCAGCGGGTCGGCAATGCGCAGCAGGTGGCACAGCAGACCGGTGTCCACAAAGTACAGCTTGGGCGCCTTGACCAGGCGCTTGCCGAAGTTGCGGTGATACGGCGGCAACAAGGTGACGACGTAGCTGGCCTGCAGAACAGTCAACCACCGGCGCGCGGTGGGTTGCGAAATACCGCAGTCGGCGGCCAGGGTGTTCAGGTTGAGCAACTGCCCGGAGCGCGCCGCGCACATCAACACGAAGCGCTGGAACAAAGCCAGATCGCTGACGTTGAGCACCTGGCGAACGTCGCGCTCCAGGTAGGTGGCGACGTAGCTGGCGAACCAGGTTTGCGGTTGCAGGTCGCGCCGGCGTGCGTGCAGTGCGGGGTAGCCACCGCGCCACATGCGGTCTTCGAGCGAGGCTTTGGCTGACGCACTTTGAAGCAGCTCGGCGTTCGACAGCGGCAGCAGTTGCAACATGCCCACGCGGCCGGCCAGCGACTGGGTGATGCCGTCCATCAAGCCGAACTGTTGCGACCCGGTGATGACGAATTCGCCCATCCGCTGCGCGGCATCGACGCGGCCCTGCAAGTACGACAGCAACTCGGGCGCGCGCTGCACTTCGTCGAGCACCGCGCCGTTCGGGAAGCGCGCCAGGAAGCGGCGCGGATCGGCCAGCGCAATGCGGCGCGTGTCCGGGTCTTCCAGCGTGACATAGGGATGCCGGCTGAACACCTCGCGCGCCAGCGTGGACTTGCCCGACTGGCGCGGGCCGGTGATGGCAATCACCGGGAAGCCCCGGGCCAATCGAGCCAGCAGCGGAGCGGCGGTACGCGCAATCGTCACTTGTACAATGCCAAAGTTGAATATTGATATTGTACAGATCGCGTGCTCAGCACCTTGGCACCCTAGCCGTTCCAATCACTCAAAACCTTGCCAGCCGCGCCATCTCTTCATTCACCAGCCGCATCACCAGGCGGTCCAGCGTTTGCACTGAGTGGTTCTTCACGTCGTGTACGGTCTGCGTGCCGCGACCGCTGGATGCATCGGCGGCGTTCTTGCAGGTCAGGAACACGAAGCGCCCGGCTGTCTATTGCGCCAGTTGACGAAAAACGGACTCGCCCACCGGATCGAGCCCGCTGGCACCGACGGCGAACAGCTTGATGCCGTTGGCCAGCGCGGCCTGCATCTCGGCGTCGACCCGCGTCGTTATCATGTTTCGTTTTGCCGAACCTCACGATGCCCGCCCTGCCCGAAGCTTCTGCGCCGCCTTCCCCGCCAGCGCCCCCGCGCGAGGCTGCGCCCAGAGAAGCTCCGATGATCCGCGTGCGCGGCGCACGCACGCACAACCTGAAGAACATCGACCTCGACATTCCGCGCAACAAGCTGGTGGTGATCACCGGCCTGAGCGGATCGGGCAAGTCGAGCCTGGCGTTCGACACGCTGTATGCCGAGGGCCACCGCCGCTACGTGGAAAGCCTGTCGGCCTACGCACGGCAGTTTTTGCAGTTGCTGGACAAGCCCGATGTGGACGTGATCGAGGGACTCTCGCCGGCCATCAGCATTGAGCAGAAAGCCACCTCGCACAACCCGCGCTCGACGGTCGGCACCGTCACTGAAATTCACGATTACCTGCGCCTGCTCTACGCCCGCGCCGGCACGCCGTTTTGCCCCGACCACCAGGTGCCGCTGCGGGCGCAAAGCGTGAGCCAGATGGTGGACGCCGCGCTGGCCCTGCCCGAAGGCACGCGGCTGATGGTGCTGGCCCCGGTGGTGCGCGACCGCAAGGGCGAATTCACCGAGCTGTTCGCCGACATGCAGGCCCAGGGTTATGTGCGTTTTCGGGTCGACGGCACGGCCCATGAGGCGGCCGACCTGCCCAAGCTGAAGAAGGCCGAGAAGCACGACATCGACGTGGTGATCGACCGCGTGAAAGTGACGCTCGACCCCGCCAGCGGTTTGCAGCAGCGGCTGGCCGAGAGCTTCGAAGCCTCGCTGCGCATCGCCGAAGGGCGGGCCGTGGCGCTGGAGATGGACAGCGCCCGCGAGCATGTGTTCTCCAGCAAATTTGCCTGCCCGGTGTGCAGCTATTCGCTCAGCGAGCTGGAGCCGCGCCTGTTCTCGTTCAACTCGCCGGTGGGTGCCTGCACCAGTTGCGACGGCCTCGGCCATGTGACGGTGTTCGACCCCGAACGCGTGGTCGGGTTTCCGAGCCTGAGCCTGGCCAGCGGCGCGGTCAAGGGCTGGGACCGGCGCAACGCCTACACCTTCTCGGTGATCGAGAGCGTGGCCCGGCATTACAAGTTCGACATCGACGCGCCGTTCGAAGAGCTGCCCAAGACGGCCCAACAGGCGCTGCTGTACGGCTCGGGCCTCGAGGACATCGCCTTCGTCTACGAAGCCGAAGCTGCGAAGGGTGCGAAAGGCAAGACGCGCAGCGTGAAGCGTTCGCACCCGTTCGAGGGAATCATTCCCAACTTTCAGCGCCGCTTCAAGGAAACCGATTCGGCCGCCGTGCGCGAAGACCTGGCGCGCTACCAAAGCGCCAAACCGTGCCCCGATTGCGAAGGCTCGCGGCTGCGGCGCGAAGCACGGCATGTGTTTTTGCAAGGCGCGAACGACGCCAGAGGCGAGCCGATTTATCGCGTCGAGCACTTCACGCTGCGCGACTGCCTGAGCTACTTCGAGGGGCTGACCTTGAAGGGTGCCAAGGCCGACATCGCCGACAAGGTGGTGAAGGAAATTCGTTCACGCCTGAAGTTCTTGAACGACGTGGGGCTGAACTACCTGAGCCTGGACCGCAGCGCCGACACCTTGAGCGGCGGCGAGTCGCAGCGCATCCGCCTGGCCTCGCAGATCGGCTCCGGCCTGACCGGCGTGATGTACGTGCTGGACGAGCCCAGCATCGGCTTGCACCAGCGCGACAACGAGCGCCTGCTGGGCACGCTGCGCCACCTGCGCGACATCGGCAACAGCGTGCTGGTGGTCGAGCACGACGAAGACGCGATCCGCCAGGCCGACCACGTGATCGACATGGGCCTGGGGGCCGGCGTGCACGGCGGGCGCGTGATTGCGCAGGGCACGCCGGACGAGGTGGCGGCGAATGCCGAGTCGCTGACCGGTCGCTATCTGGCGGGGGCGCTGCGGATCGCGCTGCCGGCGCGACGCGTGGCCGCCGGCGGCGAGGTGCTGCGCGTCGTCAACGCGCGCGGCAACAACCTGCAAAACGTCAACGTCGACTTCCCCGTCGGTCTGCTGACCTGCGTGACCGGCGTCTCCGGCTCAGGCAAGTCGACCCTGGTCAACGACACCTTGTATGCCGCCGTGGCGCGCAAGCTCTACAACAGCCACACCGAGCCCGAGCCGTTCGATTCGATCGAGGGGCTGGACTGTTTCGACAAGGTCATCAACGTCGACCAATCACCCATCGGCCGCACGCCGCGCAGCAACCCGGCCACCTACACCGGCATGTTCACGCCGATCCGCGAACTGTTCGCCGAGATGAACACCGCCAAGGAGCGCGGCTACGGCGCTGGCCGCTTCAGCTTCAACGTGGGTTCATCGACAGGCGGAGGCCGCTGCGAAGCCTGCCAGGGCGACGGCGTGTTGAAAGTGGAGATGCACTTTTTGCCCGATGTCTACGTGCAGTGCGACGTGTGCCACGGCCGCCGCTACAACCGCGAGACCCTGGAGGTTCTGTACAAGGGCAAGAACATCACCGACGTGCTCGGCATGACGGTGGAAGACGCGCACGGCTACTTCAATGCCGTGCCCAACATCGCACGCAAACTGCAAACCTTGCTCGACGTGGGCCTGGGCTACATCCGACTCGGCCAGAGCGCCACCACACTGAGCGGCGGCGAAGCGCAGCGCGTCAAGCTGGCGCTGGAGTTGAGCAAGCGCGACACCGGCCGCACGTTGTACATCCTGGACGAGCCCACCACCGGATTGCACTTTGCCGACATCGACCTGCTGCTCAAGGTGCTGCACCAGTTGCGCGACGCGGGCAACACCATCGTGGTGATCGAGCACAACCTGGACGTCATCAAGACCGCCGACTGGATCATCGACATGGGTCCCGAGGGCGGCGCCGGCGGCGGCAAGTTGCTGGTGGTCGGCACGCCGGAAGACGTGGCTTCGAGCCCGGCCAGCTTTACCGGGCGGTACTTGAAGCCGCTGCTTCAGATCGGCTGAGGGTTGCGGCTTTTTGCGCCCCCGCCTCGCTGTGTCCATGCCGGGCAAAACACCAAGCGGCGGCGTGTGTAGAGTTGACGCCACCCTGACCCACACGGAGCACCGACATGGCCACCCATCGCGCCCTCACCGCCACGCTCGACATCAAGAAAATCGCCTCCGACAGCGGCGTCGCCGTCGAGGCCTACGACACCTACGACAGTGACGAAGAAACGATGGCGGCGGCGCACCGCTTCGCCGCCGGCATCCTGAACCGGCTGGCGGTCATCTGCGATGCGCAGCCGGGGGCGAAGACGCTGGATGCGGTCACGCTGCGCAGCATGGCTGCCGCCATGACGCCGGGCTGAACCGCGCTGCCGCTCGGTCGGGGCGTTACCGCGCCGTCAAACCGACTTCAGCAGGGCGGCCACCTCGGCCTGGTCGGGGAACTTGTCGCCCAGCTTCGCCAGTTTTTCGAGTTCGACCCGGGCCTGGGCCTTGTCGCCGGTCTTCAGGTAGATGCGCGCAAGGTTGAGCCGCATCGGCGCGTCGTCGGGTGCGATTTCGAGGGCCTTTTTCTGCACCTCCAGCGCGCGCGTGGCCTGGTTCTCGGCCAGCAGCGCGATGGCCAGCGTGTCCATCAGCGCTGGCCGCTGCGGTGCCAACTGATTCGCCTTCTCCGCGTACGCCACCGCGCCCGGCTGCGCCAGCTTGACCATCAACCAGGCGATGTTGTTGAGCGCCATCACGTTCTGCGGCTGCAGCATCACCACGCTGCGGTAGTGCGTCTGGGCGAGTGCGAACTCGCGCTGCGTCAACGCGCTGTCGCCGAGGTAGAGCCTGAATGCCGCGTCCTGCGGGTGCCCGGCCGGCCAGGTGGTGGCAAATCGGTCGGCATCGGCCCGCTTGCCGGCTTCGACCAGGGTTGCGTGCAGCTTCACGGCTGCCGCGGTGGGCTCGCTTTTCTGCAGCGCGGTGCGGTAAGCGGCCGTCGCCGCGTTCCAGTTCTTGCGGTTTGCTTCGATGTCGCCTTCCAGCACGAAGCCTGCCGCTTCCGTGGGCCGTTGCGTCTGCACGGTGCGCGCCACAGCCATGGCGTCCTGCGGCCGCTTGTCACGCAGCGCCAGCGCGATCAGGCCACGCTGCGCGGGCAGCAGGTCGCCCTGGATGTCGAGCGCGCGCTTCAGGCTTTGCGAAGCCGCCGCGATGTCGTTCGACGCAAGATAGGCGTCGGCCAACCGCAGGTGCGGATTCGGGCTGGTCGGTTGCAGTGCGGCCAGCTTGCGGAAGGTGCTGATGGCCTGCTGTGGATCGCCGGCACCGAACTGCGCGCGGCCCAGCGTGTCGAGCATGTCCGGGCTGTCCGGCAGCGCGGCGGCGCCTTCCTGGGCCGCGTTCAACGCCGCCTTCGTGTCGCCCTGGACCAAGTGGTGGTTGACCAGCAGAACGCGAGCGGCCGGATCGGTGGGATTCAGCTTGATCGCCTCGGAGATCAGTGCCGCCACCTCGGCCTTGGTACCGCCGCTGCGGCTTTTCAGCTCGGCCAATGCGAGCATCGCCGGGTAATTCTTCGGGTCGGCACGCAGCATGTCGTCCAAGCGCTTCTTCGCCTGCTCAGGCTTGCCAGCGTCCTGGTCCAGCGCGGCCAGGCTGGCCACCGCCGGGAAGTACAGCGGGTCGAACGACAAGGCCTTCTCGAAACTGGCCGTCGCTGCCGCCTTGTCGTTGCGTTGCAACTGCACGCGCCCGCGCAGGCTGTAGGCCGTCGGCTTGTCCGGCAGTTTGCGCTGCAACTCGTCGATGGCCTTGAGCGCCCCGTCCAGGTCGTTGCGGCTCAGGCGCGCGCTGATCAGCGCCAGGTCGGCGCGCGGTCCGGTGTCCGACGACGCGACCGATTCGAGTTCGGCGAAGCCGTGTTCGTCGCCCTTGGCCAACTGGCTCAGCGCCAGCGCGGTTCGAGCCGTGACGTTCTTCGGATCGGCCTTCGCGGCGCGTGCGAAGACGGCCTCGGAGCGCCTGGCGTCGCCGGCCTGCAGATAAGCCTGGCCGGCCAACGCGAGCATCGCCGGGTCGGCGTCGGCCGGCTCGATCAGGGCTTGAATGACCTCCACCGCCTTGCCGGGTTGCCCCGATTGGAGATAGCTTTCGGCGAGCAACTGGCGCGTGAGCGGCTGGTTCGGGGCCAGCGTCAAGGCCCGTGCGAGGTGATTCTGCGCCTGCAGGGTCGACTTCATGCGCGACTCGATGGCACCCGCCAGTTGCAGCACCTTCACGTTGTCGGGTGCCGCCTTCAAGAGCTGCTCGACGATCGCCTGCGCCGTTTTGTAGTCCTTGCCGATCAAGGCGAACTGCGCTTCGAAGAACCGGGTTTCGATTCGATTCGGCAGCACTTTCTTGAGTTGCTCGAACTGCACCTTGGCAGCGTCGATGTCGCCTTGCTGCAGCAAACGGGCGATGATCGATTGGTGCGCCGGCAATGACTTCGGATGCTCGGCCAGCACCTTGCGCCACAGGGCCAGGGCCGCGTCGATGTTCTTCCCGCCAAAGGCCAGCAGCTCAGCTTTGAAGAGCGAGGCCGCTTCGTTGGCGGGCTCTTTCGCAATCACCCGGTCCAGCAGCGCGAGCGCGGCATCCATGTCGCCGTCAATGGCCTTCAGGCGCGCCCGCCACACCACGGCGGGCGCAAACATCGGCACCGCCTCTTCGGCCGCCTTCAGCGCCTGCTGAGCCCGTTCCCGCTGGCCCTGCGCAACATGGGCGGCGGCGAGGGTGGTCTTGAGGTCGGCCGTCGCCGCAGCGTTGTCGAGCCGCACCGCGTCGAACTGATCTGTCACCTTGCGGGCTTCGCCCAGCAACAGCATCGTGCGAGCCAGCAAGGGCACGACCTTGGCCTCGTCGTACTTCAGTTCGCTGGCCTTGCGCAGTTCGACATTCGCCGCCACCAGCTCACCGGTGCCGAGCAGGGCGCTGCCGAGCATGAAGCGGGCCTGGCCGTTGCGGTCGTTCTTTTGCAGCGCCGACTTCAACTGGATCGACGCTGCTTTGGGGTCGCCCTTGTCCAGGTACGACTGCGCCGAAGCGAGCAACTCTTGTTCGGACTGCTGGCCGCAGGCCGTCAGCAACAGCGCGATGCAAAGGGCCGAGGCAAGGGCCGAGCTGAGGGCGTTTCGTTGGATGGGCGGCATTGGAGGCTGTGGGCTGGTGTGCGGATTTGAAAAAGTCAAAGGCCTCGATCAGCGCGCCAGCCGCGACGCTAGCCTGCGAGTCGCTCGAGATCGCAACAGCAAAACGCTTCACAGGGAGACGCGAATTTCCAACAGTTCAGTGAGCGTAGCGCATCGTGGGTGGCCTTGACGAAAGCGATTCACAAGGGGCCTTTCCAGATGTTTCCAGATCGGTGGGTGACGACTACCGGCCTGTGTCGCCTTCCTTCCACCCCCCGCCCAACACCTTGTACAGCGTGACCTGGTTCTGCACCTGCTGCGCCTGCACCTGCACCACCGCCTGCTGCGCGGTGAACAGCGAGCGCTGCGCGTCCAGCACGTCGAGGTAGCTCGACGCACCGTTGCGGTAACGCAGGTCGGCCAGCTTGAAGCGCACGGCCTCGGCGTTGGCCTGGGCTTGCTGGGCCCGCAACTGCTCGCCCAGCGTGGCGCGGCCGGCGAGTGAATCGGCCACTTCGCGGAAGGCGGTCTGGATCGCTTTTTCGTATTGCGCCACCGCGATGTCGCGGTTCACTTCGGCCGTGTCGAGGTTGGCCTGGTTGCGCCCGGCGTCGAAGATCGGCAGCAGCAGTTGCGGCGCGAAGCTCCAGGCAGTGGCTCCGCTCTTGAACAAGCCGCTCAACTCGGTGCTGGCCAGGCCGGCGCTGCCGGTCAGGGTGATGCGCGGGAAAAACGCGGCGCGTGCGGCACCGATGTTGGCGTTGGCGGCGATCAGCGCCTGCTCGGCCTGGCGCACGTCGGGCCGGCGCGCGAGCACTTCAGACGGCAAACCGGTGGGCAGTTCGGGCCCGGCTGCACGCGTGTCGAACGGCGGCGCGGCGGGCAGGTCGGCGGGCAGCGCGGAGCCCAGCAACAGCAGCAACGCGTTCTCGTCGACAGCGCGCTGGCGCGTCAATTGCGCCAGCGACACACGCGCGCCTTCGAGCAGCGACTCGGCCAGGCGGTAGTCCAGCTCCGACGTGGCCCCGTTGTCGAAGCGCAGCTTGCCCAGCCTGAGCGACTCTTCGCGCGTGGCCAAGGTCTGGCGCGTGACGGCCAGCAGTTCGTCGTCGGCCAGCAGACTGAAATAGGTCGTGGCCACCGACGCGACCAGGCTGATCTGCACCGTCTTGCGCGCTTCTTCGGTGCCCAGCACTTGCGCCAGCGCCGCTTCGCTCAGGCTGCGCACGCGGCCGAAAAAATCCAGCTCGTAGCCGGTGACCAGCAAGCCTGCCGTGTAGGTGCTTGAAATGCCGCCGCCACCGGCCTTGGGTTGGCGCGATGCGCTGGCCCCGGCGTTCAGCGTGGGCAACTCGTCGGCGCGACGCACCTGGTACTGCGCGCGCACTTGCTCGATGTTGAGCAGCGCCACCCGCAGGTCGCGGTTGTTTTGCAGCGCGACGGAGATCAGGCGTTTGAGGCGCTCGTCGGTGAAGAAGCTCTGCCATTCGATGTCGCTGGCGGCGACCGCAGAAGCACCCGCAGAGTCGCCCGCGAACACGCTTGGCACGGGTGCAGCCGGTCTCTGGTAGCTCGGAATCAACGACGTGCAGCCGGCCGTCAACAAAGCCGCAACCAGGCCAGCCGCAGATCGGGCATGCGACACAACGACGCGCTTACTCATGGGCCGTCTCCTGGGGCTTCTGCTGGCTCAACGCAGGCTTCGCCTTGAGCTTGAAGATGCGCCGCACCACCACGAAGAAGACCGGCACGAAGAACACCGCCAGCGTGGTCGCGGCGATCATGCCGGCCATCACGCCGGTGCCGATGGCGCGCTGCCCGGCCGAGCCCGCACCACGGGCCACCACCAGCGGCAAGACACCCAGGATGAAGGCCAGCGAAGTCATCAGGATCGGCCTGAACCGCAGGTGCGCGGCGGCCAGCACGGCTTCGATCGCGCCCTTGCCCTGCGCTTGCAGGCCTCGCGCGAACTCGATGATCAGCACCGCGTTCTTTGCCGACAGGCCGATGATGGTGATCAGCCCGACGTTGAAGTACACGTCGTTTGCAAGGCCGCGCAAATTGGCCCCCAGCAGCACGCCCAGCACGCCCAGCGGCACCACCAGAATGACCGCCAGCGGGATGGTCCAGCTCTCGTACAACGCGGCCAGCGCCAGGAAGACGGCCAGCAACGCGAAGCCGAACAGGATGAAGGCCTGCGCACCGGCCAGGCGTTCCTCGCGCGCCTGGCCGGTCCACTCGAAGCCGAAGCCGGGCGGCAGCTTGGCGGCCAGCGCTTCCATCTCGGTCAGCGCATCGCCGCTGCTGCGCCCGGGCGCGGCCTCGCCCGCAATGCGCATCGTCGGGTAGCCGTTGTAGCGCACGGTCTGCATCGGCCCGCTGACCCATCGCGTGGTGGCGAAGGCCGACAGCGGTACCGTCTGGCCCTTGGCGTTCAAGGCATTGATGCGCAGCAGGTCGTCGGGCTGCATGCGCGTGGGCGCGTCGGCCTGCACCACCACGCGCTGCAAGCGGCCGGCGTTCGGAAAGTCGTTGACGTAGCTCGACCCGAGCGCAGTGGACAACACGCTGTTGATGGCGTCGAAGCTCACGCCCAGGGCGTTGGCCTGGTCGCGGTCGATGTCGAGCTGCAACTGCGGCGCGTCTTCCAGTCCGTCGGGCCGCACGCCGGCCAGCAGCTTGCTCTGCCCCGCCAGGCCCAGCATCTGGTTGCGCGCGGCCAGCAAGGCATCGTGGCCCAGACCGCCGCGGTCTTGCAGCCGAAAGTTGAAGCCCGAGGCCGATCCCAGCTCCGGAATCGGCGGCGGGCTGAGCGGGAAAATGAACGCATCGCGCACTCCCATCAAGGCGCCGAAAGCGCGCCCGGCCACGGCCTGCGCGGTGTGCCCCGCACCCACCCGTTCGTCCCAGTCCTTCAAGGTCACGAACGCCAGGGCGGCGTTCTGCCCGGTGCCCGAAAAGCTAAAACCGAGCACGCTGACCATGCTTTGCACCTCGGGCTGCTTGAGCACGAAACCTTCGGCCTGGCGCATCACGTCGAGCGTGCGGTTTTGCGTGGCGCCCGGCGGCAATTGCACGTTGACGATGATGTAGCCCTGGTCTTCGGCGGGCAAAAACGAAGTCGGCAGGCGCGCGAACAGCAGCCACACCGCGCCGATGATGGCGACGTAGATGACGAGGTAGCGCGCCGCGCGTTTCAGGATGCGCGCGACCAGACCTTCATAGCCTTTTGCCGTGCGCGAGAAGCCGCGGTTGAACCAGCCGAAGAAACCGGTCTTGGCATGGTGATGGCCCGCCTCCACCGGCTTGAGCAGGCTGGCGCACAGCGCCGGCGTGAGCGACAAGGCGAGAAACGCCGACAGCAGAATCGACGTGACCATCACCGCCGAGAACTGGCGGTAGATGTTGCCCACCGAGCCGCCGAAGAAGGCCAGCGGCACGAACACCGAGACCAGCACCACGGTGACGCCGACGATGGCGCCCGAGATCTGCCCCATTGCCTTGCGCGTGGCGAGCAGCGGTGACAGGCCTTCCTCGCTCATGATGCGTTCGACGTTTTCCACCACCACGATGGCGTCGTCGACCACGATGCCGATCACCAGCACCATGCCGAACATGGTCAGCACGTTGATCGAAAAGCCCAGCGCCAGCAAGACCGCGAAGGTGCCCATCAGGGTGACCGGCACCACGATGGTCGGGATGATGGTGTAGCGAAAATTCTGCAAGAACAAGAACATCACCAGGAACACCAGCACCACCGCTTCGAGCAGGGTTTCGACCACTTGGCGGATCGAGATCTCGACGAAGCGCGAGCTGTCGTAGGGGATCGACGCCTTGATGCCCGGCGGGAAGAATTTGGACAACTCGTCCAGCCGCTGGCGCACCGCCTTGGCCGTGGCCAGCGCATTGCCGGTGGGCGACAGTTGCACGCCGATGCCGGTGGACGGGTTGCCGTTCAGCCGCGCCGAGGTGGCATAGGCCTGCGCCCCCAGTTCAAGCCGAGCCACGTCTTTCAGGCGCACTGTGGAGCCGTCGGCATTGGCGCGCAGCACCACGTTGCCGAACTGCTCGGTCGAACTGAGCTGGCCCTTCACCACCACGGTCGCGAAGATGCCCTGGCCGGCCACATTGGGCAGGTCGCCGATGGTGCCCGACGACACCTGCGCGTTCTGCGCGCGGATGGCATTCGTGACGTCGATCGACGACAGGTTGAAGCCGGCCAGCTTGGCCGGGTCGATCCAGATGCGCATGGCGCGTTCCGTGCCGAACAACAGCGCCTGGCCGACGCCGGCAATGCGTTGCAACTCGGGCAGCACGTTGCGCGACGCGTAGTCGCCCAGGGCCACCGGGTCGAAGGCGCCGCTGTCGCTGGACAAAATGGCGAACAACAGAAAGTTGCCGCGCGCCTTGTCGACCCGCACGCCTTGCTGCACCACGGCGGCGGGCAGGCGCGGCGTGGCACGGCCGAGTCGGTTTTGCACGTCGACCTGCGCCAGCTCGGGGTTGGTGCCGGTCTGGAAACTGAGCGTGATCGACCCGGTGCCGTCGGCCTGGCTGACCGACTCCATGTAGATCAGGCCGGGCGAGCCGTTCATCTCGCGTTCGATCACGCTGATGACGCTGTCTTCCAGCGTCTGCGCCGACGCGCCCGGATAACCGGTGGAGATGACAATGGACGGCGGTGCGACCGGCGGGTACTGCGCGATCGGCAACTGCGTGACTGCCACCCCGCCCATGACCAGGATGAACAGCGCGATGACCCAGGCGAAGATGGGGCGGTCGACGAAAAATTGGGCCATGGCGGGTGACCTTTTTCAGCGAGCCGAAGCGGCCGCGGCGACCTGCGCGGGGGCAGCCGCCGATGCCGCCGCCGGTGTCACCGCGGGTGCCGCCGCGGGTGTCACCATTCTGGGCGGCCCGCCCGTCGCGCCAGACCCCGCCGGCTGCCACGGCACCGCCTTGACCGGCCCGGGCCCGCGCAGTTTCTGGAAGCCGTCGACCATCACCTGTTCGCCGGTCTTCAGCCCCTCCAGCACCACCCACTGGGCGCCTTGCGCGGTGCCGACCTTGACCGGCCGCGGCGACACCTTGCCGTCGGCGCCCACCACCATCACGCTGTCGCCTTGCGAGGTGCGCGTGACGGCTTGCTGCGGCAGCACGATGCCTTCGCTGACCTGCGCCTGCTCGATGCGCACGCGCACGTACATGCCGGGCAGCAGCAGGCCGCTCGGGTTGGGCAGCTCGGCGCGCAGGGTGATCTGGCCCGAGGTGGCGTCCACCGTCAGGTCGCTGAACAGCAGCTTGCCGGTTTGGCCGTATTCGCTTCCGTCTTCCAGCACCACGCGCACGCTGGCGGCCTGCGCCCCCGGGGCGCGCGCGAGTTTGCCGCTGTCCAGCGCCTTGCGCAGGCGCAGCACCTCGGTGGTCGACTGGGTGAAGTTCACGTACATCGGATTGATCTGTTGCACCACGGCCAGCGGCGTGGCTTCGCCCTGGCCGACCAGCGCGCCTTCGGTCACGAGTGAGCGGCCGATGCGGCCCGCGATGGGCGAGCTCACCGACGCGTAGCCGAGGTTGATTTGCGCCACCTGCTGCGCCGCCCTGGCAGACGCCACGTCGGCCTCGGCCTGCTTTTGCGCCGCCACCGCGTTGACGAACTCTTGCTTGCTGATGGCATTGGCCTCCAGCAGCGGCTTGTAGCGTTCGGCCTGCGCAGCGGCCTGCGTGAGGTTGGCCTGGGCGCGCGACAGTGCCGCCTTGGCGCTGGCGGCAGCGGCTTGATACGGTGCCGAGTCGATCTGGAACAGCGCTTGGCCGGCCCGCACATCGCTGCCCTCGACGAACAGGCGCTTTTGCACAATGCCTGCCGCGCGGGCCCGCACCTGCGCCACGCGTGAGGCTTCCAGCCGCCCCGGCAGTTCGGTTGTCAGGCCCACCGCGCGCGGTGCGGCCACCACCACGCCCACCTCGGGCGGTGGCGGCGCACCGCCCCCGGGCGCAGGTGCTGCGGCGGTGTTCGATTTGGAGTCGCAGGCGGCCATCAGCGCCATCAGCGCCATCAACGTCACCGTGGGCAGCACCCGGGCGGCGATGCGGCAGGCACGCAAAACAGTGGCTTCGGCCAAGACGTTTTTCAACGCTGACATGCAAGGTCCTTTTTGTGAACTCGTGGGTGGGCAGCAGGGCCGAGCCCGGGGAGTCTGCCGGCAACAGGCGATCCACGCCATGACAAGGCCCGAAGACTGCCACATCCAAGGTGATCGCATCCGCGCTGCCTGAAAAAACACCGCGCTAGGCCCGCAACATGAACCACGAGGGCGACGCAGCGCAGGCTGCGGCGATCTCGGACAATGCCGTGATGACCGCACCGACCTCTGCGCTGGCCCCGAGCTTTTCCACGCAAGATTTCCGCACCGCACTGGGCATGTTCGCCACCGGCGTGACGATCGTGACCGCGCGCGACGCGAACGGCGTGCGCGTCGGGCTGACGGCCAATTCGTTCAACTCGGTCTCGTTGTCGCCGCCGCTGGTGCTGTGGAGCCTGTCGCGCCAGGCCGGCTCGATGCCGGCCTTCACGCGCGGCTCGCACTACGCGATTCACATCCTGGCGGCCGAGCAGCGCTCGCTGGCCGAGCGCTTTGCACGCCGCGAGGTGGACCGCTTTGCGGGCCTGGCTTTTCGCGAAGGCGCGGGCGGCGCGCCGATTCTGGAAGGCGTGGCCGCCGTGTTCGAATGCTTCAACCGAAGCCAGTACGAAGAAGGCGACCACGTCATTTTCGTCGGCGAAGTGGAGCGCTGCGAACGGCGTGAATCGGCGCAGCCGCTGATCTTCCACGGCGGGCGGTTTTTCACCGAGCTGCCTCTGTAGTTCAACCGACCGGGGAACCTCATGACGCCTGAACACTTCGACGCCATCGTGATCGGGGCCGGCCAGGCCGGCCCGGCCATCGTCGCGCGCTGCAGCAAAGAAGGCCTGCGCAGCGCCATCATCGAGCGCAGCCACTTCGGCGGCACCTGCGTCAACGTGGGCTGCGTGCCGACGAAGACCATGGTGGCCAGCGCGCGCGCCGTGCACGTGGCCCGGCGCGGCGCGGAATTCGGCTTTGCGGCGGGCGACATCCGCACCGACATGGCCCGCGTGAAGGCACGCAAAGACGAGATCGTGCAGGCCTCGCGCGCCGGGGTTCACCAATGGATGCTGGGGCTCAAGCACACCGAGGTGATTCGCGGTGACGCCAGCTTCACGGCCGCGCGCACATTGCACGTTCACGACGGCTCGCGCGAGCGGCTGTTGACGGCGTCGAAAGTGTTCATCAACGTCGGCGGGCGCGCCAGCGTGCCCGACCTGCCGGGGGTGCGCGAGGTGCCGTTCCTGGACAACACCTCGATCATGGAATTGAGCCAGGTTCCCGAGCACCTGGTGATCGTCGGCGGCAGCTACATCGGCATGGAGTTCGCACAGATGATGCGGCGCTTCGGCGCCCGCGTGACGGTGGTGGAGCGCGCAGCCAAACTGCTGCCGCGCGAAGACGAGGACGTGGCCGACGGGGTTCGCGCCATCCTCGAAGCCGAAGGCGTGGTCTTTCAACTCGGCTCCGAATGCTTGTCGCTGCAACAGCGCGGTGCCGAGGTGATGGTGGGCGCGCAGTGCGGTGCCGACCGCCCGGCCATCGTCGGCAGCCATGTGCTGCTGGCCGTGGGCCGGCGGCCCAACACCGACGGCCTGGGGCTCGACGCTGCGGGCATCGCCACCGACGCGCGCGGCTACATCGCGGTCGACGACCAGTTGCGCAGCAGCGCCGAGGGCGTGTGGGCGGTGGGCGACTGCAACGGCCGCGGCGCGTTCACGCACACCGCCTGGAACGACCATGAAATCGTGGTCGCGAATCTATTTGATTCAGACCCGCGCCGCGTCACCGATCGCCTGCCCTGCTACGCGCTCTTCATCGACCCGGCGCTGGGCCGCGTCGGCCAGACCGAGCGCGAGGTGCGCGCCGGTGGCCGCGCGGCGCTGATGGCGAAGATGCCGATGCAGCGCGTGGGCCGCGCGCGCGAGGCGGGTGAGACGCAGGGCTTCATGAAGGTGCTGGTCGATGCCGAAACCCAGCGCATCCTGGGGGCCGCCATCCTGGGCCTGAACGGCGACGAGGTGGTGCACGGCCTGCTCGACACCATGGCCGCCGACCAACCGTACAGCGTGATCTCGCGCGCGGTGCACATCCACCCGACGGTTAGCGAACTGGTGCCGACCCTGCTGCAGCAGTTGCAGCCGTTGATTTGACGGCGTTCCAGGCCTCAGCCTCTCAGCCCCGCTGAGCGGTTCGCACTGCACGCGGCAGCAGTCGTCAAAGACGCATGCCCAACGGGTTCGCGGGTGGGCACGGGATCGGCACCCGTGCGGCTAACGTTCGGCATGAGCGGCGGCCGCAGGCAAACAAAACTTGCCGGAGGCGGGAAGTCCCTTTAAAGGGTTGCGCATCTTTTCAGAGAAGCGCGGCATGTGTCTCGGTTGTACAATAAAGCGTACTTACCGAAGGACTTGCCGTGGATGCTATTACATACTCTTCAGCCCGGGCAAACTTGGCCCGCACGATGGACCGTGTGTGTGACGACCACGAGGCTTTGATCATCACGCGCAACGGCGAACAGGCCGTTGTGATGCTCTCGCTCGAAGACTTTCAAGCGCTCGAAGAGACTGCGTATTTGTTGCGTAACCCTTCAAACGCCAAGCGCTTGCTCTCGGCTGCGGCCCAGTTGACTGCCGGGAAGGGCGTCGAAAGAAAGCTGGCGAAGTGAAGCTGATCTTTGCTGACGAAGCCTGGGAAGACTATTTGTACTGGCAGAAGCAAGACAAGAAGACGGTTGAACGGATCAACAAGCTGATCAGTGAAGTAAAGCGAGACCCGTTTGCCGGGATTGGGAAACCTGAGCCGCTCAAGCACGCCTTGTCAGGATTTTGGTCGCGGCGCATCAATGACGAACACCGCATGGTCTACAAAATCGAGGGTGGCGAGTTGCTTCTTGCTCAGCTTCGATATCACTACTGAGCGCCCCAAGGCCGGCCAAAGCCGACCGCCCCCGCGAGGGGAGAAGAAACACTTGGGTCGGCCCGGCGTTTGTTTCTCATGAGCGCCCCAAGGCCGGCCAAAGCCGACCGTCCCGCGAGGGGATCAATGAAAGTGGCAAAGCCGCATCTCCTTGAGAGACGCGCAACGACTTCAAGCAGTTCCGACACGCTGCGCAGTTCGGGGTGGCAACATTCATCGGGTGGCAAGAACAGCCTGGGGGGATCTGCCCAAGCGCGGCGACAAGTACCTGCGCAGCCTCTTGATCCAGGCTGCGAAATCGGTGGTGATGAGCGCGCACAAGCGCAGCGATCCGATCTCGCTGTGGGGCGCAGCGCTGCGCTGCGCGAGCGAGTGGGCTGGCAGAAGGCCGCTGGCGCTGACCAACCAGAACGCGCAGTCTGTGGGCGGTGAATGGGCCTTGCAGGCTGCAGCGTCGCAGACGCCCGCCCCCCTTCGTATCCGGGTCCGCACTGCAAGCGCTTCACGCGCTCAGTGCAACAGGGCGGTCTTCAGAGAAGCAGTCTGTTCCTCGTTCATGCTCTTCATCGCCGCCTGCTCTTGCATCAACGCAGTCTGCACCGAGGTCATCAACAACGAATACAAATACAGCCTGCCAAAGCGAGGAAGTCCCTTCAACAACTTGAGCCGACTGTGCTGGACCGCATCGGGATTTGGGTTGGGAAGGGCGTTGGAAGCGGCTATTGACTATGGAGTTTGGCGACTGCTTCTGACCCGGTGAGCTGGTCCATCATCGCTATGATTCGCGCCATGCCGAAACGAACCGCTGCATCGCAACCCTTCGCAGCGCTTATCGCAAAAGGCTTCGAGATCAAGTTCCTGTCTCATGCCAAGTCGATCATTGCGGGTGACTTTCCCGAAGCGTTGATTGAGATCGGCAACGCGTTGAGCGTGATCGAGTTACCCATAACGGAGATCATCGGCAGCGGTGGTGGCGAGACGAGTTTACGCAGCGTTTGCGTCGAGCGCTGGCTGGTATGGGTTGGCGCAAGCACGTCTTCGAAATCGGCAAGACCATCGATGGCGTAGCCCGTGAATCGACTTCGCATGAAGTCGACCATGTGAAGGCGTACGCCGGCGTGGGCGTTGTCGCCATGGAGATCGAGTGGAACAACAAAGATCCGTTCTTCGATCGCGACCTGGAAAACTTCAAGCGTCTCCATGCCGAGGGTGCAATCAGCGTCGGCGTGCTGATTACACGCGGGTCATCGCTTCAGGATGCGCTGCGCGATGCCGTACGCAGGTTCACGCGCGACAGAAAAATCGACAGCTTCGACGATCTCGCCGCGAACGGGTACGTGCCAACTCCCAAGCAACGGGCGAACGTGCTGAAGCGCGTGCAGCGCACGAAGGAACCGGTGGCCTTTGCTGAAGCTTGGACCGACAATTTCGTATCGAACAAGTTCGGGCAGGCCACGACGCACTGGTCCAAGCTGGTACATCGTGTGGAGCGAGGTGTGGGCAACCCTTGCCCACTGCTTCTGATTGGCCTGCCTGCTTCAATGATCACCTTTGACACGGCTTCGATCGAGCAGTTGTCCGAGGACGACGTGAAGGCTGAAGATTAGAACTCGGCAGCGGCAAAAAGCCGGTCCTGTTGTGAGTTGTGCGCGTAGGTAGGCCAGTTGGGCGTGTACCCG
>JAYVCL010000172.1:0-2954 GCA_043749975.1 Burkholderiales bacterium
GGGAACACGTCGGTCAGGAAGCTGGCACCGTTGTCGGTCGGGAAGATGCCGGTGTAGCCCCACTCCTGATCGCGGAAGGTTCCGATGTCGAGGATGTCGACGACCAGGATGTCGCCGGCCTCGGCACCTTCGATCGCGACTGCGCCCGACAGGTGGTGGCAGGGCAACAGGTTGCAGTCGCGGATGTCGTTGGCGCTGTCGTTGTTGCCGATCTGCCCGCCGTCCCAGGGGAAGCATTCGATGCGAAATTCGGCGCCCGGTTTGACCGAGGCGTACATCGGCGTGTCGGGGTGCCAGCGATTCACGATCACCGGCTCGGGCTGCTTCGAGGCGGGCTTGCTGCGGTCGATACCGATAACAGTGGCGGGCATGGTCGACTCCTTCAGGTGATGCAAGCTCGCGCTTGCGCTACGAAGACAAACCGCGCGCAACGCGAGCGGCTTGTGGCACGGGGAAGCGATTGAAGGCAGTGGCAAAGCGGTGTGCATAGTCGACGTGCGCAAACGTCTCGGGCCCACCCCGATACCGATACCGATACCGAAGCGGGCAACTGCGACCGGGCTGGGTCATCGTGCGTCTGCCGTCAAATGGTCAGAAATGCCTGGATGTGCGCCGCGTCAACTTCGCTGCGCCGCGCCTCGTGCACGAACTCGCCGCGCTCGATGATCAAGAAGCGGTCAGCCACGTCGAGCGCGAAACTGAGCACCTGCTCGGAGACCAGCATCGCGAAACCGCGTTCGGTCTTGAGCTTGGTGAGCGCGCGCGCGATCTCCTTGACGATCGACGGCTGGATGCCTTCGGTCGGCTCGTCGAGTATCAGCAGCTTCGGGTTGCCGACCAGCGCACGCGCAATCGCCAGCATCTGCTGTTGACCGCCCGACAGGTTGCCGCCCTTGCGCTGGCTCATCTCGCCGAGCACCGGGAAGAAGTCGTAGATCCAGCGCGGCACCACCGTGTCGCGCGCATCGCCCATCCCGGTGAGGATGTTTTCTTCCACCGTGAGTTGCGAAAAAATCATTCGCCCCTGCGGCACGTAGCCCAGGCCGCATTTGACGCGCTGGTAACTCTTGAGCCCGGACAGCTCGATGTCGTCGATGCGAATGCTGCCGCTTCGGCTCGGCAGCATGCCGATCAGCGACTTCAGCAGCGTCGTCTTGCCCATGCCGTTGCGACCCATCACCGCCAGCGTCTCGCCTGGCTGCAGGCTGAAGCTCACGTCGCGGATGACGTGGCTCTGGCCGTAGGCGACGTTCAAGTGTTCGGCGGTGAACATGTCAGTGGCCCAGATAGACATCGATCACGCGCTCGTCGCGCTGCACTTCTTCCATGCTGCCTTCAGCCAGCAAGCGTCCCTGGTGCAGTACGGTGACGCGGTGCGCGATGCTGCTGACGAAACCCATGTCGTGCTCGATCACCACCAGCGAACGGCCCGACGCGATGCGCTTGAGCAGTTCGGCCGTGGCCTCACGCTCGCGTGCGCTCATTCCGGCCACCGGCTCGTCGAGCAGCAGCAGTTGCGGTTCCTGCATCAGCAGCATGCCGATCTCCAGCCATTGCTTCTGCCCGTGCGAAAGCAGCCCGGCCTTGGTGCGCAATTGCTCGGTCAGGTAGATCTCGGCGGCCACCGTCTCGATGCGTTCGGCGACCTCGGCGGTGCGGCGCGAGAGCAGGCAATCCAGGATGCCACGCTGCGCCGGATGCGAGATTTCGAGGTTCTCGAAAACACTGAGATCTTCGTAGGTCGACGGGTTCTGGAACTTGCGCCCGATCCCGGCGCGCGTGATCGCGTACTCGATCATGTGCGTCAGCTCATGGCCGCGAAAGCGAATGCTGCCGGCACTCGGCCGCGTCTTGCCGCAAATCATGTCGAGCAGGGTGGTCTTGCCGGCACCGTTCGGCCCGATCACACAACGCAGCTCGTTTTCTTCAACCCGAAAGTTCAGGTCGTCGACCGCCTTGAAACCGTCGAACGACACCGACAGCTTGTCGATCTCCAGGATGCTGCTCACGCGGCTCTCCCGCGGGCTGCCTGCGCGATGCGCTCGAACAAGCCGGCCAGCCCCGACGGCATGAACATGACAACGGCGATGAACAGCGCGCCAATGAAGTACTGCCAGTACTCAACGAAATTCTCGGAGAAAAACGTCTTTGCCGCCAGCACCAGCAGCGTGCCGTAAACCGCGCCGATGAGCGACAGGCGCCCACCGACCGCAGCGTAGATCACCATTTCGACCGAAGGCACGATGCCGATCAGCGACGGTGACGCCAGCCCCTCTTGCAGCGCGAACATGGCACCGCCGATCGAGGTGATGACGGCAGCCACCGTGAAGATGAAGGCCTTGAACAGCGCCGGGTCGTAGCCGGAAAAACGCACCCGGTCTTCACGGTCGCGGATCGCCACCAGCACCCTGCCCAGCCGGCTGGCGATGATCCAGCGCCCCACCAGCAGACTGGCCAGCAACAGCGCCACGGTGATGAAATACAGCACGCGGCGCGGGCCCTCGCCGTCGAGCGGCAAGCCGGCGAAGGTGCGGAAATCGGTGATGCCGTTGATGCCGCCGGTGTAGCCTTGCTGCCCGATGATGACGATCGACAAAATGGCCGCCAGCGCCAATGTGACGATCGCGAAATAGACACCGCCGACGCGCTTGCGGAAGTTGGCATAAGCCAGCGCAAAGGCCACCAGCGCCGGCAGCACGACCACCATCGCCAGCGCGAAGCCGAGGTGGCCGAACGGCACCCACCACCATGGCAGGGTTTCGATGCTGTTCCAGACCATGAAGTCGGGCAGGTTCGAACCGTAGAACTGCGACAGCGCAGACGCCGAGCCTGCCACCGCCGCCGCTTCGAGCTTGAGAAACATCGCCACCGCGTAACTGCCGAGGCCGAAGAACATGCCTTGCCCCAGGCTGAGAATGCCGCCGTAGCCCCAGATCAGCACGATGCCGACAGCG
>JAYVCL010000173.1:0-19851 GCA_043749975.1 Burkholderiales bacterium
TGGCGGCGGTTGATTGGGTTCACGGTCTGTCTCCTTGTCGTGTGAAGGTTTGGTTGCGCTACGGGTCGGTCGCAGCCGTGCCGCGCAGCGCTTTGACGAAGTAATCGGCCTGGCCCATTTGCCCGCCCTTCAGCGCGATCTGCAGCCGCTGCAGATGGGGTGCGCGCGACACCACACGGCACAGCGGCGCGCCGGGCGCCAGGCGCGCCGCGATCAGCAGCGCGTCGGGCGCCAGGCGCTGGGTGATCTGGCTGGCGGTATCGCCGCCCGATAGCAGCAAACGGCGCAGCGGCACGGCGCGCAACACGGTGTCGACCAGTTGCCCCAGGCGCTGGCCGAGCAGGCGCCCGCCCTCATGCTTGGCCTGGCCCCGGGTCAGCCCGGATGACACGAGGGCGGCGAGCACGGCTTCGATGCGCGGATCCTGCGCGCCGCGCGCGGTGTGGAGCATGACGCTGCGGCCTTGCTGAAGCGCTTGGATCGCTTGGTCGGCGAGCCGGCCCAGGCTGTCTTGCCCATCGTCCGATTTGGGACCGGCCACCAGCGCACGCGCGTTCACCGGCAGATCGACGAAGCCTGCGGCCACGGCGGCGTCGATCTGCAGCGCGCTCAGCGCCGACGCGCTGCCGGAGACGGCCAGCACCTGCGGCACCGCGTCGAAGCGTTCGAAGTCGGCGGCGATGGGCGTCGCAGGCTCGGGGTGCGCGCCGCTGTCGCGCCACCATTGGGTCATGGCGTATTCGAGGCCCGACGAGCCCACAGTGAACAGCGGGAGGCGGTGCGATTGAGGTCGGCGGCTCAGGCCTTCGAGCTGGCGGCCGACGTCCGTCAGGTGCTCAGGCGTGGCGGCATCGAACAGGATCGCTCCCGGTGCCTGAGCGAGCAGTCGTTCAAGCTCGCGGTCCATCGCCAAGCGGTCGACCGCCAGGTGCGGCAGCTCGAATCGGGCGATCCGCTGCACCGTTTGCGCCGCGAGGTGGCGCGCGAGGTCGGCCTCGGTCATCGGCGTGACCGGGTGCGCGCTCATGCTCGGATGGCGGTCCAGCCGGTGCACCTGAGCGTCGGTGCCCGAGCGGGCGAACAGGTTGCCGAACAGGCAGTAGCGGCCCAATGCCGGCGTGCCGGCAACGATGGGGATCACGCCGTTGCCGAACGCGGCGCGCGCCAGATCCATCACCCGGCCGATGCTGCCGATCGCGGGCGAGCTGTCGAAAGTGGAGCAGACCTTGTAGTGCACCAAGGGCGTCGGCAGGCGCGCCATCGCCGCCAGCACGGCGGGTAGTTGCGAGTCCATCTCGGCCGGTGACATGCCGCGGCTGTCGCCGGCGATGCCGATCGCATCGAAGGGCCCCAGCTCGCGCAGCGCCTCAGCGCTTGGCACTGCAAGGAACAGCGCACATCGCAGCCCGGCGAAGGCGAGTACCTCCAGCGCATCGGTCGAGCCGGTGAAATCGTCGCCGTAGAAGGCGAGCCGCAGGTCGGATTGCAGCGCACCCATGGCGTCACAGCGTTCCGAAGTGGGCCAGCGCGCGGCGCAGCGCCGGATGGTCCTGCCCGTAGGAGTCCAGGCTGGCGCCGGAGACGGCAGCTTCCCAGCCCTCGCGCATGCTGGCGACGCCGGCCGCGATGCCGTCAGGGTGGCCGATGATGCCGCCGCCGGCCAGGTGCATCAGGTCCGTCGAACCCAGTTGCGCATAGAGGTCCGGGGCCTGGCCGGCCCATTGCCCCGACGAGAAAACGGGCATCAGCGGGGCGACGCCGGCGAAAGGCGCGAGGCAGGCGCGGGCCGAGCGGATCACCGAGTCGTCGGGCTCCCAGAACTTGCTTCGGATCCCGTTGACATGAAGATGGTCGACGCCGGCCAGGCGCCACAGCTTCTGGTACGCCTCGAATGTGAAGCCGAGCCCAGGGTGGCGGGTGAGCGCGCCCCAGCCGTTGCGGTGGCCATGGATCGGCAACTGGGCATGGCGGCGAAGGTGGGCCACCCCGGCGAAACCGACCCAGTTGACGCTGACCATCACGCAACTGCCGCCCGCTTGCAGCACCGCATCGTGCCGGCGCAGCATTTCGTCGATCGACCCCGAGATGTTGATCGCGTACATCGGCATGCGCCCGAGGCGGTCGGCGTGGCGATGCAGCACCGGCATGACTGCCTGAAGGCGCTGGTCGAACGGCGCGTACGGCGGGTCGGCGATCAGCTCGTCGTCCTTGATGAAGTCGATCCCCGCGGCGCACAGGCTGTCCACCAACTCGGCAGTCTGCGGTGCCGTCAGGCCGATGCTCGGCTTGATGATGGTGCCGATCAGCGGACGACCCGAGACACCCGCCAACCGGCGCGTACCCTCGACGCCGAAGCCTGGGCCGGCAAAGCCAGCGGCGTAAGCCGGTGGCAGATCCAGGTCGAGCAGGCGCAGGCCCGTGACTTCGCCGAGTTCGAACAGGTTGCCGGCGATCGTCGCCAGCAGGCTCGGCAGGTTGATGCCCACGTTGTCGATCGGGAACGCGATCTCGACCTCGGCCCGGTGGAAAACGCCACTGTGGTGACGGCGCTCGACATAGGCGCTCTGCAGCGTGGGCTCCAAGGCAGGCGGCAGAGGATCGATCCGCACCACGCGGGCGCGTGAGCGCTGTTTCAACTCGTCGGTTTCACCGGGCAGGGACAGGAAGGTCCCGCTCGATTGTTCGCCGGCGATCACCTGCGCGACCTTCTCCGAGGGGACCGAGCTTTCGACGAAATAGCGCGCTGTGAATTCGGCGCGGGTGCTTGGCTGTGACATCGACGGTTGTGAGTTTTTCTGCCTTGTCGGGCTGCGAACGAGAGTGTCGGGAATGAACTGGACTGAACGCGAGAGTAGCCATCTGCTCGGCAGACATCAAACGATATGATCTGAACGGGCCGTGAGAAAAACTCACAGAACGAGCGGGCGCAACGGGTCGCGCCGCACTTGGGGCTCAGCCTCTCAGTGCTTCATGTCGTGGTGCATGCCGCCGGCGCCTGCCGCCGCAGCCTCGACGGTCATGCTCACCGTCACTTCGCCGGCCTTCTCGAACTTGAGCTTCAGCGGGAAGCTGTCACCCACTTTCAGCGGTGCTTTCAAGCCCATCAGCATGATGTGCAGCCCGCCCGGTTTGAGCTCGACGGTCTTGCCGGCCGGCAGGGCGATGCGCTCGACCTGGCGCATGCGCATCACGTCGCCTTCCATCGACATGAGGTGCAGTTCAACCGCCTTCGCCACCTCGGCGCTGGCCGACAGCAGGGTGTCGTCGGCGCCTGAATTTTCGAGCTTCAGGAAGCCGCCGCCCATGGGCTGGCCGCTGGCCGTGGCGCGTGCATAAGGGTGGGCGATGTTGATCGGGCCGAGCTTGAATTCTTGCGCCTGGGTGGCGAGGCAGGCCAGGCCCAAAGCGACGCCGGCGAACAAGGAAATGACTTTCATGGCGGGTCCTTGCAGTCAGAAAAAAAGCAGCCTCGCGTGCTCGGCGGAACAGGGCGTGGCAAGGCTGGGCAGTATGCCAAAGCGGCGTGCCCATAATGCGCCATGAGCATTCAGACCGATGATTTTCAAGCCCCGCAGCGTGTGCTGAGTGCCGCCGCCAGCTCACCCAACGAAGAAGCCATCGAACGCGCCTTGCGGCCCAAGGGCATGGCCGATTACGTGGGCCAGAGCAAGGCGCGCGAGCAGTTGGAGATCTTCATCGGCGCGGCCAAAATGCGCTCCGAGGCGATGGACCATGTGCTGCTGTTCGGCCCGCCCGGCCTGGGCAAGACCACGCTCAGCCACATCATCGCCAACGAGCTGGGCGTGAACCTGCGCTCGACCTCGGGGCCGGTGCTCGAGAAGCCGAAAGACCTGGCCGCGATCCTGACCAACCTGGAGCGCAACGACGTTCTGTTCATCGATGAAATTCACCGCCTGAGCCCGGTGGTGGAAGAAATTCTGTACCCCGCGCTGGAGGACTACCAGATCGACATCATGATCGGCGAAGGCCCGGCGGCGCGCTCGATCAAGCTCGACCTGCAGCCCTTCACCCTGATCGGCGCCACCACCCGCGCCGGCATGCTGACCAACCCGCTGCGCGACCGCTTCGGCATCGTGGCGCGGCTCGAGTTCTACACCCCCGAAGAGCTGGCGCGCATCGTGCACCGCTCGGCCGGTTTGCTGAACGTTCCCACCGACGCCGAGGGCGGGTTCGAGATCGCGCGCCGCTCGCGCGGCACGCCGCGAATCGCCAACCGCCTGCTGCGCCGCGTGCGCGACTATGTCGACGTGAAGGCCGACGGGCGCATCACGAAACCGCTCGCCGACAAGGCCTTGAAGATGCTGGACGTCGACCCGCAAGGCCTGGACGTGATGGACCGCAAGCTGCTGGAGGCGGTGGTGCATCGCTTCGGCGGCGGGCCGGTGGGGCTGGACAACGTGGCCGCCGCCATCGGCGAAGAACGCGACACGATCGAAGACGTGATCGAGCCGTACCTGATCCAGCAGGGCTACTTGCAGCGCACCCCGCGCGGGCGCATTGCCACGCCGGCGGCGTTTCGGCACTTGGGGGTGACGCCGCCTGCGGCAACAGCGGGCGAGCTGTTTCAGTTGCCCGACTGAGGCGCGGCTTCACCGTGCTGCCACATCGGTCGGCCTGGCGTCAAACCAGGTCTTCGTTCGCCAGGCGGTGGTAGCGAACGGCACACAGCGCATTCAGGCCGGTGGCAACTGCGGTGACGCGTTCAGCCGCATCGTCTTTCGGCGCATAGACGATCAGCCAGCCGGCCCCAGCCTCGGCCAGCGCGAGGTAGCGGCGCATCAGCGTGATCTCGTAGCCGAAGCCGGCCGCCTCGCTGGCCGTGCGCACCATTTCGTGCAGGCGGTTGAGAACTTCGGGCGAGGTGTAGGTCAGGATGTCGTCGGCGCTGAAACCGCCGGCCCGCAGCGTCTCGGCGGCCTTCGCCGTGACGGCGTCGTCTGCGTACGCGAGCACGACGTGGCCCACCGGATTGAACGTGCCGGTTGCCTCGCGAATGTCTTGCTTGGTCAAGCGCTTGATCGTCATGGTCAGCCTCCTCTGGTGGGTGTGTCGTGTTGGTGTGCCGTCTCAGTCTAGCCGCCGCGCAGCAGGAAAACCGGCGTCGCCAGAACGATGATCTGGGGCCCGGTCATTGCAGGCATCCGCGTGCGTCGATGCGCCCCACGGCTTCGACCCTGCCGTGCTGCAAGCCGCCGCGCACGGCAATGAAGTGGTCGTGCAAATTGACCGTCGGGTCGCAGTGGCCGGGCACCAGCCACACGCTGTCGCCCAGCGCGGGCAGCACGTCACCGCGCGGGTGAAGAATGCCGTGCTCGTCGCCGCCGTTCTCAAAGCCCAGGTCACGCCCCCACACCCTGGGCAAGCCGGAATCGATGGCATGCGCCTTGTGACCGGCATCGACCACGGCATGCGAATGGCTTCGACTCATCACCTGGCTCTTGACGAACACGGCCTGCTCGAACACGGGCGCATTCGGCGTCGGCTCGTTGGCTGCGTAGTCGTCGTCCATCAACAGGTAGCTGCCCGGCTGCAACTCGCCGTAAACGCCGCTGGCGGCTTCGAAGGCGAAGCTGCCGGTGCCCGCGCCGGTGACCAGCGGACACGGTATGCCGGCCGCGGTGAGCCGGGCTTGCGCCGTGCGCACCGCCAGAACGGCATGGCGAATGGCTGCCTCGCGCTCGGCCGGCGTGCGCAGGTGCTGCGCCTTGCCGTGGTACGCGTGCAGGCCGGCGAAGCGCAAGCCGTGCGACACCACCTGTTGCGCCATGCGAGCGGCGTCCGCCGGTGCGACGCCGCAACGGCCTTGGCCCACATCGATTTCGACAAACACATCCACCGTGCCGCCGACGCCTTTCAGCGCCAGCGCCAGCCGTTCGATGCCCAGCCCCGAATCGACCGCGACCGACAGCCTGATGCGCTGCGCCAGCGCGGCCACGCGAGCCAGCTTGGCCGGGTCGACGATCTCGTTGCTGATCAAAATGTCGCTCACGCCACCGTTCACACCGCCGTTCACGCCCGCGTCGGCCAGCGCCTCGGCCTCGGACAGTTTTTGAACGCACACGCCCACCGCACCGGCGGCCATTTGCAGCCGGGCGATCGCGGCGCATTTGTGCATCTTGGCGTGCGGGCGCAAGCGCACGTGGTGCCGCTGCGCGAAGCCGGCCATCGCCGCCAGGTTGCGCTGCATGGCATCCAGGTCGATCACCAGTGCCGGCGTGGCGATGGCATGCACCGCGTCGCCCACCTGCGCTGCCGGGCGCATCACGCACCGCTCCCGACGGCACCCTGCCTGCCACCGCGCTCGGCTGCGGTTTCACCGTCGGTCGATTCGTCCAGCGATGCGTCTTCGAGGTGGTAGGTGTCGCTCCAACCCACCAGGGTCAGGCCGCTGTCGGTGCAGAGCAGCCGGTTGATGCTGGCGTTGCCCAGTTGCCAGGTGCGCGGTGCTTGCAGGTCGATGTGCAAGGCGGCGCGGTACAGGCAATCCAGCACCCCGCCGTGTGTCACCAGCGCGATAGTTTCGCCCGGGTGCGCGGCCGCCAGGCGGGTGGCCGTGTCGACGCTGCGCGCAAAAAAGTCGCGCAGCACCTCGCCGCCGTCGGGCGCAAAGTCGGGGTCGCGCTTGCGCCAGCGTTCGCTCTGTGCGGGCCAGCGTGCCTCGATCTCGTTGAAGGTGAAACCTTCGAAGACGCCGAAGCCGCGCTCACGCAAACCGATGTCGGTGACGATGGGCTTGCCGCTGCCACGGGCCACCGCCTGCGCCGTCTCGAAGGCACGCAACAGATCGCTGGAATAGATCGCCGCGATGCCTTCTTCGGCCACGGCGAGGGCCAGCCGATGCGCCTGCCAGCGGCCGGTGTCGTTGAGCGGAATGTCGAGCTGCCCCTGGATGCGCGTGTCCACGTTCCAGGCCGTTTCGCCGTGACGAATGGCGATGATGCGAGTCACGGTGTGGGGCATGTAGAACGACCAGCGCAGCGAGTCGCCATCCAGCAGAAGCGAGGCGAAGGGCCGCCCCGAGCCAACGCGCGAGTCACCTTGCGGGGCATGTAGAACGACCAGCGCAGCGAGTCGCCATCCAGCAGAAGCGAGGCGAAGGGCCGCCCCGAGCCAACGCGGAGCGCCCCCTTGGGGGGCAGTGAACGAAGTGAGCGTGGGGGCCCAATTTCAAACGCCCCAGACGATGTCCGCGCCTTCGCGGTGCGACCGCTTCATCATCTCCACCAGCGGCCAGGCGCGTTGGCGCAGCGACACCCTGTCGTTCGAGGTTTGCGACTTGGCGTCACCGTCTTGCGGCTCGCTGCGCGCTGCATCTTCAGCCGCGATGGCCTGCTCCAGCGCAGCCATGGCCGCAGGCATCGCAGCCACTTCGATGATGCCGGTGGCGGCGGGCGGCTTGCCGATGATGCGCAGCGCCTGGTCACCGTTGGGGCCGAGCATGATGACGTCGCCAGCCGCTTTGGATTTGAACTTGTAGATCATCGTTGCCGCCCCCTGAAGTGATGCAGTGGACAGATTGTGCCCCGCACCGGGCCGGCTCAGAGACTGGGCGTTGCTGCAGTGGTCATGTCGCGAAACGAATAGACCCGGCCGATCAGTTGGCCCCGGCTGCACTGCGGCAGAGCCACCCGCTCGATGAGCTTGCCGCAATGCAGGGTGAGCATGTCGGTGGCCCGCACCAGCGAGGCTTCGTCGATGCTGGCCAGACGCCGCATGTAGTTGGCCGGGTCGACCACGCTGCGGCGCATCCAGGCCAGCACGTCGTCGTCGTCGCGGTGCGTCAGCATGGCTTCGGGAAGGCCCCACAGGGCGGCGAAGCTGCGGTTGAAGCTGCGGATGTTGCCGGCCAGGTCGGTCACCAAAATAGCGTCGGCGATCGACTCGAACGTGGCGCTCAGTTCGGCCACGCGCTGTTCCAGGTCGGCCTCGACGCGGCAGCGTTCGCTCAGGTCGTGCGCCACCACCATGAGCCAACGCCGATCGGGCACCGACTGCACCGGGCTGACGCGGCGAACCACCGGCACGGTGCTGCCATCGAAGCGGCGCACCAGGGTCTTCGACTCGATGCCGTGGTCGAGGCCGGCGGCCACTTCGCCCCAGAAGATCATGTCTTCGGGGGTGGCCGACAGCTCCAGCACTTCTTTCTCGCGCAAAGCCGCCGCGTCGATGCCCAGCAAGGCACCCGCAGCCGGGTTGGCCGCCACCACCCGCAGGCTTGTCGCGTCGACCAGCCACGCAGCGTCAAGCATGCCGTCGAGCAGGCCCTGCATCGGCGGGATCGGGTCTTGGTCGCTCTCTGGTGTCGGCATCGGCATCGGCACCTGCGTCGCGCAGCCCACGCTGGCACGCCTCAGCTCAGCCAGTTCAGGGAGCGACGGCGGCGTCATGCGGTGGCCTCGGCCAGCGTTTCTCGGGCCGGCTCGAAAAAATACGCGGTGCGCGGTTTCGGTGCCAGGTAGCCCAGGGTTTCAAGCGGCAGCGCCAGCGGCTTGATGCTGCGCCGAATGCCCAGGCCCGGCATCCGCTCCAGTTCCAGCAGCAGCGCGTCCTCGCGCGGTACGCCGGGCTCATGCACCAGCACCTTCGGCTTCAGCGGGCGCAAGGAATTGACACCCACGACGAGGGCGAAACGGTCGTCCGTGAGCTGCACCGTCGAACCCGGCGGGTAGACGCCCATCATCTTGATGAAGGCCCCGAGAATGGCGGTGTCGAACTTGTTCTTGCCCTGCGCAAACAGCATCGCCACCGCTTCGTGCGGCGTGCAGGCACGTGACGGAATGTGCGGGTTGCACAGCGTGTCGTAGCGGTTCACCAGGGCCACGATGCGCGCGGCGATGGTCATCCGGTCGCTGTTCAGCTTGAGCGGAAAGCCGCTGCCGTCGGCATGTTCGTGGTGCTGGGCGATCACCAGCAGCGCGCCGGGGCCGAGGCCCATCTTGCGGCCCCGCGTCACACCGTGGGCCACATGCTCTTCGTAGTAGCGGGCTTCCGAGGCGCTGAAGTTTTCGTCGCGGTGGCGAATGCGTTCTGGCAATTCGAGCTTGCCGATGTCGTGCAGCATCGCGCCCAGCCCCAGATCGAGCAGGTCGGCCTCGCTGAAGCCGAAGCTGCGGCCCATCAACATCGAGATCACGGTCACGTTCATCGCGTGCGCGCTGGCTTTGTCGCCGGCCGTCTGGTTCAGCAGGCGGATGCACAACTCGGCTTCGCCCAGCATCTTTGCGGCCATCGCCTGGGCCAGCCCTTCGGCCTGCTCACGCGCGCCTTGCGGGTGGCTCTGCAGCAGGTCGGTCACGCGCTTGCAGGCCTGGGTCGCCTCAAGGAGCTGGCGCTCGCACACGGCTTGCGCATCGCGCTGGTCGCACAGCGCCTGGCGGTGCGTGCGCAAGGCCCGGGCTTCGACGCTTTCGACGGGCACCGGCGGCGGGTCTTCCGCCGGCGCGGTGCCGTGCGGCGCATCGGTTTCGATCGGCGTCGGCTCGGCGTCCGGTGCGGGGTCGCTGCGCCCAGGGCACCAGCGCACTTCGAGCCCCAGCGACTGCAAGGTCGCGATCTGCGCCGCCGTGCTGAGTTTGAAGCTCGACAGCGGAAACGGATGCGCCATCCAGCCGCCTTCGAGATGAACGAACATCCCGATGCGCAAAGCCTGAGGGTCGATGGGTTCGGTGTGGGCGGGGTGTTTCATTCCAGCGGGGCGGGCCGTGCGGTGTGCATGGCTTCCTGCTGGTGTCTTCGGCTGCTCGGGGTGGTGACTTGAGCTGCGGTGTGGCCGTGTCGGGCGCGGGAAAAAAACCTTCGAGAGCCTGACGCTGCCTGTGCAAACCATTCTCTAATCGAAGCTCTGGTCGAACCTGCAGTCCAGACACAGACTTCATTCCGAAACCTGAGGCGGCAATGATCAACAAGATTTCCGACTCCGTCGAAGCTGCGCTGCACGGCGTGCCCGACGGAGCGACCGTGATGATCGGCGGCTTTGGCGGCGCGGGGCAGCCGGGCGAGCTGATCGACGCCTTGATCGCCCAGGGCGCGCGCGACCTGACCATCGTCAACAACAACGCGGGCAATGGTGAGACTGGCCTGGCCGCGCTGCTGATGACGGGGCGCGTGCGCAAGATCATTTGCAGTTTTCCGCGCCAGGCCGATTCGCAGGTGTTCGATGGCCTGTACCGCGCCGGCAAGATCGAACTCGAATTGGTTCCGCAAGGCAACCTGGCCGAGCGCATTCGCGCTGCCGGCTCGGGCATCGGCGGCTTCTTCACGCCCACCGGCTACGGCACCGACTTGGCCAAGGGCAAAGAGACGCGCGAGATCGATGGCCGCATGCACGTGCTGGAGTCGCCGCTTCATGCCGACGTGGCGCTGATCAAGGCCGAGGCGGGCGACCGCTGGGGCAACCTGGTGTACCGCAAGACGGCGCGCAACTTCGGCCCGATCATGGCGATGGCGGCGAAGCTCAGCATCGCCTCGGTGCACGAGATCGTGGAACTGGGCGGGCTCGACCCGGAGCACATCGTGACGCCGGGAATCTTCGTGCAGCGCGTGGTCAAGGTGCCGCGCAGCGCCAGCGGGCCGGCCGGCTTCAAACACGCCGCTTGAGGAGATGGCCATGCAAAAACTCAACCGCGATCAGATGGCCGCCCGCGTGGCGCAAGACATTCCCGAAGGGGCCTACGTGAACCTGGGCATCGGGCTGCCCACGCTGGTCGCCAACCACCTGCCGAAGACCAAGGAAATCTTCTTGCACAGCGAGAACGGCTTGCTCGGCATGGGCCCCGCGCCGGCTGCGGGCGAAGAAGATCACGACCTCATCAACGCCGGCAAGCAGCCGGTCACCCTGCTGGCGGGCGGCGCGTATTTTCACCACGCCGACAGCTTCGCGATGATGCGCGGCGGCCACCTCGACTTTTGCGTGCTGGGCGCGTTCCAAGTCTCCGTCAATGGCGACCTCGCCAACTGGCACACCGGCGGTGCCGACGCGATCCCTGCGGTGGGCGGCGCGATGGACCTGGCCGTCGGTGCCAAGAAATCCTTCGTGATGATGGAGCACCTGACCAAGGCCGGGCAGAGCAAGCTCGTCGCAACCTGTACCTATCCGCTGACTGGCATCGCCTGCGTGAGCCGCATCTACACCGACCTGGCCGTGATCGACGTGACGCCGCAAGGTTTGAAGGTGGTCGAGACGTTCAACGGCCTGGGCTTAAACGAATTGCAGCGGCTCAGCGGCGTGCCCTTGATCGCGTGAACTTGAAAACAATCGGAAACACCATGACCTCAGCCTTCATCGTCGACGCCATCCGCACGCCTTTCGGCCGCTACGGCGGCGCGCTGTCCAGCATCCGCACCGACGATCTCGGGGCGATTCCGCTAAAGGCGCTGATGGCGCGCCACCCCGGCCTCGATTGGCAGGTGGTGACGGACGTGATCTACGGCTGCGCCAACCAGGCCGGCGAAGACAACCGCAACGTGGCGCGCATGTCGAGCCTGCTGGCGGGCATGCCGACCGAGCTGCCGGGGGCCACCCTGAACCGCCTGTGCGGATCCGGCATGGACGCGGTCGGAACCGCGGCCCGCGCCATCAAAAGCGGCGAGGCGCAACTGATGCTCGCGGGCGGTGTCGAGAGCATGAGCCGCGCGCCGTTCGTGATGCCGAAATCGGAAACTGCCTTTGGCCGCGCGAATGCGGTGCATGACACCACCATCGGCTGGCGCTTCATCAACAAGCGCATGCGAGAGTTGTACGGCGTCGACTCGATGCCCGAGACGGCCGAGAACGTGGCCGCCGATTTCGGCATCGAACGCGAGGCGCAAGACCGCATGGCGCTGGCCTCGCAACTGAAGGCCGTGGCCGCGCAAAAGAGCGGCTTCTTCGCCGCCGAGATCACGCCGGTGAGCGTGGCCCAGAAAAAGGGCGACGCGATCATCGTCAGCCAGGACGAACACCCGCGCGAGACCAGCCTGGAAGCGCTGGCCAAGCTGAAGGGCGTGGTGCGGCCCGATGGCACGGTGACGGCGGGAAATGCCTCGGGCGTGAATGACGGCGCGTGTGCGCTGCTGCTGGCCAGCGAAGCGGCGGCGGCTCAACACGGCCTCACGCCGCGCGCCCGCGTGGTCGGCATGGCCACCGCCGGCGTGGCGCCGCGCATCATGGGTTTCGGCCCCGCGCCGGCCACACGCAAGGTGTTGGCGCTGAGTGGCTTGAGCTTGGCGCAGATGGACGTGATCGAGCTGAATGAAGCCTTCGCCGCGCAAGGCTTGGCAGTGCTGCGCGACCTGGCGCTGCAAGACGACGACCCCCGCGTGAACCCGAACGGCGGTGCGATTGCGCTGGGCCACCCGCTGGGCGCGAGCGGCGCGCGGCTGGTGATGACGGCGGTCAACCAGTTGCACCGAATGAATGGTGGCCGGGGCGGCCGCTACGCGCTGTGCACCATGTGCATCGGCGTGGGCCAGGGCATTGCGGTGATCGTCGAGCGGGTTTGAGTGCCCCTCCCCCCGCTGAGTGAGGCCCGCCCTCGCGTCGGTTCAGACGGTCGCGGTTTCCTTCGCCAAACGCGAGGCTGGCACCTCCAGCGTGCGCAACACCCGCCCCAGCGCCGCCACCGCGAAGTCGATCTGCGCGCGCTCGATGATCAGCGGCGGGGCCAGGCGCACCACGGTGTGATGCGTGTCCTTGGTCAGCACGCCTTCCAGCATCAGCGCCTCGCACACCGCGCGCGCACTGGCAAACGCCGGGTCGATCTCGACCCCGATCAGCAACCCCTTGCCGCGAATGTCGGTGATGGCCGGGTGGCCCAGCTTGCGCAGTTCGGCCATCAAATGGTCGCCCTGTTCGTGCGAGCGCTCGGCAAGATGCTCGCTCTGCAGCAACTCCAGCGCCGCCTGCCCCACGGCTGCCGCCAGCGGGTTGCCGCCGAAGGTGCTGCCGTGGTCGCCGGGAGTGAACTGCGCCATCACGTCGGCGCGCGCCAGGAAGGCGCTCACCGGCAGCAAGCCGCCGCCCAGCGCCTTGCCCAGCATCAGGCCGTCGGGCCGCACGCCCTCGTGGTCGCAGGCCAGCAGCTTGCCGGTGCGGCCGAGGCCGGTTTGCACCTCGTCGCAAATCATCAGCACGTCGTGGCGGGTGCAGATCTCGCGCACCGCGCGCAAGTAGCCAGCGGGCGGCACGATGATGCCGGCCTCGCCTTGAATGGGCTCGACGATGAAGGCGGCGGTGTTCGCCGTGATGGCGGCCTCCAGCGCTGCCGCGTCGCCGAACGGCACCGCGGCGAAACCCGGTGTGAATGGGCCGAAGCCATCACGGTACTGGGCTTCGCTGGAGAAGCCGACGAGGGTGGTGGTGCGACCTGAAAAGTTGCCACTGGCCACGATGATTTGCGCTTGACCGGCGGGCACGCGCTTGACCTTGTAGGCCCACTTGCGCGCGGCCTTGATGCCGGTCTCGACCGCCTCGGCGCCGCTGTTCATCGGCAGTGCCCGGTCCATGCCGGTGATGCGGCACAGTGTCTGCAAAAACGGCCCGAGCCGGTCGGTGTGAAAGGCCCGGCTGGTGACGGCCAGCCGCTGCGCCTGTTCGGTCAGCGCGCGCACCAGCACCGGGTGGCTGTGGCCGAAGCTGACGGCCGAATACGCCGACATCATGTCGAGGTAGCGCTTGCCCTGGGCGTCGAACAAATAGACGCCTTCGCCGCGCGTCAGCAGCACCGGCAGCGGGTGGTAGGTGTTCGCGCCATGGCGGTTTTCCAGTTCGATCGGCGAAGCTTGGGTGGCCGTGGTGGTGGTGGCGGCGGTGCGGGTGCGCAGTGCGGCGGCGCGGGCGGCGGTGGTCATGGCAAATCCTGGGTAGTGCAGTGTCAGCTTGCAAGTTTAGGTGGCTTCGAATGAAATTTGCTTTCCAAATGTTGCACCGATAGACTCGATAAAGAACGTTTATTTCTTAATATTCCGACAATTTATGAATACTCCCACTCTCGACGCCATCGACCGCAAGATTCTGAGCGAGTTGCAGGCCGATGGACGTGCCACCAATGTGGAGCTGTCGGCGCGCGTGCACCTGTCGGCGCCACAGTGCTTTCGGCGCGTCCGCTCGCTCGAAGAACGCGGGGTGATCCGCAGCTATCGGGCCGAAGTTCAGCCCGAAGCCCTGGGCTTGGGCGTGATGGCGTACGTGAGCCTGAACATCGACGGCGGGCAGTTCGGCCGCGTGCGCGAGATCGAAGCCGGCATTCGCGCCTTTGCGCAAATTCTGGAATGCCATACCGTCTCGGGCGACTCCGATTACCTGCTCAAGGTGGTGGCCCGCGACCTCAAGAGCCTGAGCCAGTTTTTGACCGACCGTTTGATGCAAGTGCCCGGGGTGGACGATGTGCGTTCGATGATCTGCATGGAAGAGGTGAAGGCGCCATCGCCGTTGCCGGTGGAATGAGCGCAGACGCTGAATGAACGTCCAAGTCGCCATCATCGGTGCCGGCCCGTCCGGGTTGCTGCTCGGCGCGCTGCTGCACCAGGCCGGTATCGACGCGGTGCTGATCGAGCAGCGCAGCGCCGACTACGTGCTGGGCCGCATCCGCGCCGGCGTGTTGGAGCAAGGCACGGTCGACCTGATGGACCACGCAGGCGTGGGCCAGCGCATGCACGCGCAAGGGCTGGTGCACGGCGGCTTCGCGCTGGGTTATCGCAACACGCACCACCGCATCGACCTGCACACGCTGACCGGCGGCAAAAACGTGATGGTCTATGGTCAGACCGAAGTCACCCGCGACCTGATGCAGGCACGCGCCGCCGCGGGGCTGAAAACGGTGTACGAGGCGCAAGAGGTGGCGCTGCACGGCTTCGACGGCAGCCGCCAGCGTGTCGCCTACCGCAAGGACGGCGTGACGCATGACGTGCAGTGCGACTTCATCGCCGGCTGCGACGGCTTTCACGGCGTCAGCCGCGCCAGCGTGCCGCCCTCGGCCTTGCGGAGCTTCGAGAAGCTGTACCCGTTCGGCTGGCTGGGGGTGCTTTCCGACACCCCGCCGGTGGCTCATGAGTTGATCTACTCGAACCACGAACGCGGCTTTGCGCTGTGCAGCATGCGCTCGGCCACGCGCAGCCGCTACTACGTGCAATGCGCGCTGGACGACAAGGTCGAGAACTGGTCGGACGCTGCGTTCTGGGACGAGTTGCGGCGTCGCCTGGACCCGCAGGTTGCGCAGGCCATGGTGACCGGGCCGTCGATCGAAAAAAGCATCGTGCCGCTGCGCAGCTTCGTGGCCGAGCCGATGCGCTTCGGCCAGCTATTTTTGGCCGGCGATGCGGCCCACATCGTGCCGCCCACCGGGGCCAAGGGGCTGAACCTGGCGGCCTCCGATGTGCACTACCTGTCACGCGGGCTGATCGAGCACTACCGCGATCACAGCGACGCCGGCGTCGACGCCTACTCCGAGCGCTGCCTGCGCCGCGTCTGGAAGGCGGTGCGCTTTTCGTGGTGGTTCACCTCGCTGATGCACAGGTTTCCCGACCGCGGCGACTTTGCGCAGAAGCTGCAAGAGGCCGAGATCGACTACCTGCTGGGCTCCGTGGCCGCGTCGACTTCGCTGGCCGAAAACTACGTCGGCTTGCCGCTGGAGGCGTGAACGCTGCAGCGCCGCAACCCAGGTTTGCGTCGTGGTGTTGCCGCCCTGGCCCAAGCGATCGACACATTTTGAAACGAGGTGCGCCGACGCGCGGCGCGCTTTGCGCAAGTGATCCAGACAAACCCGGTAAATAGCCATCTAGCACCCCAGTGCACAGACAAGGGCGCAATACTTATGCTACTGGGCGCAAGACCAAGCCTTCACACAACCAAGGAGACACCCATGCGAGTTGTTCCCATCGCGGACGCCAACGCGTCCGCCACCGCGCCGGCCACCGGTTGCGACGACGAGTCCGGCGAAGTCCGCCGTCTCGACCACCTGCCGCTGGCGCGGCGCGAATTCCTCAAAGGCTCCGGCGTGCTGATGGGCACCTTGGCAAGCGGCAGCATGCTGGCCGCGCTGGCACCCTCGACCGTCTGGGCCGTGGAGTTGAAAGTGCTGACGCAGGCCGAAGGCGAGGCGCTGATGAAAATGGGCCGCACGTTGTACCCGCACGCCAAGCTGCCCGACGCCGTCTATGCGCTGTTGGCCAAGGACATGGACGCCGCCGCCGCTGGTGATGCGGCCACCGCCAAGATGTTGCGCGATGGCGTGGCCGGCCTGGACAAGGCGGTGGGCGGCAAGTTCGCGAAGGCCACCGACGCCAAGCGCCTGGCTGCGGTGAAGGCGATCGAAAGCACGCCCTTCTTCGGCGCGGTGCGCGGCAAGTGCATCACCTCGCTGTACGACAACGACATGGCATATGCGGTGTTCGGCTACCCCGGCGTCTCGTGGGACAAGGGCGGCTACATCACGCGCGGCTTTCAAGACCTGAAGTGGCTGCCCTCGCCCGACCTGATGGCGAGCCCGAAACCCTACATGGGTTGAAACGCAGGGTTGAAAAAGCGGGTTTGCCGCTGAAAAAGTCGTTTGACATACCGGTCGAGGAGACACAAGACATGGCTAAATTTGAAACCACAGACGACTCCGTGGTCGTCATCATCGGCTCAGGCGCGGGCGGTGGAACGCTTGCCAACGAGTTGTGCCAAAAGGGCATCAAGGTCGTCGTGCTGGAAGCTGGCGCGCTGCAGTCGTCGGCCAGCTTCATCAACGACGAATGGAAGTCGTTCGTGCAGCTCGCCTGGCTCGACCCGCGCACCACCTCGGGCACCTGGCGCGTGGCAAAAGACTTCGCCGGCCTGCCGGCCTGGATCTGCAAGACCGTGGGCGGCACCACCACCCATTGGGCCGGCGCGTCGCTGCGTTTGCAAGACCATGAGTTCCGTGCCCGCACGCACTACGGTGCCATTGCCGGCACCAACCTGGCCGACTGGCCGCTGACCTTGCAAGAACTCGAGCCCTGGTACGCCAAGGCCGAAGACAAGATGGGCGTCACGCGCACCAACGGCATTCCGGGCCTGCCGGGCAACAACAACTACAAGGTCATGCACGCCGGCGCGAAGAAGCTCGGCTACCAAGAGGTGCACACCGGCAACATGGCGATCAACAGCGTGCCGCGCCACGACCGCGGGCGCTGCATGCAGATGGGCTTCTGCTTCCAGGGCTGCAAGAGCGGTGCCAAATGGAGCACCCTGTACACCGAGATTCCGGCCGCCGAGAAGACCGGCAACCTCGACCTGCGGCCCGAATCGCACGTGGTGCGCATCGAGCACGACGATGCAGGCAAGGCAACCGGCGTGGTCTATTTCGACAAAGACGGCAAAGAGCAGCGCCAGAAAGCGCGGCTGGTTTGCGTGGCCGGCAACTCGATCGAAACGCCGCGGCTGTTGCTGCTGTCGGCATCGAACAAGTTCAAGGACGGCCTGGCCAATTCATCAGGCCAGGTCGGGCGCAACTACATGCGCCACATGACCGGTTCGGTGTATGCCGCCTTCAAGCAGCCGGTGCACATGTACCGCGGCACCACCATGGCCGGCATCATCCGCGACGAAGCGCGCCACGACACCAAGCGCGGCTTCGCCGGCGGCTACGAATTGGAAACGCTGTCGCTCGGCGTGCCCTTCATGGCGGCGTTCCTGAACCCCGGTGGCTGGGGCAGCGACTTTGCCTGGTGGATGGACCACTACACCCAGCTTGCCGGCATGTGGCTGGTGGGTGAAGACATGCCGCGCGAAACCAACCGCGTCACGCTGAACCCGAGCGTGAAAGACAAGTGGGGCAGTGCAGCGCCGAATGTGCACTTCGACGACCACGACAACGACATCGCAATGCGCAACCACGCCTTCACCCAAGGCGAACGCGTTTATCAGGCGGCTGGGGCGATCAAGACCTTCCGCACGCCGCCTTACCCTTCCACCCACAACCTGGGCACTTGCCGCATGGGCGCGTCGGCCAGCGACAGCGTGTGCAACAAGTTCGGACAGACCCACGATGTGCCGAATCTGTTCATCTCCGATGGCAGCCAGTTCACCAGCGGCGGGGCCGAAAACCCGACACTGACGATCGTCTCGCTGGCCATCCGCCAGGCCGACCACATCGCCAAGCAAATGAGCCAACGCACCATCTAACCCCGGGAGACGCAGGATGTGCGAATACTTTGTCAAGGCAGATCCGATTGCCTATGAACAGCGCACGCGCTCGGTGCGCGTGCACGGGGTGATCACCAGCTTGCGGCTGGAAAACATGGCCTGGGACATCCTGGCCGAGATGGCCGAGGCCGAAGGCTGCACGACCAACCACCTGATCGTGATGTTTCACGACGAGATCATGGCGCACCGGGGCGAGGTGCCCAACTTCGCTTCCTTCCTGCGCGTGACCTGCATGCGCTACCTGCGGCGTGAAATCACCAGCGCCGAGCGGGCCCGCCCTACGACCGCGCCAGCCAGGTTGGTGGCGCTGGGCGTGCGCGCCTCTGGTTGATCCCGCATCCCTTTGCTGACGCACTCGCGCACCCACCCGCAGACGCAGACGCACCCGCAAGTGCACCAGCAATCCCACCCGCAATTTCACCGGCAGACCCGATGGCAAAAGTCATACACAGCATGATCCGCGTGCTCGATCTGGAGCGCTCGCTGCGCTTCTATGCCGACGCGCTCGACATGCACGAAGCACACCGGCTCGACTTTCCCGAGTTCGCCCTGGTGTACATCCGCAACAGCGAGAACGACGTGGAGATCGAACTGACCCTGAACAAGGGTCGCACCGAGGCCTACACGCACGGCACCGGCTACGGCCACATCGGCGTGGTGGTGCCAGACGCGACCGCCATGCGCGAAGCCCTCAGCACGCGCGGCGTCGAGTGCACACCGGTGAAGGAATTCAAGCGCGGCGACGAGCTGCTGGCGAAGTTCTTTTTCATCCAGGATCCGGACGGCTACAAGATAGAAATGCTCGAGCGTCACGGTCACTATCGATAGTGCCGGAGCCGTTGCAGGGCGCGCAGCGTTTCGTGGCAACTGCGCGCGTCGTTTCACCACAAAACCAGGAGATAGCAGTGAAAGCAGTTTCAATTTTCGTACTGAGTGCGGTGGCTGCCGCGTTGATGGCTTCGGGAGCAGCGCAGGCGCAAACGACGAACATCGAGAACCTCAAGCAGATGAAGGTGTCGGGGGTGGACCCGAACATGCCGCCCGTGCCTCAAGACGGCAAGAACGCCGCCGCGTTGCGTGAGAACCTGAAGCGCGTCAAATTGCCGCCGGGCTTCAAGATCGACCTGTACGCGGTGGTTCCTGATGCGCGGCACATGGCAGTCGCCCCTTCGACCAACATGCTGTTCGTCGGCACCCGCAAGAGCACCGTGTGGGCGGTCACCAACCGCAACAGCGGCGACGTGGCCACCGAAGTCAAACCGTTCGCACCCTCCGCGAAATTCCACGTGCCCAATGGCGTGTGCTGGACCAAGGACGGCTTCCTGGTGGTGGTCGAGCACAACCGGGTGCTCAACTTCCCCGCTGCCGAATTCTTCTATGAAGGCGGCGACGTGGCGGTGATTGAAACCGTGCCGCAGGGCAAGCTGATTCCGCCGGAAGAAGAGTCGTACAACCACCACGCGCGCACCTGCCGCGTCGGCGCTGACGGCATGCTCTACATCACGCTGGGCCAGCCCTTCAACGTGCAGCCGCGCAGCAAGCTCGAACTGTTCAACAAGGTCGGCATCGGCGGCATCGTGCGCATGAATCCGTTCGACGGTTCCAAGCGCGAGGTCTACGCCACCGGCGTGCGCAATTCCGTCGGGCTGGAGTTCAATCCGAAGGACAAGACGCTTTGGTTCACCGAC
>JAYVCL010000174.1:0-5854 GCA_043749975.1 Burkholderiales bacterium
GTGGTGCTGGTGACGGCGCTCGACCCGGCGGAGGAACGCATCAAGGGCCTGGACGCGGGCGCCGACGACTTCCTCAGCAAGCCCATCAACCAGGCCGAGTTGATGGCCCGCGTGCGCTCGCTGCTGCGCATCAAGATGTTGTACGACGAGGTGCAACGCCACCAGGCCGAACTGCAGGGCTGGAACGCGACGCTCGAAGCGCGCGTGGCCGAAGGCGTGCAGCAACTCGAGCGGGTCGGACGGCTGAAGCGTTTCTTCTCGCCGCAACTGGCCGAAGCCATCGTCGCCGGTGGCGAAGAATTGCTGAAGACGCACCGGCGCGAGATCAGCGTGGTGTTCATCGACCTGCGCGGCTTCACTGCCTTCACAGACCGTGCCGAGCCCGAAGAAGTGATGCAGTTGCTGCACGCCTACCACGCCGCGATGGGTGCCATCGTGCTGGCGCATGGCGGCACGCTGGAGCGCTTTGCAGGCGACTCGGTGATGGTGTTCTTCAACGACCCGCTGCCGGTGGACCAACCGGCGCAGCAGGCCGTGCGCATGGCCTTGGCGATGCAGCAGGCGTTTCCGGCGCTCGGCGCGGTGTGGGCGCAGCGCGGCTTCGAGCTGGGCCTGGGCTGCGGCATTGCGCAGGGTTACGCCACGCTGGGCGTGATCGGCTTCGAGGGCCGCTGGGACTACGCGGCCATCGGCAACGTCACCAACCTGGCGGCACGCCTGTGCGCCGAGGCGGCGAGCGGCCAGGTGCTGGTCGACCGCAAAACGATGGCGAACGTCGAGGCGCTGGTCGAGGCCGCGCCGCTGGGGCCGTTGACGCTGAAGGGGCTCAGCCACGCGGTGCCCGCGTTCGCGATCCATCGCTGGCTGGACGCGGGCTGACGCACGCTTCGGTCGGGCACACTTCCTTCATGCCGCCGCGCCTGTACATCGACCAAGCCATCCACCGCGACGACCGCTTCGCCTTGCCCGCCGCAGCAGCGCGCCATGTGCAGGTGCTCAGGCTGCAGCCGGGCGATGCGGTCACGCTGTTCAACGGCCAGGGCGGCGAATGGGCCGCGACGGTGGCGGGCATGGGCCGGCGCGATGTCGATGTGCAGGTGATCGAGCACATCGCCACAGAACGTGAGTTGTCGCTGCGCGTGACGCTGGCGCTGGGCATGCCGGCCAACGACCGGATGGACGACCTGGTCGAGAAAGCGACCGAGCTGGGCGTGGCCGCCATCCAGCCGCTGCTGTGCGAGCGATCGGTGCTGCGCCTGAGCGGCGAGCGCGCCGACAAGCGCATCGCGCACTGGCAGGGCGTGGCCATCGCCGCGTGCGAGCAGAGCGGCCGCACCCGCCTGCCGCAGATCGCCGCGGTGTCGAACCTGACGGCCTGGTTGCAAGCGTTGGGGCCGATCAAAACCGAGTCGCGCCTGCTGCTCAGCCTGCGTCAAGATCAGTCCTTCACGCCGGTGCCACCGCAACCGCAACCACGGCCGATCTCGGCCTCGAACCCGGTCAGCGTGCTGTGCCTGAGCGGCCCCGAAGGCGGGCTCACCGAGGCCGAAGAGGCGGCCGCGCTGGCCTGCGGGTTCAAAGCGGTTTCGCTCGGGGCGCGTGTGCTGCGCGCCGACACGGCCCCGCTGGCCTTGCTCGCAACCCTGGCCTGCATGGCGCATCTGGGGCTGGCCCGCGAGGCATCGGCATGAGTTGGCAATGGCTCTGATGCCAGTGGCGCAGCGCGGATCTGGCTTGCAGGGTGCTTGCCACGCGCTTGCCATGCGCCGATGGGCGAATCAGAATCGGGCGCTCGTTCAACTTCAAAGGAAAATCATCATGGGTTTGCTCGATTCAGTGATCGGGGCTTTGGGCGGCGGTGCTCAGGCGGGTGGCGGCGGGCAAAGCGCGCTGCTCAACATCGTGATGGGCATGTTGGCGAACCGAAGCGGCGGCCAGCAGGGCGGGGTTGACATGGGCGGCGGGCTGGGCGACCTGATGGCCAAGTTTCAGCAAGGCGGCATGGGCGACGTGATGAGCAGTTGGATCGGCAGCGGGCAAAACATGCCGATCTCGGGCGATCAACTGAGCAACGTGCTGGGCTCCGACATGGTGGGCAAGATCGCCAGCCAACTCGGCATCTCGCACGGTGAGGCCGCCGGGCAGTTGTCGCAGGTGTTGCCGCAAGTTGTCGACAAACTCACACCGAACGGTCAGATGCCGGAAGGCGGTCTGGGCGACATCGGCGCGATTCTGGGCCGTTTCGGTCAGAGCTGACCGGGCTTGTCGCTCGTCGACAGGGGTTCGGTGCCTGCGCGCATCGAACCCGCCACCAGGTCGAACCTGAACAGCCGGCACTCGATGGGCCCGTTCCACATCGGCGTGCGGCGCGATTCCTTCAAGCGCATCGCGCTCGGCAGCTTCATGTCGGGGCTGAGGATGTAGGCCGTCCAGCCGCCCGCATGGCTTGTGTAGGCGCGCTTCCAGTGAGCGGCCAGACGCGGGAAGAAATCGCTCGGCGCGCCGCGGTTGTCAAGCTCACGGTCCTCGCTCAACGGGCGAGCCGCCTTGCCGCGCACCTCGATGCGCTCGCCGTAGGGCGGGTTCAGCATCAGGGTGCCCGGCAGTTCTGCTGGCAACACCGGCGCAGCGCGCTCCAGTGCGTCGCCGCCATTGAAGACGATGCTCGCTTCGACCCCCGCGCGCTGTGCGTTGCGCCGCGCGAAATCGACCATCCGAAACGACACGTCGCTGGCGAAGATCGGCACCGCGCTGGCGCGGACGCGCGATTGCGCGTGGCTCTTCAGGCGCTGCCATTCGGCGCGCATCCCGGCGCCCGCAAACGGCAGCAGGCGCTCGAAGGCAAAACGGCGCTTCAGCCCGGGCGCCATGCCGCAAGCGATTTGCGCCGCTTCGATGGCGATGGTGCCCGAGCCGCACACCGGATCGTGCAAGGCGCCGCCGTGCTCGGGCGTGCCGCGCCAGTCGGCGGCTGCCAGCATCGCAGCGGCCAGTGTTTCTTTCAGCGGCGCGTCGCCCTTGTCTTCGCGCCAGCCGCGCTTGAACAGCGGCTCGCCGGAGCTGTCCACATACAGAACCGCGCGGTCTTCGGTCAGGTGCAACACGAGCGACAGGTCGGGGTGCTGGGTGTCCACGCTGGGGCGTTCGCCGGTGGCGTCGCGCAGCGCGTCGCAGACCGCGTCCTTGATGCGCAGGGCCGCGAAGTTGAGGCTGCGCAAGGGGCTGCGGTGCGAGGTGGTGTCGACCCGCAAGGTGTGGCTCGGGGTGATCCACTGGGTCCAGTCCACGCTCTTGCCGAGCAGGTAGAGGTCGTTCTCGTCGCGGTACGGGCCCTGCGCCACCTCCACCAGCACCCGCTGCGCCAGGCGGCATTCGAGGTTCAGCGTCATCACTTGCAGCGGGTCGCCGTCCAAGCCCACGCCACCGCGCGATTCGTGAATCGGCGTGCCGGGCAGCAGGCGTTGCAATTCGGTCGCGAGCAGGGCTTCGACGCCGGCGGCGCAGGGCAGAAACAACGGGGCGGTCATGCCGTGGTCAACCGGTTGCCAAGCCTACATCGCGCGGCGCAATGTGGCCGGTGCAATCTTCAGCGCTTCGCGGTACTTCGCCACCGTGCGCCGCGCCACCTGAATGCCCTGTTCTTCGAGCATGTGGCTGAGCTGGCTGTCGGACAGCGGCTTGGCTGCGTCTTCGGCGGCCACCAGTTGTTTGATCAGCGCGCGCACCGCCGTGCTCGATGCGTTGCCGCCGGCTTCGGTGTTCAGCGACGAGCCGAAAAAATACTTCAGCTCGAAAGTGCCGAACATCGTGGCCATGTACTTGGCCGTGGTCACGCGCGAGATGGTCGATTCGTGCAGGCCGAGTTCGTCGGCGATCTCGCGCAGCACCAGCGGCTTCATCGCGATGGCACCGTGCGTGAAGAAGCTTTTTTGCCGCTCGACGATGGCCTGCGAGACGCGCTGGATGGTGTCGAAACGCTGCTGAATGTTCTTCATGAACCAGCGCGCCTCCTGCAGCCGCGAGCTCAGTCCCGAGCCGGCTCCGCCCGAGCCGCGCCCTTGGCGAATGGCCTGCGCATACAGGTCGTTGATGCGCAGCTTGGGCATCACGTCGGGGTTGAGCACCACCTTCCAGTTGCGGCCCGACTTCTGCACGATCACATCGGGCACCACGATGTTGGCTTCGGCCCGCGTGAAGGGCCGCCCCGGCTTGGGTTCGGTCGCCACGATCAAGACCTGGGCCTGCTTGATGAGCACTTCATCGGCCCCGGTCACGGACATCAGCTTCTTCATGTCGCGCCGTGCCAGCAGCTCGAGGTGCTGCTTGCAAATCATGATGGCAATCATCTGCACCTCGCTGCGCGGCAAGCAGCGCAACTGCAAGATCAGGCATTCGGACAGGTTGCGCGCGCCCACCCCCAACGGCTCCATGTTTTGCAGCCACTTCAGGGCGCATTGCAGGCGCTCCAGCAGTTCCTCGCGCTGGTCTTCGCCGTCGACCAGTTCGGCGGCAATGTCTTCCAGCGCATCGGCCAGATAGCCGTCGTCGTTCAGCGACTCGATCAGCACGTTCAGCGCTGCGGCGTCTTCGGTCGACAAGCGCATGCCCAGCAACTGCTCGCGCAAGTGTTCCTGCAGGCTGAGCGGCGTTGGATTGCGATCTTGCGACTCGAATTCTTCGTTGTCGACGCCGCTGCCGCTGCCGGCCCCGCTGGGCAGTTCGCGAATGCCGTCGAAGTCGTCGCGCTCGGTGCCGTTCTCCCAGTCCTCGCGTTCGGTGGTGCCGAAGTCGGCCTTGTCCACGCCCGCTGAGTCGTCCGAACTTTCGCCGCCGGAGTCGCTGGCGGCATCGCGCTCGGTTTCGCGCTCGCCGACGCGCTCGGCGGTGCTGGTGCGTTCGGCCAACGGCTCGAAGACCTGGCCCGGGTCTTCGTCGGTTTCAAGAAACGGGTTCGCATCCAGCATCTGCTCGACTTCCTGGTGAAGTTCGAGCGTGGAAAGTTGCAGCAGCCGGATCGACTGCTGCAACTGCGGCGTCAGCGCAAGGTGCTGCGACAGGCGGACCTGCAATGAAGGTTTCAAGGCGCTCATCCGGCCCTACATTCGAAAGTGTTCGCCGAGATAGACCTTTCGCACATCGGCGTTCTCGACGATCTCGGCGGGGCTGCCTTCGGCCAGCACCCGACCCTCGCTGATGATGTAGGCGCGGTCACAGATGCCCAGCGTTTCGCGCACGTTGTGGTCGGTGATCAGCACCCCGATGCCACGACTTTTGAGGAAGCTGATGATGCGTTGAATCTCGATCACCGCGATCGGGTCGACGCCGGCAAACGGTTCGTCCAGCAAGATGAAGCGCGGCTGCGTGGCCAGGGCGCGCGCAATCTCGACCCGGCGCCGCTCGCCGCCCGACAAGGCCGGTGCCGGCGACTCGCGCAGCTTCTCGATCCCCAAGTCGTGCAGCAAGCCGCCCAACAGAGCGTCGATGACCTCGCTGCGCAAGGGCCGGCCGGCGGCATCGAGTTGCAACTCGAGCACCGCGCGAATGTTTTCTTCGACGTTGAGCCTGCGAAAGATCGACGCTTCCTGCGGCAGGTACGACAGCCCCAGCCGCGAGCGGCGGTGTATCGGCATACGCTCGACCCGCTGGCCTTCGATGCTGATCTCGCCCGCGTCGGCCCGCACCAGGCCCACGATCATGTAGAAGCTGGTGGTCTTGCCGGCACCGTTCGGCCCCAGCAGACCCACCACTTCACCGGCATTCACCGCCAGGTGAACGTCTTTGACAACTCTGCGCGCACCGTCGTGAAGGACGTGCACCTGGCGGTGCGCAGCGGCGAGGTCGTCGGCCTGCTCGG
>JAYVCL010000175.1:0-3828 GCA_043749975.1 Burkholderiales bacterium
CTGGCCCGCGTCGTCGCTCAGCGCGGGGCGCCAGGGCACGTTGGCGCGGATCGCCTCGAAGGCGTTGGCGTAGCCGGTGACCACCGCCTGGGTGCGCACTTCGGCGTCGACCCACTCGGCGAGCAGGCCGGCGCCGCTGTGCTCGAAGCCACCGCTCAGCACCCGTTGGGCCACCTGCGCGCTGATGTGTTTGGGCAGGTTGTTGATGCCGGCATGCACCGCGCGGGTGGTCAGGAAGCGGGGGTCGGGATCGTTCTGGTCGCGCAGGGTGTCGAGCGTGTCGAGCACGTCCAGTGGCCCCTGCGTGAGCCGAAACGTGGTGCCCGGGCTGAGGCTGCGCACGGTGGAGCGGCCGAACCAGGTCTTGAGGCGCACTTCGAGCGCTTCTTGCAGCAAGGTGGTGGCGCGCTGGGCCTGGGCGCTGCTGGCGCCGCGATCAACTCGGTTTGTACTTCGTCTCACCGAAATAGATCGTTCGCCAATCGGTCAGGCGGCTGGTGTCGAAGTCGAAGTGAGCCACGGAGTCATGCGCGAAGGCGTCGAAGAAGTTGTCTACGGCCTCGGGTAACGGGCTCTGGTTGTCCCATGCCGCCTTGATGGTGCGCTCGCGCAGGTTGAGCTTGGCACCCTGTTCGGCCCGGTATGCGATGTTGGCCACGTCGAAGACGTACTTGCGGTCTTCTTTGGCAAGGTCATGAATGGCGTCGTCGATTTCGCCGTCGTCGGCGCCGTTTTGAAGCATGCGCTTCAAGATGTCGTCGTATTCCGCACGCCGCTCGGCGGGAAACTTGTCGTCGTACTCGTTGGCAACGCCGGCCTCACGCAGCATCGCCATGCGGCGTTCGTTCAACTCGTGCGAGCTTTGCCGGGTCTTGTCCCGCCTGGCCTTCAGGCGCTGCACCGAAGGCTGGTCGGTCTTGTCCGTCACGCGCTTCTTGAGCCAGCGGTGCAGCAGTTCCATGTGTGCGGCTTGCACTTCTTCCATCGGCCCGGTCTTCATCGGCACGGCGTCAACGTAGGCGTTGAAGGCGGCGCGGAGTTGGGGGTCGTCTTTGGTGAATTCGTCTTGAACTTCCGGTGCCAGTTTGGCGAGCTTGTTGAACAGCACGCCAGCGGTGAATGCGTTGTCGAACATCTGATTCAGCGCAAACCGAGAGATCGTGTTCTCACGCCCCTGAAACTTGGGTTCATAGCCTCCGCCCACGTCGGAGTGCACACCGGGGTACCAGATCTCGACCGTGTTGTCGGGGTAGCCCGCGTCGACGCGGGTGGAGTCGAGCGGGAAGCGGCGGCGCAGCTCGTGCGCGGCGTTCATGTGCACGGTTTGCTCAACCATCGGCGGCAGCTTCACGTCGTGCGCCCAGCCGTTGTGGCCGCCGTTGGCGGTGAAGGTCGCTGAGGGCAGGCCGTCGTAGGCCGAACACACGGTGTCGAACAGGCCGGCGAAGGCAATGCGCAGCGGCTTGCCTTTGTACGCATAGGCGCCGTCTTGAGTCGCGCACTTGGCAGCCAGGTCACGAATGAATGCGCGCGCCTGCGCCGCACCACGCGAGAAGCCGAAGACCGTGACGTTGATGAGCAGCAGCTTTTGCTGTGCGGGGACTTTGGCGATTTCTTCGTCAAGCAGCTCCAGCGCTTTCTTGATGCGCTGCTCGGCGCCTTTGCCGATGGCCGAGCCGAGCATGCCGCCGGCGTCGCCAATTTCTGGGTATGGCGTGCCAACGCCGGGGATGTATTGGCGAAGCACATTCGTGTCGGCCTTGTGTGCAGACCAGAGCTTAAAAATATTCGAGAGCGCTCGCCGCTCCAATGGTTTGGCCAACTCCTGATCGCGGTTGTTGCCGGTGCCATCGAAGAAGACGCTGAAGTGCAGCACCTTCGTGCATTGGCACATCGCTTCGTCTTTGCTGGGTACCGTGGCACCCAACGCTAGTTGACGTTGTTCGCGCTCCTTGGCCGTGAGCGTGCGTTGACCAGGTGCGCGACGTGCTGTTTCAGCGGCTTGTCCGCCAGGAACCGGGTCTTCGAGACCGGGTATGGGGTCGATTTGGTTGGCGATGTAGGTGGGGTCGAGGTTCTTCATGACGGGCAGCTTGTTTGAGTCAACGGTGGTAGCCCGGAGGGCGTGGGATACGACGTTTGGGCCGATCGGCTTCAAGCTCTGCCTCCACATGTCCGTCTGGGAAAAAGTGAATGACCAAGTAACTTGGGTTGGGGGGGTATGGGCGAGCAACTTCAACTTGCGCAGTCTTTTCTTCGACCGTAGTGCGCGTATACGAGTCCGCCTCTAGGTTGTAAATCGAGCCAACGGACCACTTCACCTTGAGAACGGCTTCCCGGTTGGCGTCGGAAGGCGCCAGAAGACCTTGAACCCGATTTCCTTCACCTCCATACGCATCTGCCGCACCGACCCAAACCCCGTCTGCCGTCACGTCGCCGATGTAGCGATCCGTGTAGTTGATAACGACTGTGTTCACCGAGCGCCCGTTCGGCTCAGCGCTCGCACATCCGCTGACCACTCCGAGCGTCAAGGCTTTGATCAAAGTTCGTTTCATGATGTCAATCATGGTGCGCCTTCACGGCTTGCTGCAAAGTGATCTCGCCAAGTTGTACCCGACCCAGCGCGGCCTGCCATGGGGGTGCCGTGTAGAAGTTCGGGCCGCGTGTGAGCGCGAGCGTGCAAAACAGAATGGCCGTGGCACCGCCATCGATGCCGAATGTGGCCGCTGCTTGCAGCACGCCGCGAAAGAACGCATAGCGCTCGGGTTCAGGCAGCGCATCGAGCAGTTCTTCATCGGTTTGCATGAAGTGCTCGATCACGGCGTAGGGGTAGCACGCATCGATCAGATACGCCTGCTGCCGCGCATCCAGTTCCAGCGGTGGCTCGAAGGCATCTTGTCCCGCAAAGCGACAAGGCAGGCTCAGCCATTGATGAGCGGGGCTGACCACCCACCATTGCGTGCAGGTCGAGAAAAAGACTTCGCGCTGCTTCAAATCCAGGCAGTGATGCAGGTGCGGCGTGACTCGCCCGTCGAAATAGCGGTTCACGCAATCGAAGCGGTCGGGCAGCCGAGCGTCCAAGCGAGCCCGCAGGCGCGCGCCAAGTTCTGGCTGTGGCAATGGCGAAACCAGCCACGTCAGCGCACCATGCGAATGAAACTTGTCTGCCCATTGAAACATCAGGGTTTTGAAAGCTGCCACATCCGCCAGGGCCAGCAGGTGCGGCGTGGCGTCTGAGGTGGTCGGCGCGAGTGGCGCACCGAAGAGTGGCTCATGCGCCAGCACCTGCTTGCTGGCGGAGAGCCGATAGCTCAAGCGATCCATTTGCGCACCGTCGATCACGGCGTAATGGTGTTCTTCGGTGCCCAGTGGCGTACAAGGCGGCGGCGTGAGCGCTGACCAAAGGCTCATGACCATTCACGCCCGCTTGGCAAACGGAGCGGCGCTCTTGCCGGCATTGAGCAAGCATTCCACGCACACCTGTTGGGGCAACGCCGGCAGTGCATAACTCGCCGTCTCCGGCCCCACAAACGACTTCACCCCCGCCTTCACCGTCATCGTCCCCGGGCACATCACCGTGATATTGCCGCCTTCGAGCGTGATGCTGGCCCCGCCGTTGACGCTCATCACGATCCGCTTCGCCGCGGCCCAGTCGATGTGCGCGTTCGCCGATTGGATCGTCACGTCCAGCTTGGCTGCCACCTGCATCGTGTCGCTCTGCGCCTGCACCTCGATGTCGCCCTTGCCGGCGATCAGCGTGATGCCTTTGCCCGCCGCCTGGTCGCCCGGCCCCGTGGCCCCGGCCAGCACCCCGATGGCCTGCCCGCT
>JAYVCL010000176.1:0-20116 GCA_043749975.1 Burkholderiales bacterium
CGACGCGCCCAGCCCGCGCTCGGTGGCGGCCAGCAGGTCGGTGCGGTAGGCGTCGATGACCACGTCTTGCGAGGCCGACACGAAGGCCACCAGCACCGCCAGCAGCGCGAAGCTGCGCGTGGCGGCGGTGGGCGAGGTGTCCGCCATCCACAGCAGCGCGCCGGCCAGCGCCAGTTGCGTGATCACCAGCCAGCCGCGTCGGCGGCCCAGCCAGGGCAGCTCGAAGCGGTCCAGCAACGGTGCCCACAGGAACTTGAAGGTGTAGGGCAGGCCGACCAGGCTCAAAAAGCCGATCGTCGCCACGTCGATGCCTTCGACGCTGAGCCAGGCCTGCATGGCTTGGCCGGTGAGCGCCAGCGGCAGTCCGGAGGCGAAGCCCAGCAGAGTCACCACCAGCAGGCGGTGCAAGGCGGTGAGGTTCAGGTGGGAGCGGTATGAGACAAGCGGGGCGGGAACGGGCATCGGCGCATTCTCGCTCCCTGCGCATCGACGGCTTCGAGCTGTCGCACCGCTACCGCAGCCCTATCGCAACGCAATCGCAACGCAATCGCAACGCTATCGCACCACGCTGTAGTTGGCCGGCACGAACACATAGCCCTTGCCGTCCTTGCGCAGGTGGCCGATGCCTGGGAACGACAGGTGGGCCGCAGCCACCCAGTAGCCCTGTTTGGCCGCGTCGGCATAGGCCTTCTTGCGCTGCGCTGCGGCTGCTTTCGAATCGACGTCGAACTGGATCGTCACCGACGGATCGGCAAACTGCACCGCGGCCACGTGCATCAGGTCACCCCACAGGGCCATCTTCTGGCCTTGGCTTTCGACGATGTAGGTGCTGTGGCCCGGCGTGTGGCCCGGGCTGGCCAGCGCCTTGATGCCGGGCAGCAGATCGGTGTTGCCGTTGAACGGTTTGAACTTGCCGGCGGCGATGTACGGGTTCAGCGAGGCCATCGCGCCCTGGAAAAAGCCTTTGGCATCCTTCGGTGCCTTGTCCAGGTTGGCCTGGCTGAGCCAGAAATCGGCGTCGTGCTGGTCGGCGTGCACGGTGGCGTTGGGGAACACCAGCTTGTCGCCATTCATCAGCCCGCCCGCGTGGTCGGGGTGCATGTGGGTGATGACCACAGCATCGACCTGGTCGGGCGTGTAGCCTGCCGCTTTCAAGTTGTCGACCAGCTTGCCCAACGTGGGGCCGAACAGGCCCGCCGCACCGGTGTCGACCAGCACCAGCTTGGAGCCGGTGTTGATCAGGTAGCCGTTGACCGAGGTTTCGACCGGCACCTTAAGGAAGCTTTTGGCCAGCGCCTTGTCGATCTTGCCGGGGGTGGTGTTGGTCAGCAGCTTGTCCATCGGCAAGGCCACCGTGCCATCGGACAGCGCGGTGACTTCGAAGTCGCCCAGCATCATGCGGAAGTAGCCGGGGGCCGAGGCCTTGACCTGCGGCGCGGCAGCATGGACCGATGCGGCGGCGGCAACGGTGGCGACGGTGGCGACAACGGCGGCGCGAAGCCAGTGGGAGCGAATCATCAGCGGACTTTCGAAGTTGTAAAGAGGGAAACAGCGCGCAGGATAGTGACGAAGTGCGGCGCCTGTCGATCACCCGGCATGAACCCTGGGTATTGACAAGGCCGACCGGTGCGCGTCAGGTCTGCGCAAGACAAGCCTTGCCGGGCACCCCAAATCTGTTGTCGGCCTTGGGGGCGCTTGAGAAACAAACGCCGGGCCGCCCCAAGTGTTTCTCACCCCCACGGGGGGCTGAGCCCGCGCACAAAGGCCCGAAAGGGGCTTTGCGGCTGGCGAAGGCCATCCGGCCTGCAAGCCGGATGGCGGACGACGTATGTCGTCGGCCTGGGGGCACCATCACACCCCCGCCTTCGCGAACACCACCACCGACACACCTCGGGCCTTGGCCAGCGCGTCGGCGTTTTGATAAGAGTGCGGAAGGTTGCCCGGAAACGCCAGCACGTCGCCCTGCGTCAGTTCGTATTTTTCGCCCGCCACCGTCAGGTTCACATGGCCGTCCAGGCAGGTGAAAAACTCTCGCGTGCCGGGCAGATGCGGCGTGCCGCCCATCAAGCCGCCGGGTGCGAAGTCCATCACCTCCATCATCTCGTCGGGCACCGGCTCGGGCACCAGTTCGCGGATCGTCACGCCGCGCCCTTTGCTGCGCAGCGCCACCTCGGCCGCAGGCCAGCGCCGCACCATCGCACGCGGCGACGCGAGCAACTCGTCGATCGGCACGCCCAGGGCCTGCGCGACCTTCACCAGCACGGTCAGTGACGGGTTTCCTTGGCCCGACTCCAGGCTCGCCACGGTCGAGCGCGGCAGCTTGGCGGCCTTGGCCAGCGCGCCCTGCGTCAATGCGCGGGTGTGGCGCAGGCTGGCCAGGTTGCGCGCGAGGTGCGCAGCGGTGAGCGAATCGTTCATCCTGCGCGGCATTGTGCGCGGCACCGATGTCCGCCAGACCAACCTTGTGCCAACACAGCGGACAGCATGCTCGCCGGCGCGCCGCAGCGCGACTAATTTCGAAGCCTCAACCACCACCGAGGCTCGGCATGAACACATCACCCCTTACCGGCTTGCAAGGCTTGCGAAGCTTGCGCGTGGCGATCACCGGCGGCACCTCGGGCCTGGGCCTGGCGCTGACCCGGGCCTTGCACGCACGCGGCGCGGGCGTGGCCTTCATCGCGCGCGACGCGGCTCGCGTGGCGCAACTCGCGCACGACTTGCGCGGCACGCACGGCATCGTCGGCGATGTCTCGGTAAAGCTCGACACCCACCGCATCGCCTTGCAAAGCGTCGCTGCGCTGGGCGGGCTCGACGTGCTGGTCAACAACGCGTCGAGCCTGGGCCCGGTGCCGCTGGCGCTGCTCGCCGACACCGACTGCGCAGATTTCGAAACCGCGCTCGCGGTGAATCTGGTCGGCCCGTTTCGGCTGACCAAGGCGCTGCTGGGCGCGCTCAGCGCCACCGCACGGGATCGGCGTGACAGGCGCGACGGCCCTGACGCGACCGATCGCACGCCGCGCTGGCCCGCGCTGGTGATCAACATCGTCAGCGACGCGGCGGTGACGCCGTATGCCGGCTGGGGTGCTTACGCGAGCAGCAAGGCGGCGCTTCTGCACATGGGCCGCATCTGGGACCAGGAGCTGCGCGAACACGGCGTGCGCGTGCTCGGCATCGACCCCGGCGACATGGACACGCCGCTGCATGCGCTGGCCTTGCCCGAAGCCGACCCGGCTGGCTTGAAACGCCCGGCGGATGCGGCGCTCGAAATCATCGAGCGGATCGTCGGCGCGCGCCAGGAGCCCGTCGCATGAAGCCCGCCACCCGTCCTGCCCAGCGCCCGGCCGAGGCCAAACTGCTGGTGATCGACGCGCTCGGCGCGCTGCACCACGCCGAGCGCAGCCGGCTGATCGATTGGCTGCGCCCGGGCGATCTGCTGGTGGCGAACGACGCCGCCACCCTGCCCGCCAGCCTGAGCGGCAGCCATCTGCGCAGCGGCTTGCCGGTCGAGGTGCGGCTGGCTGGCCGAACCACGCGGGCCGTGCGCGACCTGCGGCAGGTGCACGACTTCAGCGCCATCGTGTTCGGTGCCGGCGACCACCGCACCCGCACCGAGGAGCGCGCCGCACCGCCCGCGCTGCGCAGCGGCGACGTGCTGGCGCTGGGCCCGCTGCGGGCACGCGTCGTGAACACCCTGGGCCACCCGCGCCTGATCGAGCTGCACTTCGAAGGCGCGGCCGACGCCGTCTGGGCCGGCATCGCGCAACACGGGCGGCCGATCCAGTACGCGCACCTGAGCCAGCCGCTGGCGCTGTGGGATGTCTGGACCCCGGTGGCCGCGTGGCCGGTCGCATTCGAGCCGCCGTCGGCCGGCTTCGTGCTCGACTGGCAGTTGTTGCATCGCCTGCGCGAGCGCGGCGTGGGCTTTGCCACGCTCACGCATGCAGCCGGAATTTCATCGACCGGCGACGCCGCCATCGACGCGATGCTGCCCTTCGACGAGCCCTACCACTTGCCGCAGGGCACGGTGTCGGCCATCGCCCAGGCGCGAGCCGATGGACCAGCAGGCCGCGTGATCGCCCTGGGCACCACGGTGACGCGGGCGCTGGAGCATGCGGCCTCGGCCGTCGCGGGGCTGCGCGCCGGCGACGCTGTGGCCGACCAGCGCATCGGTGCCACCAGCGCGCTGCGGGTCGTCGACGCGATCATCAGCGGCACCCATGAGCCCGGCACCAGCCACCACGAATTGCTGCGCGCCTTCGCGTCAGATGCAGTGCTGCAGCGTGCCGATGCCGAGTTGCTGGCCGGCGGCTACCGCACTCACGAGTTCGGCGATTCGGTGCTGATCGAACGCTCGGCCCGAACGGTCGCGAGCCGGGCATCGAGCGCGGCGGCTTCGCCGTTTGCGGCGCCCGCGCGTTCGAACTTGAACACCGCCACGCTGGCCAGCAGGTTGGGCCAGCGACGCACCGGCGCGCCTTCCTGAATTCCGAATCCATCGAGCATGCGAAAGCCTTCGCGTTGTGCCAGCCGCTCGAAATCGGCAAACGTGCCCACCCGCAGGTTCGGTGTGTTGAACCACTCGTAGGGCAGCGCTTTGGTGACCGGCATGCGACCGCCGGCGATGCTGAGCCGATTGCGCCAGTGCGCAAAATTCGGAAAGCTCACGATGCCCACGCGGCCCACGCGCACCGTCTCGCGCAGCATGCGCTCGGTGTTGCGCAGGTGCTGCATGGTGTCGAGCTGCAGCACCACATCGAAGCTCTGGTCGGCAAACGTGGCCAGGCCGTCTTCGAGGTTGAGCTGGATCACGTTGACACCGCGCTGCACGCAGGCCAGAACGTTGTCGTCGGCCAGCTCGACACCGTAGCCGCTGCACTGGCGCTGCGTTTGCAGGTGGGCCAGCAACTCGCCGTTGCCACAACCGAGGTCGAGCACGCGCGAGCCTTTCGGCACCAGCCGCGCGATCAGTTCCATGTCCTTTCGATCACTCATGGAGCCCCCACGGTCGCGTTGCTCCCTGCCCCCCGAGGGGGCGCCAACCCAGCAGCCGGGTGGAACAGCGCCCCCTCGGTCGCTTCGCTCCCTGCCCCCCGGGGGGGCGCCAACCCAGCAGCCGGGAAACCCGGCCACGGTTGTTGCTTGATGGGCACTTCGCTTCGCTTGTGGGTGCAGGAGAGTCAGCCATGCTGCACCTCCGCGATGTTGTCGAAGCAAGCCCGCAGCACGCCGTGGTAGCGCGCGTCGTCGAGCAAAAAGGCGTCGTGGCCATGCGGTGCGTCGATCTCGGCGTAGCTCACGTCGAGGCGGTTGTCGAGCAGCGCCTTGACGATCTCGCGGGCGCGCGCCGGCGAGAAGCGCCAGTCGGTGCTGAAGCTCACCAGCAAGAACTTGCAGCGCGCCACCGCAAAGGCGGCGCTCAGGTCGCCGCCATGCGCCAGCGCCGGATCGAAGTAGTCGAGCGCGCGGGTGATCAGCAAATAGGTGTTGGCGTCGAAGTAGTTGCTGAACTTGTCGCCCTGGTGGCGCAGGTAGCTTTCGACCTCGAACTCGGCCTCCAGCGTGCTGTAGCCGAGTCGCCCGTTGCGCAGGCTGCGGCCGAACTTTTGTGCCATCGCGTCGTCGCCCATGTAGGTGATGTGGCCGATCATGCGGGCCACGCGCAGGCCCCGTTTGGGCACCGTGCCGTGGGCATAAAAGTGCCCGCCGTGAAAGTCGGGGTCGGTCACGATGGCGCGGCGAGCCACCTCGTTGAAGGCGATGTTCTGCGCCGACAAATTGGGCGCGGTGGCCACCGCGATGCAATGCCGCAGCCGATCCGGATATTGCAACGACCAACTCAGCGCCTGCATGCCGCCCAGGCTGCCGCCGATGACCGCGGCCAGTTGCTCGATGCCCAAGCGGTCGAGCAGCCTGGCCTGCGCATCGACCCAGTCTTCCACCGTCACCACCGGAAAGTCGGCGCCGTAGGGCGTGCCCGTCTGCGGGTTGGCTTGCATCGGGCCGGTCGAGCCGAAGCACGAGCCAAGGTTGTTGACGCCGATGACGAAGAAGCGCCCGGTGTCCAGCGGCTTGCCCGGCCCGATCAGGTTGTCCCACCAGCCTTCGCTTCTGGCCTGGCCTGCGTACGTGCCCGCCACATGGTGACTCGCGTTGAGCGCGTGGCAGACCAGCACGGCATTGCTCTTGTCGGCGTTCAGCGTGCCGTAGGTTTCGTGCGCCAGCGTGTAGTCGCTCAGCACCGCGCCGCTGCGCAGCCGCAGCGGCGCGGCGAAATGCATGGATTGGGCTTGAACGGGACCGATTGAAATCACAGGCAGGACAAACAAATTCAGATCAGCAAACAAAAACCCGATCAGCGCTGGGCGCAGTGTAGCGAGGTGCTTGCATCGAGCCGGGCGCGAGGTAGCATTCGCTCCGACTTGTCTGCGTCGACTCACCGACGCTTGCAAGCGGGCCACCGATTCAACCCACCCGAGATGCACATGAGCGCTGACAGAGACCGCGGTATCCGCAGACAAAAACAGAAGCGGGCCAAGCAAATCAAGAAACAGGCGAAGCACCGGCCGCAGCTGGCCAGCGTCGGCCTCAGCTCGGCGGCAAAACCGGCGCCGCAAAAAGCGACGTAAAAAGCGCCTGCCAACGCCGGTGCCGGGGGCCGTCGGCACCGCCGGCAAAAATCTGCGCTCGGGGAGGCAACACATGGCTTGGTTCGAGGGCTTCAAAGCGACGCTGTATGCCGTCAACGGCTTGGAGATTTTTGCGCGCACCGGCGGCCTTGCCAACGGCCCGCCGCTTTTGCTGTTGCATGGGTTCCCGCAAACGCATGCGCTGTGGCACCGGGTCGCGCAGGGTTTGGGCGCGCAGTTCCAACTGGTGATGCCCGACCTGCGCGGCTATGGTGATTCGTCGAAGCCGGTCGGTGAGCCCGACCATGCCAACTACAGCAAGCGCGTGATGGCGCAAGACATGGCGGCGCTGATGCGGCAGTTGGGGCACACCCGCTTCGGCCTGGTGGGGCACGACCGCGGCGGCCGGGTGGCGCACCGGCTGGCGCTCGACCACCCGCAGGCTGTGTCGAGGTTGTGCGTGATCGACATCGCGCCCACGCTGGACATGTACGACGCGACCGACATGCGCTTCGCCAGCGCTTACTACCACTGGTTTCATTTGATCCAGCCGCACCCGTTGCCAGAGCGAATGATCGGTGCCGACGCGAAGTTCTACCTGCACCACAAGCTCGGCGGCTGGGGCGCGAAGGACGCCTCCTTCATCGAGGCGCAGGCCCTGCTGGAGTACGAACGCTGCTTCTGCACGCCCGAAGCCATCCACGGGGCCTGTGAAGATTACCGGGCGTCGGCGGGGATCGACCTGACGCATGACCGCGCCTCGCGCGCCGCAGCCGAAAAGGTCGCCTGCGACATGCTGGTCTTGTGGGGCGAGCGCGGCGTGGTGCAGCGCCTGTTTGACCCGCTGGCCTTGTGGCGCGCGCAATGCGCTGGACAGGTCGGCGGGCAATCCTTGCCCGCCGGGCATTTCATTCCCGAGGAAGTCGCCGACCTGACATGCGATGCATTGCGGCGCTTCTTTTTGTAGCGACGGCGCAACTCGGCGTCATCGGATCGATGGCTGCCGCGTTAACATTTCAGGAACGGAGCAATGGGACTCCATCCGCACCAAGTTGGTGCTAGAATCCCAAGGGATGCGTTGAGGTACCGACAGGTCGCTTTCAACGCGTGATTCCGAACTCGGCTCTGGTTGAATTTCAACATCACGGGGTCATTTTCCAAACTGCTACGAGGAACTAACGATGAAACGCAATCTCGCAATTCTGTCTGCACTGATCATGGGTTTGATGGGCGCGCAAGCCGCCATGGCGCAAGCCGCTTCGGCACCTGCCAGCCGCGCCGACGTGAAAGCCGAAGCCAAGGCCGCCGTCAAGTCCGGCGAAACTGCCAAGGGTGAAGGCGCCGGCCGCGTCAAGGCATCTGGCAAGACCAACAAGTCGCGCGCAGCGGCCCGTGCCGAAGCCAGGGCGGCCGTCAAGTCTGGCGAAGCTGCCAAGGGTGAAGGCTCTGACGCTGTCAAGCCGATGGCCTCTGGCGACACCTCGCGTGCCGACGTCAAGAGCGAAGCGAAAGCAGCCGTCAAGGCTGGCGAGATCCCGAAGGGCGAAGCCGGCATCACGACCAAGAAATAAATCCAGCCGCTGGCGATACCATGAGGTATCCGGCGGTGTTACAAAGTACCTGACGGTATTTCACAGTACCTGACGGTACTGCAAAGCCGAGCCGCACCTTGTGCGCCTCGGCTTTTTCATGGCCGGCCTTCAGGTTCCGGCACTTCGGTCTGTTGAGCGGCCGAACAGCGCGCAAGAAGCACCGCAATCCAGACGCTGAAGCGTCGCCACGCGGGCCTACCATCGCCCACCCACAGCAACGCCCAAGGAGGCGCCATGCGCGACTGGCTGATCTCGTTGAACCAGCATTTCCCGATCCGCTACAGCGCATGGCTCGCCTGCGCGGTCGGCTTGCTGCTGAGTGCGTTTCTGTGGGTCGGGTTCGGCATGGCGGCCTGGTGGGTGCTGGGCTTTGCCGCGCTGGTGCTGCTGGGTGTTCGCGATGTGCGGCAAACACGCCATTCGATCCTGCGCAATTACCCGGTGATCGGCCACCTGCGGTTTCTGTTCGAGTTCGTGCGGCCCGAGATCCGGCAGTACTTCATCGAAGCCGACAACGACGCCGCGCCTTTCTCGCGCCAACAGCGCTCGCTGGTCTACCAGCGCGCCAAGGGCGACTCCGACAAGCGCCCGTTCGGCACCCAGATGAATGTCGCTGCGCTGGGCTATGAGTGGATCAACCATTCGCTCGCGCCCACGCACTTGCCGACGCACGACTTTCGGGTCCTCATCGGCGACGGCCTGGCCAAGCCGTACAGCGCCAGCGTGTTCAACATCTCGGCGATGAGTTTCGGCGCGCTGTCGGCGAACGCCATCCTGTCGCTCAACGCCGGTGCCAAAAAGGGCGGCTTCGCCCACGACACCGGTGAAGGCTCGATCAGCCGCCACCACCGTGAACACGGCGGCGACCTGGTCTGGGAAATCGGCTCGGGCTATTTCGGCTGCCGCAACGAAGACGGCTCGTTCAATGCCGACAAGTTCACCGAAAACGCGATCAGCCCGCAGGTCAGGATGATCGAACTGAAGCTCAGCCAGGGTGCCAAGCCCGGTCACGGCGGCGTGCTGCCAGGCCCCAAGATGACGCCCGAGATTGCCGAAGCGCGCGGCGTGCCGGCGTGGCAGGACTGCGTCAGCCCGGCCAGCCACAGCGCGTTTTCAACCCCGATCGAGATGATGCATTTCATCGCCCGCCTGCGCGAGCTGTCGGGCGGCAAGCCGACCGGCTTCAAGCTGTGCATCGGCCACCCCTGGGAGTGGTTCGCCCTGTGCAAGGCGATGCTGGAAACCGGCATCACGCCCGATTTCATCGTCGTCGACGGAGCCGAAGGCGGCACCGGCGCGGCACCGCTCGAATTCACCGACCACGTGGGCGCACCGCTGCAAGAGGGCTTGCTGCTGGTACACAACACGCTGACCGGACTGAACCTGCGCGGCAAGATCAAGCTGGGTTGCGCAGGCAAGGTCATCAGCGCCTTCGACATCGCCCGCATGATGGCGCTGGGTGCCGACTGGTGCAACGCGGCACGCGGCTTCATGTTCGCGCTGGGCTGCATTCAGGCCCAGGCCTGCCACACCGGCCATTGCCCCACCGGGGTGACCACGCAAGACCCGCAACGACAAAAGGCGCTGTTCGTGCCGACCAAATCAGAGCGCGTGTACCAGTTTCACCAGAACACCTTGCATGCGCTGAAAGAGCTGGTGCAGGCGGCAGGCCTGAGCCATCCGGGCGCCATCACCGCCTCGCACATCGTGCGGCGCAGCAGCGATCACGAAGTCAAGCTGCTGTCGAACCTGCTGCCGTTCGTGAAGCCCGGTGCGCTGTTGGGCGGCGAGATGCCGCATGCGGTGTTTCGCCTGTACTGGCCGATGGCGCGGGCAGACAGTTTTGCGGTTGCGGTGTGAACCGGATCAGCTTGTTGGCGGCAGCGTGTCGATGAAGCTGGAGCGCAGCGACAACTTGTCGAACAGGCGCGCCAGGTTGGCGTGGCGGGAGCGCCAGTCGATGTGGCTGAAGCGGAAGTCGAGGTAGCCCAGCGCACAGCCGACAGCGATGTCGGACAGCGAAAAATGCGTGCCCGAACACCAGGGTTTGTCGCCCAGGCCTTTGCCGATGGCCGCCACGCCGGCATCGACCTTGCCCAGTTGCCGCTCGACCCAGGCCGCACTGCGCTGTGGCTCGGGGCGGCCCGACCAGGTTTGCTCCAGGCGCACCAGGATCGCTGCGTCGAGCACACCATCGGCCAGCGCCTCCCAGGTGCGCACCTCGGCCCGCTCGCGACCGCGCTCGGGAATCAGCTTGCCCACCGGAGACAGCGTGTCCACGTACTCGACGATCACGCGCGAGTCGAACACCGCTTCGCCGCCTTCCATTACCAGGCAAGGCACCTTGCCCAGCGGGTTGGACTGCAGGATGCGGTCGTTGGCCCAAACGTCTTCCAGTTCGAGCTGGTAGTCGAGCCGCTTCTCGGCCATCACGATGCGAACCTTGCGCACGTAGGGGCTGGTGAGTGAACCGATGAGTTTCATGTTTTGAGTTGCCCCTGTTTCGTTTTGATTCTAGCGGTCGATGGCGTGCCGCCATCTCAGCGCTTCAGCGTCCAGTCCACGCTCGCAGGCCGTCCGGGCAAGGCGAGGCTGGCGCTGGCGGGCGGCGTTTGCGCAATCACCTGGCCATGCCGCAGCACGAGCAGCCGATTGGACCGCAGACGAATCGCCTCGACCGGGTCGCGCGCCTGCAGCAGCACGCAGTCGGCGCGGTGGCCCACCTGGATGCCGTAGCCGCTCAGCCCCATGACGGCGGCGGCGTTGACGGTGACCGCGTCGAAGCACGCCGCCATCTGCGCCGGCGAGGTCATCTGCGCCACGTGCAGGCCCATGTGGGCGACTTCGAGCATGTCGGCCGAGCCGAGCGAATACCAGGGGTCCATCACGCAGTCGTGGCCGAAGGCGACGGTGATGCCGGCGGCCATCAACTCGGGCACGCGCGTCATGCCGCGGCGCTTCGGGTACGTGTCGTGGCGGCCCTGCAAGGTGATGTTGATGAGCGGGTTGGCCTCGGAGTGCACCTCTGCCTCGCGCATCAGCGGCAGCAACTTGGAGACGTAGTAGTTGTCCATCGAATGCATCGAGGTCAGGTGCGAGCCCGTCACGCGCCCGTGCAGCCCGAGCCGGTGCGTGTGAAAGGCCAGCGTTTCGATGTGGCGCGACAGCGGATCGTCGGTCTCGTCGCAGTGCATGTCGACCGGCAAACCTCGCGCGGCGGCCAGTTCGCACAACAGGCGCACGCTCTCGGCCCCCTCGGCCATGGTTCGCTCGAAGTGCGGAATGCCGCCGACCACGTCGACGCCCAGGTCGAGCGCGCGCGTCAGGTTGGCCAGGGCCGTGGCCGAGCGCAACACGCCGTCTTGCGGGAAGGCCACCAGTTGCAGGTCGAGGTAGGGCGCGACCCGCTGCTTCACGTGCAGCAGCGCCTCGACCGCGAGCAGCCGGTCGTCGCACACATCGACATGCGTGCGGATCGCCAGCAGCCCTTTCGCGACCGCCCAATCGCCATACTGAAGCGCTCGCTCGACCAGCGCGTCTTGCGTGAGCTGCGGCTTCAACTCGCCCCACAGCGCGATGCCTTCGAGCAGGGTGCCCGATTGGTTGATGCGCGGCAGGCCGTGGCTCAAGCTCGCGTCCATGTGGAAGTGGGCGTCGACGAAGGGCGGGCTCAGCAACTGGCCCATCGCGTCGATGACCGGCACGCCCTCGGGCGCGGGCAGGTGTTGGCCGATGGCGCGGAAGCGGCCCGACTCGATCAACACGTCGATGCCGGTGCGGCCATCGGGCAGGTTGGCGTTGCGGATCAGCATGGCATCACGATCCACGAAGATGAAGTTGCGCCATCATCGCCCGCCTTTGCGCTGCGGCTTCACAGGGCCACTCTGATGCTAGATTGACGACCCCCCAGGAGCAGGAGATTTCCCATGGTCGACACCTTTCCGATGCCGCTCGATCCGATCAGTCCCGCAGGCCCCGCCACGAGGCCATTCGCTTCCGCCGAACCTGCAGGGCACGCGCTGCCCATCACCTTCAGCGGCTCGGGCAGCGAGTATTTCCGAATCTGGATCGTCAACCTGCTGCTCACGCTGGTCACGCTCGGTCTGTACTACCCGTGGGCCAAGGTGCGGCGGCTGCGCTACTTTTACGGCAACACGGCGGTGGGCGGCCACACGCTGGATTTCCATGGCGAGCCGAAACGCATGCTGCGCGGCTTCGTGCTCGTCGGCGCCCTGTTGTTGGTCTATTTGATGGCGGGCAAGGTGTCGCCGGCAGCCGGGCTGGTCGCACTGCTGATCGTGGCGGGCGTGTGGCCGGCGCTGTTTCGCGCGTCGCAGCAGTTCCGCATGGCCAACACCAGTTGGCGCGGCCTGCGCTTTCGTTTCAACGGCGATCAAGGCGGCGCTTACCGCGCGATGCTGCCGCTGTTCATTCCCGGGGTGCTGACGCTGGCAGCCGTGTTGTTTGCGGGCGGGCCTGTCGGTGCCGCGCAAGCCGCCAGCACGCTCGTCATGTTGAGCGGGGTCGCTTCGGTGCTGCTGTTCCCGCTGTTCTGGTGGCTGTTGAAGAAGTACCAGCACGACCACTACGCGCTGGCCCAGGTTCAGACCCAGTTGCGCACCGGTGCCAGCTCGTTCTACGCGGTGGCGCTGAAGACGATCGGCGTCAGCCTGCTCGCAGCCGTCGTGGTGGCTGTCGCAGCGGCGCTTTTGGGCGGCTTCGGAGCGCTGACGCTGCTGTTCGGCAAGGGTGACGGGCGCGGCGGCGCGGCGATGATGGTCGCGGTGATGGTGATGCTGTTTTCGGTCTACGTGGCCGCCGTCGTGGTGGTGCGGCCCTATGTCACGTCGCGCTTGCAAAACCTGGTGTGGGGCCGAACCTGGAGCCGCCACCTGCGCTTCGAAAGCGATTTGCGCTTCTGGCCGCTGCTGCGCCTGACGCTGAAAAATTGGGCCTTGATTTTGCTCACGCTCGGGCTGTACGGCCCGTTCGCGAAGATCGCGATGGCCCGCCTGCGCCTCGAGGCCGTGACCGTGCACAGCCTGCTGGCGCCGGACGAGCTGGTCAGCACGCTGCGCGAGCGCGCCCACGACGCTTCGGGCGATGCCGCGGGCGACCTGTTCGGCATCGACATCGGCCTGTGACGCCGCTCAACGCGCCTAACCCGCCGAGCGCGCAGCACGCTTCGGCACCCTTGGCTGCCAACTATTTCGACGGCGTCTCGGCGCGCGCGCAACGGGTGCAATTGCGCATCCAGGCCGGGGTGATGCTCGTCGATGGCGACGGCGTCGCCCTGCGGCTGCCGCTGGGCCAGGTGCAGTGGCCCGAGCGCACGCGCCACGGCGCGCGGGTGGCGCACTTTCGCAGCGGCGGTTCGGTGCAGGCGCTGGCCGCGAGCGCGTGGGACGCCTGGGCGCGCGACGTCGGCATCAGCGAATCGGCGGTCGTGAAAGCGCAGCAGAGCTGGCGCGGCGTGTTGCTGGCGGTGCTGCTGTTGCTGGCATTTGCAGCAGCGGGCTACCAGTGGGGCGTGCCGTGGCTGGCGCGCAGCGCGTTGGCGGCGCTGCCGGCGTCGGCAGACCGCGCCATCGGCGACGCCGCGCTGCGCTCCTTCGACGACGTGCTGCTGCTGCCCAGCGCCGTGCCCGCAGCGCGCCAGCAGCAGGTGCGCGAGGCCCTGGCTCAAGCCGTCGCACGCACCGATCCGGCCGGCCAGCGGCCCGCCTACGAGCTTCGGTTTCACACCAGCCCCAAGCGCGGCGAGGGGCCGGGCACCAAGACCCGGCTCGGGCCGAACGCGTTTGCGCTGCCCGGCGGGCTGATCGTCGTCACCGACGACATGCTGGCGCTGCTGCAGGGCCGCGACGACGTGCTGATCGGCGTGCTGGGCCACGAACTCGGCCATGTGCGGCGTCGCCACGGCATGCGCATGCTGGTGCAAGCCACGCTGATCGGCACCGCCGCGAGCCTCGCCTGGGGCGACTTCAGCTCGGTGCTGGCCGCCGCGCCGGCGCTGCTCGGGCAAAGCGCCTATTCGCGCGATTTCGAGCGCGAGGCAGACGACGACGCCGTGGCGCTGTTGCGTGCCAACGGCATCTCGCCTGCGGTGATGGTCGAGTTGTTCGAACGCCTCGGAGCCAGCCGCGCGCCCGCCAGCGCCGACACGAAGGGCGGCTTCGACCTCGGCATCGCGCTGGCCAGCCACCCGGCCGACGCCGAGCGCATGCAGCGCTTTCGCGACGCGGCGGCTCGCTGAGAGGCTGAGCCGCACACTGAACACCAGGCAGGCACACCCGTCGCGAAAACTACAATTGCAGGTTGCCCGTTGCTGAGCGCGCACTGCGCGAAACCGCCATGAATCTGTCCACGCTGTCTGCCCTGTCGCCGCTGGACGGACGCTACGCCGCCCGGGTGGCCGCGCTGCGCCCGCTGCTGAGCGAATTCGGCCTGATGCACCGTCGCGTGCAGGTGGAAGTGGAATGGTTCATCGCGCTGTCGAACGCCGGCATACCTGAATTCAAGCCGCTCAGCGAAGCCTCGCGCGGCTTGCTGCGCGGGCTGGTGACGCGATTTTCCGAGGCCGATGCGCAGGCCATCAAAAACATCGAACGCACCACCAACCACGACGTGAAGGCGGTCGAATACTGGCTCAAGGGCCGGTTCGAGTCGAACCCCGAACTCAACGCCGCCGGCGAATTCGTGCACTTCGCCTGCACCAGCGAAGACATCAACAACACCAGCCATGCGCTGATGCTGCAAGCCGCGCGCACCGAGGTGCTGCTGCCCATGCTGGACAAAATCATCGGCGTCCTCGGCGCGCTGGCGCACAGCCTGGCCGACGTGTCCATGCTCAGCCGCACGCACGGCCAGACGGCCAGCCCGACCACGGTGGGCAAGGAAGTGGCCAACGTGGTGGCTCGCCTGGGCACCGCCCGCCAGCGCATTGCGGACGTGCAGTTGCTGGCCAAGATGAACGGCGCGGTCGGCAACTACAACGCCCACCTCGCGGCCTGCCCCGACATCGACTGGGAGGCCTTCAGCCAGCGCGTGGTCGAGCAGCAGTTGGGCCTGATCTTCAACCCCTACACGACCCAGATCGAGCCGCACGACTGCATGGCCGAACTGTTCGATGCCATCACGCGCAGCAACACCATCCTGATCGACTGGTCGCGCGACGTGTGGGCCTACATCAGCCTGGGTTACTTCAAGCAGCGCTTGAAGGCCGGCGAGATCGGCTCCAGCACGATGCCGCACAAGGTCAACCCGATCGACTTCGAGAACGCCGAAGGCAACTTCGGGCTGGCCAATGCGCTGTTGACCCACCTGAGCCAGAAGCTGCCGATCAGCCGCCTGCAACGCGACCTGACCGACAGCACCGTGCTGCGCAACATGGGCGTGGCGCTGGGCTATGCGGTGCTGGGCTGCGACAGCTTGCTGCGCGGATTGGGCAAGCTCGAAATCAACCCGGCCGCCATCGCCGCCGACCTCGACGCGGCCTGGGAGGTATTGGCCGAGCCGATCCAGACCGTGATGCGGCGCTTCAAATTGCCCAACCCGTATGAGCGGCTGAAAGAATTGACGCGCGGTAAAACGATCACGCGCGAAGCGATTCACGCCTTCATCGCCACGCTGGAAATTCCGGCTTCCGAACGCGACCGGCTGATGACGCTGACGCCGGGCAGTTACACCGGCAAGGCGACTGAGCTGGCGCGGCGGATCGGGGGGCCGGCCGCATGAGGTTCACCGAACAACTCGACCGGGCCGAGCGCGCCAACCACTCGCTGCTGTGCGTCGGCCTAGACCCCGAGCCGGCCAAGTTTCCCGGCGACTGGCAGGGCGACACGCGGCGCATCTTCGACTTCTGCGCCGCCATCGTCGATGCGACGCAGGATCTGGTGCTCGCCTTCAAGCCGCAGATCGCCTACTTCGCGGCGAACCGGGCCGAAGACGCGCTGGAGCGGCTGATCGCGCACATCCACCGCGTGGCACCCGAGGTGCCGGTGATCCTGGACGCCAAGCGTGGCGACATGGGCAGCTCGGCCGAGCAGTACGCGCGCGAAGCCTTCGAGCGCTACCAGGCCGACGCGCTGACGCTGTCGCCCTTCATGGGATTCGACTCGATCGAGCCTTACATGCGCTATGGCGACAAGGGCCTGATCCTGCTCTGCCGCACCTCGAACCCCGGTGGCTCGGAGTTGCAGGCGCAGCGCCTGCCCTCGGGCGACCTGTTGTACGAACACATCGCCCGCCTGGCGCAGGGCGACTGGAACCGAACCGGGCAACTGGCGCTGGTGGTGGGGGCCACCTACCCGCAAGAGATCGCGCGGGTTCGCGAAATCGCGCCGACGCTGCCGCTGCTGATCCCCGGCATCGGCGCGCAGGGCGGCGACGCGGCGGCCACCGTGCGCGCGGGCTGGCGTCAGCAGCAAGGGCGCACGGTGGGGCCGATCATCGTCAGCTCGTCGCGGGCCGTGTTGTACGCCTCGGCGGGGGCCGACTTCGCGGCTGCGGCCCGCGCAGCGGCGCTGGCGGCGCGCGATGAACTGAACCGCGCGCAAGTCTAGTCCGCCCGTCATTGCGCTGCCGTGGCCGCTCTGCGCACGACGGCCGACTCGCATTGCACGGTGTTGACGAACACCGAATCTCCGAGCTTCAGTTCCGTCTGCGCCGGCAGCGGAACGATGCGTTCGTGCGGCCTTCGCCCGCGCAGGTAGAGCACGCCGACGTAGATTTGCGATGCCAGGGTGTCGGCCGACGCGCCGTCCCGGCAGTCGAGCTTGACGCGTTGACCCAAGGCGGATGAGACGCCGAGGCTTTCGACCGTTCCGACCCGCCAGCCCGCCGCGTGCTCGTATGGGCCTGCATCGGCGGCGCCGCGTCCGCACACCAGCGCCAACATGATCGAGACGACTGGGACCACAGGAAGACGAAAGTATTTCATCGACGCGACTTTCAAAAAAACTCGACCTCGCTGCGCGGGTCGACCGGAGTTCGTGGATCGGTGGCGCACGCACCAAAATTCAGAGCGACGGCGGGGCCCGTCTTGCGGCCGCATCACTCGATGCTCATCGCGTAATCCCTGGATTTGCTCTGCATCGAGCCGTAGCGCTTGACGACCCAGAGGTAAGCGGCTGGCAACACCAGCAGCGTCAGCAAGGTGGCGCTGACCAGCCCGCCGATCACGACCACGGCCAGCGGTCGTTGCGTCTCGGCGCCGATGCCGTGCGACAGCGCCATCGGAACGAGCCCGAACATCGCCAGGAAACCCGTCATCAGAACCGTTCGCAAGCGGGACATCGCACCCTCGTGAACCGCCACCTCGGGGGTGTGGCCGTCGGCGATCAACTGGTTGAACACCGACACCATCACGACGCCGTTCAAGACCGCCTGCCCGAACAGCGCGATGAAGCCGATGGCGGCCGACACCGACAGCGGGATGCCCGTCACGACCAAGGCGACGATGCCGCCGATCAGCGCGAACGGGATGTTGGCGACGATCAGCACGGCGCTCTTGAACGACCCGAAGGCATGGAACAGCAGCACGAAGATCAACAGCACCGACAAAGGCACCACCAGCGCAAGGCGCGCCATCGCACGCTCCTGGTTCTCGAACTCGCCGGACCAACTCAATTCCACGTCCTTTGGAATCTTCATGCCGGTGTCGATGCGTCGCTTCATGTCGGCCACCACGCTGCCCATGTCGCGCCCCTGGATGAACACGCCGATCGCCACCACGCGCTGGCCGTTTTCGCGGGCGATGTTCATGGCCCCCATGGTTTGCTTGAAGCTGGCAAGCTGGGCGAGCGGAATCTGCGCCCCGTTGGGGGCCGAGATCAGCAGCCCCTGCAACTGGTCGAGCGCGCGGTGTGATTCATCCAGGCGCACGACCACCGAAAAGTGCCTTTCGCCTTCCCACAGCTCGGTCGTGGCCTTGCCCGCCACGGCGGTTTCCACCGCGTCCTGGATGTCGCCCACGTTGATGCCGTAGCGCGCGGCGGCGGCGCGGTCCACGTCGATGACTTGCTCGGGCAGCTCGCCGTCGCGGTCGATGAACGAAGTCGCCACACCGGACACGCCGGACACCTGTTCGAAGACCGCGCGCCCGACCTGGCGCAGTTGGTTCAAATCGTCGCCGCGCAGCTTGATCACGACCTGACCCTTGATCTGGGAAATGCTTTCGAGCACGTTGTCCCGAATCGGCTGCGAGAACGCCGAGTCGATGCCCAGCGCGGCCACCGCCTGGTTCATCTGCGCCATCACGCGAGGCTTGTCGAAGCCGGCCCGCCATGTCGCCTCGGGTTTCAGTTCGACGAAGAATTCGCCGCCGTTGAAGATCTTCGGGTCGGTGCCGTCGTCGGGCCGCCCCACCTTCGACACCACCAGGTTCACCTCGGGCACGCTGCGCAGCGCGGTGCGGATGCGGTGCGCCTGCAACTGCGCTTCGGCCTGCGACACCGAGGGCGGCAAGGTGACGTTGACCCAGATCGAGCCCTCGTCCAGCTCGGGCAAAAATTCGGTGCCGAGCCGGCTGCCCAGCGCCAGCGCGCCGGCCAGCAGCAGCACCGCCACGGCGATCATGGCGCGCGGCCGCGCCACCGCCCAGCCGAACAACGGCCGGTAGATGCGCTTGAACCACAACAGCAGGCGGTTGTCGGCATGCGGGATGCGGTCGCGCAGCAACCACAGGCACAGCAGCGGCACCAGGGTCAGCGAGAGCACCAGCGAGCCGACCAGCGCCGAGGTGATCGAATAGGCCATCGGCGCGAAGATGCGGCCTTCGGCGCGCTGCAAGGTGAAGATCGGAATGTTGGCCGCGATGATCACCAGCATCGAAAACAGCGTCGGGCGGCCGACCTCGACCACCGCCGCATGGATCGTGCGCATGCGTTGCCTGAAGTCTTTTTGCTGGTCGTCGTCGAGCGCGCCCAGACGCCGGAACACGTTCTCGACCACGATCACCGCGCCGTCGACGATGATGCCGAAATCCATCGCCCCCAAGGACAGCAAATTGGCGGGCAAGCCCAAAAACGTGAGCCCCAGGAAGGTCGACAGCAGGGCCAGCGGAATGATGGCGGCCACGATGAGGGCGGCGCGCAGGTTGCCGAGAAACAGCAGCAGCACCAGCGCCACCAGCAGCGCGCCTTCGACCAGGTTGCCGAACACCGTGTGCAAGGTCTTGTCGATCAGCCACTGACGGTCGTAGTACGGCTTGATCTGGACGCCCACCGGCAGGCCGCGGGCGTTCAGATCGGCCACGGTTTTCTTGATGCCCTCGAGCACGTCGGACGGGTTGTCGCCTTTGCGCAGCAGCACCAGGCCATTGACGATGTCGTCGGTGTCGTTCTGCCCGACCAGGCCCTGCACCGGGGCGCTGGCCACGCGCACCGTGGCGATGTCGCGCACCAGAATCGGCACGCCCTTGCCGTTGTCGGCGACCACCACCTGGGCGATGTCGGCCGACGTCTTGAACGCGCCCAGCGAGCGAACCAGAAACTGCTGACGGCCCTGCGGCACCGCGCCGCCACCGACGTTGGCATTGGCGCGTGACAGCGCCGCGAAGAGCTGGCTCAGCGAGACCTTGGCGTCGCGCATGCGGGCCAGGTCGGGGTTGACTTCGTACTGCTTGATCGCCCCGCCCATCGACACCACGTCGGCCACGCCCGGCACCTGCTTGAGCGCCTTCTCGATGACCCATTCTTCGGTTTCGCGCAGTTCGCGTGCGTTCAGGTGGTCGCCCTGCACGCGGTACCGATAAATTTCGCCGATCGAGGTCGACAGCGGCGCCACGTTGGGCTGCACGCCGGGCGGCAGGTCGATGCCGCGCAGACGTTCGAACACTTGCTGGCGCGCTTCCTTGTCACTCGGCTTGTCGTTGAAGGTGATGACCATGAACGACAG